>CAYTPS010000075.1:0-15344 GCA_964439245.1 uncultured Pirellulaceae bacterium | reverse complement strand
CAAAAAGTAGTTCTTCAGGTTTCACTTTAGACTCCATTTCAAAAGGTGTTCTGCTTTTTGTTTGAATGTAATTTGTACTGGGGATTTTAGCTTTTGGGCCGTTTGTAGAAAGGCAATGCCACGACGGTGGCGGCATGGGTCTTCCCCCTAATATCGACATCGACTTTCGTCCCAACAGTGGAAAACTTAGGCGAAAGATAAGCCATCGCAATTGGTTTCTCGAGTGTCGGCGACAATGTACCACTAGTGAGGACTCCAACCTGCGTGCCATCGACCCGCACTGGACAGCCCTCTCTGGCCGGGCGACGCCCTTCCAATTCAAGCCCGACTCGCACGTTATCAGTCGCTGCCTCTTTCGATTTTGAAATAGCAACGTCGCCGCAAAACGATCGATCTTTGGTGTTGATGGCAAAATTCAATCCTGTGGATGCAGCATTGATCTCTTCGGAAAGTTCGTGTTCGTAGAGTGGCATGCCTGCCTCTAGCCGAAGCGTATCACGGGCCGCCAATCCAGACGCTCCCCCACCTGCCGCATGCGCTTTCTCGATGATTCTACCCCATAGATTTTCGGCGACTGAAGCATCAAGAATCAACTCACAGCCATCCTCACCGGTGTATCCAGTGCGTGAAACAATCGTCCATTGATCGTCTAATTTTGCCACCGCCCCGCCGTAGTAAGCCAGAGACTCAGGATCAAGCGTAGCCATTGCAGCAACGATTCCGTTTGCCTCAGGGCCTTGAACAGCAATCATCGCGGTTTCTTCAGTTCGATCCTCCAACCGAATGTCTGAATCTTTCGGAATGTGCGATTGAAACCAACCCGCCAGTTTCTCGCGGTTACCGGCGTTGACGACCACCATGTAGAACGACGTGCCATTGGCCTCCGACGGCAGGAACGCACTGCCGTCCTCGGGATGACAATTCAAGTGATAAACCAATACATCATCGAGAACCATCCCGTCTTCATTGGTCACCAAAGAATAACGAATCTTCCCAACCTCAACGCCGGCAATCCGCCTCGTCATAAGGCCATCGATCCATTGTCCAACATTTGTGCCGTAGAAAAAGAAACGGCCCATATGTGAGACGTCGAAGACACCGACCGCATTACGGGTCTGGTGATGCTCTTGAATCACACTCTGGTACTGCACAGGCATTGACCATCCGGCAAAATCTACCATTCGCCCGCCATTATTGCTGTGCCAATTGGACAGCGGAGTGTGTTTTAGCGCGGTGTTGTCGGCGGACATGAATGGGTTCCCGTTGTCGCAGTAGATCCTGAAACTGGTCTCGATTTTCTTCAAACATGCAAGCGCAAAGAATCCACGGACAGACTGCTGCAGTCAGTGGTGACTCAATAAAGATGTTAAAGAACTAACGGAAATCTTACCTGTGCGGCCACAAAAATTCCAGCGGCTTTCTTGGAACTTTCAAACGCATATACGCAAACCACTAAGAACGTTTGCAAGCGAAATTCTTAATTGCTAACGAAGCACGTCAGGCAGTAGAGAGTAAAAAAGAAAAGCGAGAGGCACATTCATTGCGAATCGCCTCCCATGGAAAAGGTCTGCCCTAGAAAATGCTATGCCGGCACGAGTACCTGATTCAACAAATGAACCACGCCATTCTTAGCGCGAATATCAGTAGCCGCCAAAGTCGCATTTCCATTTAGCACCACGCCGTCTGAAGTATCCACTGTAAACGAACGGCCCAAGAGAGTGTCAACGCTCTCCAATTGCCCGAGATCACTGGCGAAAATGGTCTCAGGTGCCACATGGAACGTTAGCACATCCCTTAATTGATCCGTCGACAAACTCGCTACTACGCTCTCAATCTCAGCGAAAGCGCTATTTAGCGGAGCGAACACAGTTAGTGTGCCGGGCCCGTTCAGAGCAGACCTAAGCCCCGTAGCCTCTACCGCGCCAAACAAAGTCGATAGTTCGGGAGTGATCGCGGCAAGTTCCGCCACAGTTCCCAACCGAGCCCCAGACCTAATCAACTCGGCAAATGTGTCCGATGCGATCAATCGTCCACCGTCAACATCGTTGCCCTCGAAATTGATCGCCCTCGGCGCCACAGCAAATTGAGTGTCAGCATCGATTTCTAGTCGGTCAGATTCACGCCCGCCGTTTACAAACGCTTTGGCTCCAAACGCCGAACTTTCAACGAAAACATCGTCAGCTCCATCGCCGGTCAAAATTGAAACTGAGTCATTAATTGTCAGGTCCTCGGCACCGATGAAGTCTGTCCCGCCTCGGGTGCCAACATAGACAAATTTCTCATGGGTCGAATTCTTCAATGCCAAGCGATCGTTTCCCTCACCTGTCACAATCAAGGTTTGATCTCCAATGCGTGAATTGTCGACACCAACTTCGTCGCCACCTTCGAGCGTGAACACGACCAGTCGACCATCGACAGTCACATTGTCTACCGAGACATTGTCGTCACCGGTAAAGGTTTGAATCAATAAATCCCCTCGCACACGAGATTGAAAAAAACCAATCGAATCGTCACCTGGGCCTCCATAGGCAACAACGCGGTTAGATACTCGAACCTTCTCAACGAACAACCTGTCATTGCCTTGGCCCATGTTAGCCCGCAAGCTGGCAATCACTCCGTTCTGAGTTTCATACACGAACGGGTCGTCTCCACGATTAATCTGCGTGCCCTCCACACCGCGGACGATAACATCTCCAGCAGAATTGACATCCATCTGAACCTGATTGTCGCTATTGTCACCACGAATAAAAAGAATACCTTCGGTTTGAAAGACATTGACGTTACCGGCCAGCATTCGGCGTTGTTCAAGACTCGAGTACTCTCCAACAGAACTTCGACCACTTGATCGTTTTCTAAATTTTCGTTTCATCGCTAATCTCCCTCAAGGAACAAAAAAAATATGACCTTGCGGGGACCGAATGAACGGCACGTAAAGTAACAACTGGTTACGTGCAAATCCCAAAGTTTTTTCTCAAGAATCAGAAAGCCAAAACTTCAAATAGACGTTTTTCATCTATTTGTTTTTTTTCGCTGTCTTTTTAAAAAAGCGACGAACCAGGACAAACTATATCGAGTAGCAAGAAATGCGTGCGCATAACAAGCAACTCCCCAAGATCGCTGCTTCAGACAGCGGCAACTCTACTCCTCGGAAGTTATGTACTGACGATTGGTAATCACGATCATCCCGGCGATTAGAGCGATAATCGTCATCAGCAAAATGCAGTTAATGTGCATCCATGTCGGCCACTCGGGTCCAAACTGCAACCGGTATTCGTTTTCTGAGTAAGGCACAAACCAGCCTAACCACTTTATACCGATCTCACGCAAGTGGTAGCTCATCGTGATCTTGCTTACCACTGCTGGCAAACCAGCCAGAATCCCCTCAACTCCAATCAGAAAACCTGCTCCAACCAACATAGCGCGTTTAATAAAGATCGTGCCGATTAATGAGAAAACAGCACCGTAAACAATACACGCCAGTCCATAAACCGTAGCTAAACAGCCTAACGTATATAGCGGATCCTCTAACCCGCCATAGCGATCGACGACAAACACGCATCCCGCCAAAGAGACTAATGCGGTCGTGAAAGATACCGATACGGCCACTAGGTACTTGCCCAGAAAACAACCGATCCTACCGCCCGGCCTAACCACCAGAAAATGCCAGGTCTTTCCCTCCAGTTCACTGTGCACGTTTGGCGTTGCCCATAACAAGAGCATCAATAGGCAAACCAGCGCGACCAGAAACACGAGGGCAAACAACATGTATTCTCCCACCCCCGCCGCAACCCTACCTCCACGGCTAAACGCAATCCGCCCGACGACGCTCAACATCAGTGGAGGAAACAAGGCGAGTCCGATCGCAACTAACAAACGATGAACGCTGAACGATCTTCGTACGTCAAACGCAAATGTGGCGAGGGCACTATTGATCCAGTTCGTCATAGTGTCTTCCTCGCCAAAAGCTCCCCACGCTGAATTTTCATCAACGTAGCAAATAGTGATTTAAGAGATTGGTCATTGGTTTCGACACCGTCGATTGAGATCCCAGCGTCGAGCGCGGCGCGAGGAAGTAGGTTCATGACTTCCGCCAACACCATCGTCTCAATTTCGAGTTGATCTGCACCGATGAACCGCATGCAGCTAACGGCAGGCAACTCTGCAAGTATCGACGCTAACTTTTTTGAGTCGCTGGATCGGATCGTCAGGACGCTTGGTGAATTGGCAAGAATCCGTCGCATCTCGTCAGGGGCTCCCGAAGCCAGTAAACGCCCACTGTAGATCAAAAGAAATGCCGGATTGACCGCCTCTAACTCATGCAAAACGTGACTGGCCAATACCAAACTGCGGCCTTCGGACGCCCATTTCTTTAACAGCGCCATCATCTCAAACCGACCGACCGGATCCAAACCGTTAAATGGCTCGTCCAGTATTAAAAGCTCCGGGTCGTGGGCAATCGCTTGAGCAAGTTTTGCGCGCTGACGCATCCCCAAAGAGTACTCTGTCATGCGCTGGTCCAAAACATGACCAAGACCCACCAACTCCAATGCCTGTTTGCTACGTGTTAGCGCGTCGCTCCGGGTAAAACCATGCATTTGCACCAAATAAGTAACCCATTCTAAACTGCTAACATTGGGATACGAAAACTCTAACGCTGGACAAAAGCCAACTCGCCGCAACAGTTTGCTTCGCCGCCACGGGTTTTTCCCGAACAGCCTGACCGTCCCCAGCGTCGGTTTTATCTGGCCAAGAATCATGTTGATCAAGGTCGTTTTCCCCGAACCATTGGGCCCCAGTAACCCATACACGCCCCGGTCAAGCGATAGGCTAATGTCGTTGACTCCGATCACCGTTTTATACAGACGCGAGACGCCATCGAGTTCAATCATGTCAAACCCTCATCGGCGAAGAAATCTGACGATAGATCACGGCCAGCGAAAAAACGGTAATCAACAAAAGCACCAACAGTCCGGGCCAAGCCTCAGCGAAAGACGAGAATCCAAACACCCATCCTTGAACTTCTCCGATATTATTGAACAAGGATAACAATCCCCAGAGCTTTACCGATGGCTCTTCCATCAGGCTCATATCAAACGGAAGCGCTCTACCGTTGCGAAAACCGTAGCCAAAAACGACAGCCAACCACGCAGCATGGCCTATCGCAAAAAATGCAAACCAAGAAAAACTGGCGAATCGACTCTCCTGCGTCAGTGAAGAAAACATAAGCGCCACCGAGACCGTCGGTAGAGCCAACACCACCGTCCCGAGGATGACTCTCAACGGGACATCCCAAGTACTCATGACGACCGACAGATCAGGCGACATCAAAACACCGAATAAATAGAGCCCAATTGCCGGCAACGTTGTGACCAATGCAATGAAAGTCGCCGGAATAAAAAACTTGCCCAGGATATACTCTGTCTTGCTGATCGGCCGCGAGAAGTACAACAAGAACGCGCGAGAGCGAATATCGCGCGAGATCAACGTAGGTGTTATCGCGCCAACCAAAAACAAAATCATCAGCCCCTGAGGGTAACGAAAAAACGACATCATCAACCAGCACCAAATTCGATTGCGAGAAGAGCTTTCATCACCCTGCAAAAGGTCATCGGCCAACTGATTAACTTGTGGAATACTTCTAAATTGCTGCTTTAGCAATGCAGCCACAGCTAAACGATTGGGACCAGACTTGGCTGCATTTAACCTCTCCAGAGCTTTCTCAGGTAATTTGTTCCCTTCCGCTTCAATTTGATGCTGTAGACGCGGCGGCAGTAGATCTACCTTCCCCTCCATCGCTTGGCCAACAAAAAAGAAACCAACCCCCCAGTACAAAACCGGCAACCACGCCGCAAATATCATGCGTTTGACCAACGCCGACTTCTGCGCTAACGTGATTCCCGAAGAAGAAATACACCACCAGCGTGTCAGCGCGCTAGTTAGTTTTGCTTTCCAAGGCCGATACCCTAGATGATTAACGGGCATCGGCTATCTCCTGCGACGATGTGTTTGCTTCGGCAACAGTCTTCATAAAGATGCTCTCAAGTGAATTCATTGCAGGTTTCAGCCCAAGGATCATCGTCGAAGACTCATCAGCCACTTGCCAAAGCTGGCTGGTCAATGTCTCCAAAGACTCTCCGGTAACTTCGATGTTTCCATTATCCATCATGGAAACTTCCAGTGACCTATCCTTGAGCCGCCGAACAAAATCATCCGAGGCGCGATCGACACTAATTTCTACCGTGGGTACCTGAATCCGATTCAGTTCGGCCAATGAATGGTTCAGCCGCACTCGACCTTTAGACAAAATAACGACTTGATCGCACACTGATTGGACGTCGGGAAGGATATGCGTCGACAGCAATACAGATTTCCCCGCGTCAACGCAGAGCACACTGATGCGTTGCAAAAGCGCCTCGCGCTCTTCCGGATCAAGTCCGGATGTCGGTTCGTCGAGAATCAAAAATTTTGGGTCATGAACGATCGCCGCCGCAAATTTAACTTTCTGTCGCATGCCGGTCGAGTAGGTTTCGATTGCGCGGTAACGTTCTTGTTTCATGTCACAGAAATCTAAAATTTCGTGACTCCTTCGCATTCCCTCAACCTTCGGCAATCCGGATAGACTAGCGGCAAAATGCACCACCTCCACGCCTGTCATGCCGGGAATATAGCAATCGTCCTCCGGCATATAGCCAATGTCGTTGCGGATCTTTTTTCCGTCGACCGCCAAGCGATGCCCGAGCACAGAGCCGCTTCCCGATGTAATACTGACCAGTCCCAGAATCGCCTTAATCAGCGACGACTTGCCCGCTCCGTTAGGTCCCAGCAACCCAGTGATCCCCGGCATGACATCCAGATCTACGCCGTCAAGCGCTCGGTGGTCTTGATAATTTTTGACGAGGCTTCTGAGTGAAATAAGTGGCTGCATTAAACGCTGCTGACTGGGTATCGCCATCGTAAGGTCTATGTCTTGCTGTCCTCACCTTCGGTCTTCAGTGTAAATGACACCCTGAATCTTGGGAACAGGAGTGCCGCTTTCCAATAGACCGTTTCTCTATCTCTAGTACCCGCAAACTTGGCCATTTGTTTCGCTACCTGTTGTAACGCCAACGAAAAAAGGCCCCGTACGACCATGCCAGAACACAGTCAAACGAAGCCATTGTTCGCACGTACTTTGGTGCCTGCCGCTTCTGTGGCGACATAAAAAATGCGGCTGTTAGCCGCTTACCATCCGATCAACATGTTGGACTCAATCGCCTTGCGAGACTGCTCCAAATCTTTGCCTGTCTCATGCATGTAAAGTCGAATCGCATGCACCTTGTCGCCCGAAGCTTTCGACAAACAATCACGAGCTTTGCCACAAGGATCGCCCTCGCTGTTAGTCACTCCCAACACACCTTTGGAAATCACCCAACTGTCCCTCGGCCGTTTCGTCAGCCGCACAATGCTCTCTCCCGGATAGCATTCCTCCGCGTGCGTCGTCGCGTTCTGTTCATCATTGGCCCAAGTAATGATGATGTGTGAATCTGTTTCAACTTCAAAAAGTGGCATAGCATTCCTCTTCCAGAAAGAACCATAAAGAAACGTTGGCTAGTCGGTCGAAACTCGCTCGCAAACAACAAGCAATCAGTGAAGGACCAAGTGATCAGTCGTCACCTGTCCACTCACCGCTCTTGACTAACACATCTATTATTGTTGTCGATTGACCAGCACTTTTCCAGAATATTCAACTGATAAATCCGAGTGGGAATGTGTGGCACTGTGAGTTTGGGCAAAAAAACAAAAGAGTAACGTCTACCGAGAAACGCCAGAAAAATCAGAGCAACAATCGCCTCAAAATCAACATAGAAGCTTTCTCACAGACGCCAATGTCTGCATCGGTTCCACTAATGTTTTACTTGTCGAACAACTGGACAATTAACGCCGCTTGGCGGAACACAAAGCTCCAACGAAGCGAGACCGACACGAATCTTTCTGCTTATTCGTTTCGAACTTTCCCCAGATGCTCCGGCAGCCCGAGTAGCTCGGGATCGTCGGTGTGCGGCCCCTCAATTTCAGGAATCGGCCGCCAATCGAACCAGTGATCCAAAAGTATCTTGTCATTGCGCGGCACCAGTACTCGTCCGTTCAAATCGTAGAGCGATCCCATCCACAATTGAGACGTGTCTTCAATTTTCCCGTCAACGACAATTAAGTCAAACACAATTCCGTAATGCGGCTTGGGCTTAGAGGTCTGCTGCATCAAGAATAGCTTTCCATTCTTCTTACCATCAGGCCAAGTTTCTGCTTGCCCGATTGGCAATCGGGCCTTCCATACCTGACCGGGCGTCACACATTCCATTTTGGCAACGGTGCGGTCGTCACTTGACGAAACCGAATCGGCCAATTCAATCAACGACATGACTCGTTCGGAGAAAAGCTCTCCGGTCGTCTTGGCGGCGCGGTGAATCTCAATCTCAACGAACAAAGGTCCCGAGGCGGCATCGCCCCAAGCTAAACGTCGTCCACCTTCATCAGTCAACCATAACTCTAATCGAGCGGTCCGATAGAAACCGCCGTTGAACAGCGCTTTGTTGCGTTCGTCGTTGCCGCGAAAGTAAACACCGCCGAGTCGTCTTGGGTGCATGGGGTAGGGCGGTTGCAAAGAATTTTCTTCGGGAGCACCGGTATACTTGAACAATTCCTTTTTCACCGAGTCCACTTCTCCCGCCAAGCGATCGGCTTTTCCATCGTAATGAACCCACGTGGCCAACAACATGAACACCAGCGCTCCGATAATCCAGTTCTTCCACCTTGCAGCTTCCTCTGGCATTTCAAGCCCCGCCAACATTCGCCTTCGACGACGGAACGCACTGATCCAACTCCACAACGCCAACGCACAAAACCCAATGCATAACCAAAAGAGGTTTCGAAATGCCGGCTCCTGCAGTCGTGTTGAGAGATCGGCCAAATGCCGACCGGCCTGCTCAGTTATCGTCTCCGATTCAGTCAACCTCTCCGACTTAACCTGGGCGCGTTGATCCGGCGAGGCCCATGGAGCTCCCTGATCAAGCCAACGCCTTATTGAGTCAATCTCAGCGGCGGACAGGGCGTCTCCCTGCTTGGGCATGCGGTAGCCCGGCTTAGTGGAGGTGATTCGTCGAAACAGTTCGCTATCGATCGAACCACTGCCCAAGATGTCGCTGCCAGTCTGGCCACCCCGAACGACCCTTTCGCGTCCAGCGTCAAAACGCAAATCGCCCTCATTCAACGCTTCGCAGTGACAGCGGAAGCAATGTTGCTCCAGCACCGGCAAGATCTCTTTCTCAAAACTCACCGACGAGGGGCCCTGTGCACTTTGCGCCCAAGCAACATCAGGGCAACAAACGAAAACGGGCAAAAGAAAAACCGCCCACTTCAAAAACGAAGTCACGTTCACTCGATGCCTTCCTTAACGAAGCGGTAGCCCGCATCGCGAATCGTAAGAAAGTGAACAGGTTTGGCTGGATCAGGTTCAAACGTTTTCCTCAATTGGCGAAGGATTTGGTCTGGTGCCCGTGTCGTCACATGGCCAGGCATCTCCCAAACGTCTTCCAACAACTGATGGCGCGAGATCACCTCCCCCTCGCGCTGGACAAAGTACTTCAGTGCCTTGATCTGCAATTGCGTCATCCGGACCGAACGATCCCCAATAGCTACCTCGTAGGTCTTGAAATTAATCTTTGCATTGGCAAACTCGTAGACTTCGAGCTCTTTCGCGGCAGCCGGTGCGCGACGATTTTGTTGTCCCAGCAGATTCTTGATGCGGCTGATCAGTTCCTGTAGCTCAAATGGCTTGACCATGTACTGATTGGCGCCAACGTCAAACCCGCGCGTGCGATCCTCCGAAAGAGTCCGGGCGCTGAGCATCAGGATGGGCATCTCGTGCCCCGATTGACGGAGCTGTTCGCAAATCTCGTAACCGCTCATCCCGGGTAACATAAGATCCAACACAACCAAATCGACGGTATCTGCGGATTCGACCGCGTTGATCGCCTCGATTCCACTGGTAGCAACGGTTACCTGAAAACCCTCGGCCTCAAGATTAAACTTAATACCAACGGCAAGATGTTCTTCGTCATCGACAACCAGAATATGGCTCATGGAATCTGTATCAGAATGAATCGGTGAAAATAGTCTGAATGACTAAACTTGTACTGGCGAATCCGACTCTAACCGACTCGGCGCGTCGTCGTCACCGGCAGTTCGCAATGGTCGCCCGGGCAAACGTACTTCAAAAATGGTCTTAATGTTCGGATCTTCTTCGACCGAATCAGGGTCGATTACTTTTACTTTACCGCCGGCTCGTTTGACCAGCGTGCTGACGATGTGAAGTCCCAACCCTGTTCCCGGTTTTTCGCGCCGCAATTCTCTTCCCAACCTCACGAAGCGGCCAAAAATCTTTCGACGCAGTGTTTCTGGGATCCCCTGACCGTTATCAGTAATGCGGCAGGTGACGGTCTCTTCGGAGAGTTTCAACGAAACCGTCACGTGCGGCGGCGTTCCGGCGTACTTCACCGCATTGTCAATTAGGTTTCTAAAAATCATTGCAGCATCCACCAGCGGCATGCTGATTAGACACGGCTGGAGATCAAGCTTCACGATATCCGAATCAACGCGATAGCGGAGCGTTACGCTGCGCACAGCCTGCCGGATCACTTCCGCAATATCCACGGCCGCGACAGATTCGTGCTCGCGCATCTTTTCCGCGTAACCAGCCTCGAGTAAGTGCGTGATCAAGTTGTCCAAACGCTCGACATCATCCATCATAAACTTAAGAAACTGCGCCTGTTCGTCTGGGCTAACATCACGCATGTCTAGTGTTTGGAGATAAAGCTTCAACGATGCGATTGGCGACTTAAGTTCGTGGGTGACGCTATCGATGAAATTTGACTGCCGGCGCGTGAGGTTGATTGCTTTAACCGAAAGCGTCAGGTAGAAAATCACGCCGGTGAGCAAAATAGCGAAAAACACCGACCCAACCGACAACAGCATCCAGAAGAAACCGGCCTGCTGAGACTGAAACGCATTGTAGGCGGTCAGAACTACCCAACCAACGATCAGCGCGACGATCAAAATGATCATCGTCACGCCGAGGGTGATCGGAAATTTGAGTGACCAGCGTTCAAACATGTTAAGTGCGCTTTCAACCGCTCCAGAAAAGCGAATTATCAAAGGGATACCTAGCGCTGTCCAGCGCTATTGCGGTGGGGCAACTGGAGAATGATAGAAAACATCCTCCTTAAGCTCGCTTTTGGGGTGTCGTGGATCACGAGATTCAAAACCCGAGTCCTGACCCTTGTTCAATTCATCGGCCACTGACTATAAAAGAAAAGAGTGGCTAGGAATGACAAATATTTCATGGGATAATTATCGGATGAAAACTGTCACAAAAAAATGGATGGCAAAGCTAACGCTGACAATTACCGCTGCTGTACTGACAAGTTGTGGAAGCCAAGACGCCGCCGCCCAAAGCATACTGCAAAAGTATCTTAAGACTGATGTATCGTCTTCTACGGCGACACGTACTGAAACGGGCCTGCCGCTCAATGGGCATGAAGACTTAGACGCGACTCTGTGGGTCAGATTTGCTGCAGAGTACAAGGCAATTACTAGGCAAACATTTGTTGCCGCGACCCGACAACTAAGTGCTGCAATCGCTAGTCCCACATGGACAGCAATCGTCAGCGACGGTTCCAGTCCAAGTACACAGCAGTCTAGGCGTCCCGTCTGTGTGATCATGGACGTGGATGAAACCGTCTTGGACAATTCCGCTTATCAGCAAGAGTTGATCCTCAACAACCGCTCATTCAGTGGTGAATCTTGGAGCCGATTCGTGAACTCCAAAGTATCACCGGCGGTTCCCGGAGCCAAATCATTCGTCGATACCTGCCGTCGTATGGGAGTAGCCGTCTTCTTCGTTACTAACCGAGACTTCAGCCTCGAGCCTGCAACACGTGAAAATCTAATCTCTGAAGGACTCTTGAGACCTAGCGATCCCGATGTAATTCTGTCTAAAAACGAACGCCCAGAATGGACATCGGGAAAATCTGTTCGGCGGAATTCGATCGCGGCCAGTTACAGAGTGCTAATGTTGGTGGGTGATGACTTGAACGATTTTCTATTCGTCAAGAAAAGCAATCTGCAACAGCGCACGCAGTTGGCGGAAAAACACCAGCGGTACTGGGGAGAGCGCTGGTTTATGTTGCCCAACCCGGACTACGGTAGTTGGGAGATGGCAGTGACAAGCGGAAGTAAGAACTCAACGGCCGCCGAAAAAACGCGTCAGAAAATGAAAACGCTCGGCGGGCAATAGCTACCAAGTAACCGAGACAGGGCCGCCTGCCTTGATCCCCAGCATCTCACTGATGCTAATGCCAACGATCTCAATTTCGAGAAATCCACTTCGCCCCATGCTGGCGACAAGCGTTGACTCAGGCTGACCATGATCCTCTGGATAAACGCCTACAGTGGTGTGCGCGCCAAACATTACGGAAACAGATTCGTCCTGCCCCGCGTCGACCAGTCTGCCGTTTTCGATTGAGGTAATTAATTGACCTTCAGAGCCGATCGATTCGACAATGCCGTCGACTTGATTCGTTGGAGTTGTAGCTTTTGTTTTTGAAAGTGTTTTTTGCTTGGCCATAGAAAACCTCCTTGTACGCCTAGGTAAGCCGGGATTATTCAGAGATTTCCCAAATCGTTAAATACCAATTTGCTTCAATATGGTTTCCTTAACCAAATTCGGATTGATATTCGGATTGAGCTTTTTTGCCTTGCCAATCAATGCACCAACGGCTTGAACTTTTCCTCCCTTAATCTGCTCTATCACGCCTTGGTTTTCATCAATTATCTGCTGGCACAATGCCTCGACCTCTCCTGCATCAACGGCTTTGATACCCAATTTTTCGATTGCGGCATCCAAATCAGCCCCATTTTCAAGCATTTGGGCCAAAACATCCTTGCCACGCGACTGGTCAAAATCTCCTTTGGCAATCCGCGTCAGAAGTTCGCCAAGTTGCTCGCCAGAAACTGGATAGTCCCCAATTTCGCAATTCTGCTCGTTCAAATAGCGTAGCACTTCCTGAGCCACCCAGTTGCTGGCAGTCTTGCCGGGAGCCTTTGATCCGCTAGCACTTTTGGTCAAGAAATCAGCGACGGCTTTGTAGTATTTCACCACGCCGATGCCTTGGCTGACGATCACTTCTGTGTCATACGCCTCCAGCCCGTAACTCTCCATCAGCTCCGTCCGCAGTGTCGCAGGCAGATATTCGATGGTCGCCCCGATGGCATTAATTTCCTCATCGGTTGTCTCCACGGCAATCAAATCCGGATCAGGGAAGTAACGATAATCGGCCGCATCCTCTTTCTCGCGCGACTTAGTGGTCTTCTGATTGGCATCGTCCCAACCGCGTGTCTGCTTGGGAGCGTCGGCGATTCCCAAACCATCTTTCTTCCACACACGCAACTGCCGCGCTGCCTCGTAGGCGATCGCTCGTTCGGCTGCGCGGAAACTGTTGAGATTCTTCACCTCTACGATTGGCGTCGCGATTTTTTGTCCGCCAACATTGATGTGCAAATTGACATTGCCGTCACAACGAAGACTTCCCTCCTGCATGTTGCAGTCAGAAACGTCGATGTAAGTCAGAATCAACTTCAACTCGGTTAGAAACGCTTTGGCTTCTTCTGCACTACGTAGATCGGGCTTGGTCACGATCTCAAGCAACGGCGTACCGGTCCGGTTAAGGTCGATCTTGGATGGTTTTTTAGCACCCGTTTCATCGTGAATACTTTTCCCGGCGTCCTCTTCCAAGTGAGCGCGTTCGATTTGAATGTCGCGTGTTTCAAAAGCCCCTTTCGCATCTGAAATCGTCAGGTAACCCTCACCGCAGATCGGTTTGTCAAACTGGCTGATCTGGTACCCCTTGGGTAGATCGGGATAGAAATAGTTCTTCCTGTCCCATTTGGTGTAATTTGCGATCTTGCAATTAAGCGCCAGCCCCGTCTTGATCGCCAGTTCAAGTGCTCGCTCATTGATCACCGGCAAAGTACCCGGCATGCCCGTGCAGACCGGGCAGGTCTGGGTATTGGCTTCGGCTCCATAAGCAGTCGAACAATCGCAAAAAAGTTTGGACTGTGTATCGAGCTGCACGTGAACTTCCAGACCGACGATCAGAGTCACATCGGCATCGGTCACGGCATCGCGTTGTTCGGGAGTTGTTTCGAGGGTTTGGTTCATGATTGCGGACTCCTTTGATGCCAGTCGGTCTGAGTCTGGTACTGATGGGCAGTTTGCAGCAACGTGGCCTCGTCAAAACGTCGAGCCTGAAGCTGCAGTCCAATGGGAAGGCCCGCCGAATCAAATCCGCAAGGGATGGAAATCGCTGGAACACCAGAAAGATTGGCCGCCACGGTGTAGACATCAGCAAGGTACATCGCCAACGGATCAGCCGCGTGTTGATTGAATTTGAACGCGGTGGTCGGAACGGTTGGCCCCAAAATCATATCCACCGAATCGAACGCCTTGTCATAGTCGTTCTTGATCATGCGGCGGACTTTGGATGCCTTCAAATAGTAGGCATCGTAGTAACCGGAACTCAACGCGTGCGTTCCCAGCAAGATACGCTTTTTGACTTCTTCACCAAAAAATTCTGCACGGGTTTTTGAGTACATTTCTTCAAGCGCTTCGGCCTCAGCGCGATTGGTGTACCGAACGCCGTCGAAGCGCGACAGGTTACTGGACGCCTCACACGGCGCGATTACATAGTAAGCGGCGATGCCATATTGGGTGTAAGGCAATTCGATTTCAGTGATCGATGCTCCCAACGATTTGAGCACTTCAATTGCCTCATTTACCTTTGCCCGGACTTCGTCGCCGAGTCCTTCTTCGAAATGCTGTTTACAGACGCCAATCTTTAGACCGGTAAGTGGTTTATCTAGTGCCGCCATGTAATCGGCCACTTCGACCGGGGCCGACGTTGAATCTTTCTTATCGTGACCAGCCAAAGTTTGCATAACCAATGCGCAGTCTTGTGCCGAACGGGTCATCGGACCGATCTGATCTAGCGAACTGGCAAACGCAATCAATCCGTACCGGCTGACGCGCCCATAGGTAGGTTTAAGTCCCGTGATGCCGCAAAATGATGCGGGCTGTCGAATGGAACCACCGGTGTCTGATCCAATCGCCACTGGAGCCATGCGAGCCGCGACGGCGGTCGCCGAACCACCGCTGGATCCGCCGGGAACATGATCGTGGTTCCAAGGATTCTTTGCCGGATGGAAAGCCGAATTTTCGTTCGAGCTACCCATGGCGAATTCGTCCATGTTGG
>CAYTPS010000074.1:1900-15447 GCA_964439245.1 uncultured Pirellulaceae bacterium | reverse complement strand
GTCCTGTAGTTGTCTTCGGTGCAAGTAATTTCCCATTAGCGATTTCAGTGGCCGGAACTGATACTATTTCCGCATTGGCGGCGCGATGCCCTGTCGTCGTGAAGGCTCACCCTGCCCATCCTGGAACTTGCGAGATGATCGCATCTGTGATTGCTGAGGCCGTTGAACGATCGGGGCTACCAGCCGGTGCGTTTTCGATGCTTCAGGGCAAAACAAACCGCACGGGTGTTGAACTTGTTCAGCACGAAAAAGTGGCTACTGTCGCTTTCACCGGTTCCCTTCAGGGTGGCCGCGCACTTTTCGATGCCGTCAATCAGCGCCAGAACCCAATTCCGTTTTATGCCGAAATGGGAAGCTTGAATCCTGTTTTTCTTTTTCCAGGCGCTCTCGAGCAACGAGCTGATGACATTGCAACGGGATATATTCAGTCCGTCAATTTGGGCGTCGGTCAATTTTGCACCAACCCCGGCGCTGTACTCGGCTTAGAAGGCGAACACATGGATAATTTCCTTTCCGCGGTAAGAACGGCGGCCGAGGCGGTTGAACCGGCGACAATGTTGCATCCAGGAATTCACGCAGCGTTTGAAAAGGGCCAGAAACGTATCGTCAGCTTAGAAGGCATCAACCGTGTTGGCGTATCTAGCCAGCCACCACTGGAAGATGCTCACCAAGCCACCTGCAACATCTACGAAACCGACATCAGCCAGATCGGTAGAACGGAAGTTTCCGAGGAAGTGTTTGGCCCAAGTTCGATTGTCTACAAGTGTCAGTCAACCGACCAGATGTTGGAATATGCAAGAAGCCTTGACGGTCATTTGACAGCCACCATTCACGGAACCGAGGAAGACCTAGAGAACCACGCTGCATTGGTACGCATTCTTCAGCGGAAGGTTGGCCGGATTGTCTTCAACGGTTTTCCGACAGGCATCGAGGTCTGCAACGCAATGCACCACGGTGGGCCTTACCCGGCAACCACGCATAGTTACTTCACTTCAATCGGTCACCAGTCGATTTATCGATTTACAAAACCCGTCTGCTTTCAGGGTTTCCCAAATCGTTGCTTGCCCGATCAACTCAAATAGGGCTGCTTGGCTTACTCCACCATTACGACAATAGAGCTGCGGCAACTTCGGGCGGCAGTGGCTGATCAACCGTGGTGTCGCTAATACTTTTGGCGGAAGTGTGAACTCGCTCTTTGGGTTTTATTGGCAAAGTCAATATAAACGAAGCGCCCCGCCCGTTGCCAGCGCTTGTCGCGATCAGCGAACCGCCCATTTCTTTGGCCGCGTTAGCACTGCTGTGCAAACCAAAACCTTTGCCTTTTTCTTTCGTGGTAAAACCGTGGTTGAAAATGCAAGTCAAATTCTCTTGAGAAATACCAACTCCATTGTCCGCGATCTCGATCGTGAAAAAGTCGTCCGCCACTTTATCGATAGAAATGCAGATTTCCTTTACGCGACCATCGTTAGTGTCCTCGCAAGCATGTTTCGCATTTCGGATCAAATTGATCAGTATTTGAAGAACTTTATGTTTCTCGACTGTTGCATCGATCTTCTTTTCAAAACGCTTCACCACTGCAACACCCGATTGTTGGAGTGATCCCTCTCCGATCTGGATCGCATCTTCAACCAACGTTGACACCTCCAGGTCCTTCAAGATGTTTTTTGCGCCAGCGTATTCTTGTTGCATTGACACGACAGTTTTGACGTGCGTGAGGTGTTTCCGCAGGTTGTCGAACTCGTCGAGCAATTTCTGATGTGTATCTTCTAGAGTCTTGGCCGAAAGTTTAATGAAACCAGGAAGTATTTTTCCTTTCGAGTCGGTTAGTAGATAATCTTTGTTGTTGACGTTCTCTTCAAGTAAGTCGGCCGCCTTCCTAAGGTGAGTCATGTCCTGATTTTTTAGAAGTTTCCGTCCGGTAGCGATAGAGACATTGATACTGTTGAGTACGTTGCCGACGTTGTGAATAACATTGGTGGCGATCTCCGCCATGCCTGCTTGCCTTGATGCCTCAAGTAATTCTTGATGAGTGTGGGCCAGCCTAATCTCTGTTTGCTTCAGTTCGGTAATGTCCTTGCTGATGCCGAATGTACCGATAATTTTATTGTCTTCGTCATAAAGCGGCATTTTTGACGAAACAACCCAGCTCACCATGCCGTCGATGCGATTCTCTTCTCCGCACTGTCCAGCCATTGGATTGCCCGTGGCAATGATCTCTTGTTCATCGTCGAAAAAGCGCTGGGCGCACTCTAAGTCCCAAAAATCAAAATCGCTCTTTCCAATGACGTCTTCCATACTGTCAGCACCCAAACGCTGGATCATCGAATCACTGACCCGAGTGAATTTTGAGTTTCTATCCTTAAAGTATATTAAATCCGAAGTGTTCTTCATCAGGCTATCAACTAGAAGCTTCTCATAACCCAAATACTTGCTGACGTCCTCGATTTGATATTGGCCAACAACTCCCTCAAAAACACCGTCTTCAGAGAACACAGGGTGACATTCGATAGAAACCGTGACGTTGGAATTTCCCATCGACCCACGCAAGTGCGAACGAGTTTGAGACTCTTGGATTTCGTACACCGCGTCTTCCACCTCTTTGAGGGTATCTGCGATCACAGATTCCATCTCAATCTCAGCGAGTTTCGTACCAATCAACTGACTCGAATCGTCTGAAGCAACGTCGCCAAAAAAAGACGGGTTTGCCCAAGTCAGTTTTCGATCGATGTCGCGAAAGTAAACTCGTTCGCTCGTATTGTTAAAAAATTGAAGCTGATGATTTGGAAATGAGCTAGGCATGACAGTTTAGTGGAGTGAATTTTGAGAGGGGGAGAATTACTTCAGTGTTCTTGTTTCAGACATTCGCACCAGTCGAGGTGATTAACCCCTGTTCGATTAACTGAGCTACCAATGGTATTTTGGGGGATTCTTTGGGGGCGTCAGCGCAAGCCTTGAACTGGCTCCAGCAAGCTTCAAAAGCTTTGACAACTTCAGGGTCAAAATGTTTGCCTGATTCGCTGACAATTAAACTTCTCGCCTTGTCGGATTCCATCGCGCTCTTGTAGACACGCTCTGAAGTCAATGCGTCAAATACGTCTGCAACTGCGACAATCCGAGCGGAAAGAGGAATCTCAATTCCTTCTACACCGTGCGGGTATCCTGCACCATCAAATCTTTCGTGGTGGTAACGCGCGATCTCGGCTGCCATTGAAAGAAATTTGCAGGACTTCGACTTGAGCGCCGAATCCTCCAACGCTTCAGCCCCGATACGGGTGTGCTGTTTCATGATTTCGAATTCATCCGGAGTAAGTCGGCCCGGCTTCAGCAATATGCTGTCCGGAACACCTACTTTTCCGATATCGTGCAGAATACTTGAACGACACAGTTGAGAGCAGTAGGCATCGTCAATCTGATCCTGATAAGGACCGTTTACTGCCAGCCAATTGACTAGCATTCTGGTGTAACCTTCGATTCGCTCTAGGTGCTCGCCCGTTTCGGGATCACGAGATTCCGCCAAACGCGCTAACGTGAAAAACACAAGGTCGCGAGCCTCTAACATCTCATCTGTACGTTCTTTGACGCGCTGTTCAAGTAGCAGCGTGTTTTCTTTGATTTGCTTATTCAATTCCCAGCGCGAGGTTTGCGACGCCACGATCTGTCGAAGCTCGATTGGGTCGAATGGTTTTTTGAGTATCAAAAGCTGATCGGTTCGATCGAGTTCCTGAGAGACTTCTTCCCATGAATGATCGGAATATGCTGTACAAAGTACGATAGGCAGGTCCGGGTCAACTTCCCATATACGCCTTGCTGTTTCGACGCCGTCCCAACCAGGAGGCATTCGAACGTCAATAAACGCACAAGCATATGGGACATCGTTCTTTAAGCTTTCTTCGACCTTAGCCAATCCAGCGGCACCTTGAAGTGCGGAGTCCAACTTGTAAACAGGATATGACAGGCGTTTCTTGAGATGTTCCGACTCAAGATCATTGGGATCGTCAGGATCTTCACCAAAGAGAAATTCGGCAGCCTTAACTAATTGAAGGTCAGTTTCATCGTCGACAAGAACCTTCCGGTAGTCCTCATGGATGGCCTCGTTGTCGTCAATGGTCAGAATGTTAAACGTGAGTTTGCTCATCGGGTGTAAGAACAGATCGAGGCTTGTGGAAGGGGTGTAAACCCGGGTTGGGTTCGTGGGAGGGTTCTGCAATGGTGTAAGTTAGGACACGTAAAATCCAGTCTTTGAAATATTCAAGCGAATCTCCGGACGGATCTAACGACCGGCTCGATTGATCCCTGTGCCTCGTATATTCGCTACAATCTGAAGCAGAAAACCACCCAAATTGATTAGAAAGTACCCCGTGACCAGCATCTTATTGACCAATGACGACGGCTGGGACGCCCCGGGAATCGGTACTTTAGAGGGGGTTTTGGCCGAATTCGGACAGGTCACGGTCGTTGCTCCAGCGACTCCCCAGTCAGGTATCAGCCATCAAATGACTTTCGAGACGCCAATAGCGCTGACTCAACACGCGGCTAATCGTTGGCACTTGTCAGGAACTCCTGCTGATTGTGCTCGTGTTGGATTGAGCCAGTTAGAACAAGAATTTGATTGGGTGTTTTCAGGGGTCAACAATGGGGGCAATTTGGGAGTCGACTTTTTCATTTCGGGAACCGTTGCCGCAGCTCGAGAAGCCACCTTTTTTGGTGTGCGGGCTGTAGCGATTTCTCAACATCGCTTGAACTACCCAGAAGAATTTGACTGGAACAATACGAAAGGGCTCGTTCGACGGGTCGTCCAGCAACTTTTGGCAAAGCCTGACTTTGGGGCAGGGCAGTTGGCTAACGTTAACCTACCCGACTGTTCTCAACGCGATATTGAAGCTGTCTCAATTGTCGAATGTCAAAGAGATACTAATCCGTTGCCGTTCGACTACCGGACAGTGATTTCTGAAGAAATTTCCGAAGACCCAAAGTTTGGCCAAAACCAAAACCTCGACGGTATAGAAACGATCCAACAACGGAGCTTGGTTTACTGCGGCGCCTACAATTCCAGAAAGCGCGACGCGGGTAAAGACATCGATGTTTGCCTTGGCGGAGATGTCGCCATTACGTGGAGCTAATTTCTTCCCGATATCCAGTCCTAGACCTAACCTGTTGCCTGCAACGTTCCAGGAACATACTCTTGTCGCCCACGATCAATGTGAGCCGACCAAGGAAGGTTTTGTTGATGCCACTGGACACATTGAGCCAAGCCGTCATCGAGTGAAACTGTGGGGCGCCAGTCCAACAAGCGATCGGCTTTTGAAATATCAGCCCACGTTGTTTTGAAATCAGCTTTGTGGAACGGCTGATAGACGATACTGGCTTTCTTTCCCAATAGGCCCTCTATTTTTTGAATAACACTTTTCAGAGAAACCGGCTGATTGCCACCGCCAAGGTTGATGATTTCGTAGCCCACCGGTTTGATAGCAGCAATGGTTCCTCGAGCAATATCATCCACATAGGTAAAATCACGTGACTGAGTGCCGTCTCCAAAGAGCTGAATAGGAATTCCCGAGTCCGTCCACTTGATGAATCGAAAGATCGCCATGTCAGGCCGTCCGGCGGGGCCGTAAACCGTAAAATAACGAAGCACCGAAACATCGATTCCGTAAAGAAGATGATGAGAATAGGCCATCGCTTCAGCAGATTTTTTCGATACCGCGTAGGCCGACGTGGGAGTATTGACAGCCAACGTTTCCACAAAAGGCATCCGCTGGCCAGCATAGAGAGACGAAGTCGAGGCTAGAACGTATTTCTTTATGCCGCGCTCGCGCATCGCCTCCAACAGGAACAAGTTTCCCATCGCGTTGGTGGTCATGTAAACCGTCGGGTTCACCATGCTGTACCGCACGCCAGCACGTGCTGCCAGATTAACGACTGCGTCAAACGCGTGGGCATCAAAGATCTTCTTCAGCGCTTGTTGGTCTTCGATATCCTCGTGATAAAACGTGAAGCGGTCACTTGATTGAAGTTCTTCGAGCCGATATCGCTTCAGCGCTACATCGTAGTAGTCATTCATATTGTCGGTGCCGACGACATCGTGACCCTCGTCAAGAAGAAACCTAACCACACGACTAGCAATAAAGCCAGCACATCCGGTAACAAAGATCGTCTGAGGATATTTTTTCATCACAGGCTTTTTAAAAACTCCGCAAACATGATTCAGCGTTCTCGATGAACCGAATAGTACTATTTTCGCTGGGCAACGCCAACATCGATAGCGTTGATAAACTGGCCATAGCACAGCCTCAAGAATTGATCTTGGGGCTGGCAAAATTCGAGTGAAATCGGCCTACCAGCGCTACGTTTTAGACAAGACTCGGCACTATATCATTGCCGCACGTAGAATTTCAATTGGATGAAGTGCAAGTCGGCCTGTGCCGGCCAAAATTTGCTCCCTGCAACTTGTGCCACCAGCGGCAATCATCGTATCGGCAGCCTCCTTGCGGAGTGTGGGAAACAGAACCAACTCTCCAATCTCCATCGACAATTCGTAGTTGTCATGCTCATAGCCAAAAGAACCCGCCATTCCGCAACAGCCAGAATTAATAATTTTGACGCGATAGTTCTCCGGTAGTTGCAACATATTGATCGTTCTTTTCAGCGACGACAAAGCTTTCTGATGACAGTGGCCGTGCAAGCGAATTGAACGCGCTTCTTGAGTAAACAGCTCCCGACCAATTCCGTCGGCGGCCATAACCTCAGCGACAAACTCGTCGATCAACATCGCTCGTTCAGCAACGATTCGTGCCTGATCTCGTAAAGTCGAGTCGACTAACACCAAATACTCATCCCGCAACGTCAGTAGAGCTGATGGCTCAATGCCAACAATTTTCTTATTGTTAGCCCCAATCGCGGCGGCCAGATTGCGCACGTTGTGCTCCGCCAGCTGTTTCGCATGTTTAAGTAGCCCCTTGGAGATGGAGGCTCGGCCACTTTCATCATGGTCAACCATTTCTACACGATAGCCTAGCCTCTCCAAGACTTCGACAGTAGCGATGCCAACCGGCACATCAAGGTAATTTGTAAACTCATCGCAAAACAGGACAACATCGCCTTGCGTTCCACTGCTTGGATGTGGCGTGTGTGTCGCGAACCACGACCGAAGAGTTTGCCAATGGAGTTGAGGCAGTTTACGGTCGGGGTGAAAACCAAGGTGCCACTTTAACAGACCAGACGTTACCGAATTGGACATCAGCCAATTGCTTAGACGAGGAATCTTGCTGGCCAGTTTCATCTTTGAAGCAAATCCCGCGATACGGCGCGCATGAGTCGATACACCGTTGGCGACATGGCCAGCATGCAAGATTTCAGCTTTCATTTTGGCGACATCGACGTTGGAGGGACACTCCGACTTGCACCCCTTACAGGCAAGGCAAAGCTTCATGACATCGTGCAAACGAGAATCATCAAGCGGCACATCGGTATCAGAGGCACCTGTAAGAACCTGCCGCAATACATTGGCTCTAGCTCGAGTGGTATCTTTTTCATTTCGAGTCGCCATATAACTGGGGCACATTACACCGCCAGTCAGTTCTGTCTTTCGGCAGTCACCCGATCCGCTACACATCTCGGCCGCCCTTTGAATTCCACCGGTTTCACTGAAGTTCATTACCGTTGCCAACTCACGGGTTTCAGTTTGTGAATATCTCAGGCCAGAATCCATTGGTGGCGCGTCAACAATTTTCCCGGGATTAAAAATCCCGTTGGGATCCCAAATATTCTTGATCGATTTGAGCAATTTATAATTTTTGACTCCGATCATGAATTCAAGAAACTCACCGCGCAGCCGCCCATCTCCGTGTTCTCCGCTAAGAGAGCCTCGATACTTTTTGACGATCCGCGCGACATCGGTGGCGATACTTCTAAAAGCGTCAACGCCTTCTTCTGACTTTAAGTTCAACACGGGACGCAGGTGAATTTCACCTGCTCCTATGTGCCCGTAGTGAACGCACTGTGCGTTGTACCTGCCAACAAGCAACTCGTTCACTTCGGCGATGTACTGAGGTAGAACTTCGACGCTGACCGCCGTGTCCTCAACCAACGTGACTGGTTTTGCATCACCGACCGCATTGGCGACGACGCCCAAGCCTGACTTTCGTACTTGCCAAATCGCGGTTACGGCGTTGTCAAACAGTACAGGAAAAGCATAGCCAAGATTGGCCGCCTTCAAATCAGTTACGATTTTAGCTGCCGTTTGCCGAATAGAATTTCGATCTGTCGCTCGCAGGTCGACAATTACAACAGCAGCGGGATTCCCCTCTACAAAGTCGAGATTCTTTCGTTGTTCAATATTGCGAGCTGCTCCCTCGAGGATGAAATGGTCGATCAGTTCGCAGGCAAAGATAGAAGAGGAGTACTGAGAATCAGTTGTGCTGCACGAGGGCACCTCAAGCGCTTCGCGATGGTGCCGCATGATAATTTGGGCCGCTCGAGTTGCCTGATCAACCGACTCGAAGTGGGGACACAACAGCCCACTATCCGCTGGCGGCAGCGGATGACAACGCAACTTGATTTCAGTGGCGAAGAAAAGAGTCCCTTCGGATCCGGAAATCAAATGACAAAAGTTCAGAGGTTCGCCACTGCCGCCAAGTGTTTCTGATTCAATCAACCTATCAACTGCATAGCCTGTATTGCGTCGACTGACATCAGGATGCGGGAATTGATCTCGGATGTGCTGCTGCGTTTCGTTGTCACTTAGTAAGTCGACCGTTTGAGAAACAACGTTCTTTGAAAACTCACTGCTTTCGCTTTCTTTTGGTGGGCCGGAACAACCGAAAGTAGTTTTGGTACCGTCACTTAAAAAACCAGTCACCTCAATTGTTTGATCACGCGTTGTTCCGTAAACGATCGAGTTGGATCCACAAGAGTTGTTTCCCAACATACCGCCGATCATGGCGCGATTGGATGTGGAAGTCTCAGGCCCAAACATCAATCCGTAATCGGCAAGCGCTAAGTTAAGTTCATCGCGAATAACGCCCGGTTGAACTCGAACCCAGCGCTCTTGGGGATTGATCTCAAGGATCTTGGTAAAATTACGTGAGACATCAACGACGATTCCATCTCCGACGACTTGTCCCGCCAGAGAGGTACCGGCCGTTCTGGGGATCAGGCCAAGTCCGGTTTCAGTAGCCAGTTCGATCAGCATGGCGATGTCTTGGTCATCACGCGGCAGGGCAACTGCAGCCGGAATCGTCTGATAGACCGACGCATCATTTGCGTAGATCATTCGTTCTAGGCCCTCAAGCTGGATTTCGCCTCGAAACCGATTTTGTAGTGACTCAATCGCTTTCAAAATACTTTGATTAGGCATGGCGATTCTTGTCGCATATTCATTGGTCGTTGGAAAGAGCGAACGAATGCTGTCCCGCTCCCGGCTGCCTAGGCAAGACCTATGGATCCGAATAAAATCCTAACACAATAATAGCAACAAAAAGGCAAACAGACTGTGAATATATTGGTTGTAGGCGGAGCAGGTTACATTGGCTCCCACATGGTGCGCCATTTGAATTCTGAGGGTCACAGCGCGATTGTCTTAGACAATCTCTCAACTGGTTTTCGCCAGTCGGTGCCAGAGAACGAATTGATCGTTGGCGAAATGTCAGACCGCGCTCTGGTGAAGCGTCTGTTGACCGAATACAAGATCGATGCAGTGATGCATTTTGCCGCTTGCGCATTGGTTGGCGAATCGGTCACCGATCCAGCCAAGTACTACCAAAACAATGTCGTTGCCACAATTGAACTGTTGGAAGCAATGAGGGAGACAGAAGTTCGCAAGATCGTCTTCTCCAGTTCTTGCGCGACCTATGGAATCCCCGACAAAGTTCCGATTTCAGAACAAACGCCACAAAACCCAGTGAACCCGTATGGCTTCACGAAGTTTGTGATCGAACGAGCATTGGAACACTACGCTCACGCCTACGGATTTGGCTTCGCCGCTCTGCGTTATTTCAATGCCGCCGGAGCTTCACCGCTGGGCGGAATAGGTGAGGATCACGATCCGGAATCCCACTTAATCCCAATCGTTCTTCAAGTAGCTTTAGGACAGCGCTCAGAGGTGCAAATTTATGGGAACGACTGGCCGACACCCGACGGAACATGCGTGCGGGACTACATCCATGTAGACGACCTGAGTACGGCTCATTTGGCAGCGCTCAAAAGTATTGAGCCGGGAGAAGGCCTGAAAGTAAATCTAGGCACCGGCAAGGGCTTCAGTGTTAAAGAGATTATTGAAGCCTGCCGAAGCATCACAGGACATCCTATACCGGCAGTCGTGGCTGACAGGCGCGCCGGAGATCCTCCAGAATTAGTCGCCGAAGTAGCTTATGCGCGTGAGCGACTAGGCTGGAAACCGGTCTACGATAATCCGCAATCGATCATCGAAACCGCTTGGGGCTGGCATCAAAAGAATCCTCAAGGCTATACCAAAAAGTAGCGGGATTCGTCGGATTTTCAACATCACCAGTGTTGCGACACTTTAGAGCGTATTTCAAAACCTTGCTTTATGGGCTGAATGTCGTGGGATTAGCCAAAATCCCTCAGCATTGTTTTGAACGAGGGACTTCTGGTGATGACCACTACTGGTTTTGAAATACCCTCTAATGAATCCATCAAGGCCCACAAAACGCGCGAGGATTCAAAAGGTTGTGCGACCAACCATGCTAGTTGTCGGCAAGAAAAGCTTTTACTGTTTCGGCAATACGCGTCGCGGCCTTGCCATCGCCGTAGGGGTTTTTGGCCTGAGCCATCTGATCATAGGCACCGGCGTCCTCGATCAACAGATTGACGTTTTCAATAATTGCCGACGCGTCAGCACCGACCAGTTTCACCGTGCCCGCCTCCACGCCCTCGGGACGCTCGGTTGTATCACGCATAACAAGGACCGGTTTACCTAAAGACGGCGCCTCTTCTTGGACGCCACCTGAATCTGTCAGAACGATTCGGCTGTTGTTGATCAGCATGACAAATTCTGAATACGGCTGTGGTGGAATCAATTTGATGTTGTCAAATTTCCCCAACGTGTCGTAAACCGGTTTCTGCACTTTGGGGTTCAAATGCACCGGATAGATAAACAAATAGTCTGTGTGTTTTTCGGCCAGTGTTGATAGCGCCGAGCAAATCTCATCAAATCCACCACCGAAATTCTCACGGCGATGCCCTGTCACCAGAACGTAGGGGCGTTGTGTGAAGTCTTCGCCGATCAACTCAACCAATTTCGTCTTTAGTGGTGCCTGATTCTCTGGTGATTTCTGTCGTTCAATTTCTAGGTGCAGCGCGTCGATCACTGTATTGCCAGTGACCGTGATCGCAGTAGGATCGACATGTTCTTTCAGCAGATTTTTCTCGCTAGTTTCCGTTGGGGGAAAATGCAAGCTGACCAGCGGACAAGCCAATTTCCGATTTGCTTCTTCGGGAAAAGGCGATCGCATGTTTCCTGTTCGCAAGCCAGCTTCGACATGCCCAACTGGGATACCTCGATAGAAACAGCATAATGCCGCTGTAAAAACGGTCGTCGTATCACCCTGAACGAGCGCTAAATCTGGCTGTGCTTCCTCAAGCAATGCATCGATGCGCGTGATCAGCCGCGCCGTTAGCGAGGGCAGTGTTTGATTGGGCTGCATCACTTCGAGATCGTGATCGACGTTTATCTCGAATAGGTCCACGACCTGCTGCAACATTTCTTTGTGCTGACCGGTTGAGACCACAATTGGCTCTAATCCATCAGCGGCCTCGACAGCTTTGACCACTGGGGCCATCTTGATACCTTCTGGGCGCGTGCCCATGAATACTGCTACTTTTTTCATCGGATCTTTGGTTTCGGTAAGGTAAGAAGTTGTGGTTAAGGCTGGAACCGAAGACAGACGTTCTTTACCGAGTGGTTACACCACAGGTGTCGATCGTGATCTTTTCGGCCAATCGAGCAGGCGTCAGAGTCAGAAACGACATATGACCCACCAGAATTAAAACGATATCAGCGGCATCAAGTGCTTCATCAAGCGTCGACAATTCAAACAAATCATGCGATTCCAAATTTGGCTCTACAATCTTTAGGTTCCCGACACCTTTTTCCTGAAGCGACCGTACGATTTCGACCGCTGGAGACTCTCGCAGATCATCAATGTCTGGTTTATATGCAAGCCCCAGGCAGGCGATCGTTGGATCCTTTAAACGTTCGGCTTTGGCGATCACGCGATCGACCACCCAATGCGGTTTGGCTTCATTGACCTCCCGAGCCGAACGAATCATTTTCGTTACCTCAGGTGCACAATCGACCAAGAACCAAGGATCTACAGCGATACAGTGACCACCAACGCCAGGCCCGGGAGTGAGAATATTTACACGCGGATGATGGTTTGCAAGTCGGATTAACTCCCAAACATCAAGATCCATTTTCTCGCTAAACAATGAAAGCTCATTGGCGAATGCTATGTTGGTATCGCGAAACGCATTTTCGACCAGCTTCGCCGTTTCAGCGGTTCGGCAATGAGTTTTTAGAAGTTTGCCCGTTACGAAACTGCCGTAGAAGTCGGCAGCCTTTTCTGTCGAAGCATCATCGATGCCACCGATAATGCGATCGTTTTCGACAACTTCGCGAAGGATCTTTCCAGGCAGAACACGTTCAGGCGCATGAGCAAAGTGGATATCGCCCTTTTGAAAATCGCTTTCTTTAAGCACGATTGATTCGATCATTTCCGTCGTACCCGGGGGCGATGTTGACTCAAGAATGACCAAGTTTCCTTTTTGCAAATGAGGAATAATCGACTTGGTGGCAGACCGCACGTAATCCAATTGCGGCTTATTGTCTTCGGTCAGCGGCGTTGGAACACAGATCATAAAAATGTCTGATTCTGCTGGCTTGGTATAGGCTTTAAGGTTACCCGTTGTGACTGCAGCACGAACAAGAATATCGAGGTCGGGCTCAACGATATGAGCTTTACCTGAGTTAATTGTTTCAACAGCCTTGGGGTTAATTTCCACGCCGTGAATTTTGTAGCCACGCGAGCCCAGCACAGCTGCCGTTGGCAGTCCGATATAACCTAAGCCGACAACACAAATCTTGATGCTCTGGTCGATTTTCTTCATTGGTATCCGTTATTAGTTGAACTCTAGTGCTCTAGAGACACTTCTCAGTCTTTCGCCAATCATAATCCGTCAATTTGTTCTTTCACGACGGCCGAACAGGTCGACCAACGGTACTTTCCTAAAAGCTCTCTCAGTTTACTCGCAGTTGAACCAGCCCCTACGTAGCTTTTGAATTTTCGGTACAAAGGCATCGGAACACGTGGGCAGTCGGGCGCAAAATCCCTAGGATGCAAATAAACAACGGTCGGAACACCTGTTTTTGCCAGCTGACGAATGCCTTTTTCAATAAACCAGAGTGGAAAAAGCCGCAAATAGCCTCCACCGGAATAGCAAACGTTTACTCCCCCAACTCTCATAACACTCATCGGGAGTTCGGGCATGGCTTTTCCGCTCGGGCTTTTCTCGAATACGTGTGCCTTCAC
>CAYTPS010000074.1:0-1890 GCA_964439245.1 uncultured Pirellulaceae bacterium | reverse complement strand
CCTTCACCGAGCAATCGTAGCCTCCGTGCCCTCGTGATGCTGGGAACAGGCTTGCGTCATATTCAATTCCACAATCGTGCAAAACATCTATCGCCCATTCTGCGCCAGCGGTAATCGAAAACGAAGGAGCTCGAAAACCTGTAACCTTTTGCCCACCTGCTTGCTCGATGGCATCAATCGACAATCGCAGGTCTTCTTCAAATTCTTCTGGCGTCAACAAGTATACTCTTCGATGCCAGTATGAGTGAGACGCCAACTCATGCCCCCCTCTGGCGATCGCACGCACGAGGTCAGGATAGCGATCAGCGATCCACCCCAATACAAAAAACGTCGCTCGAACATCGAACTCGGCACACAGGTCAAGAATCTCATGTGTACGTTTTTCAACCAGCGAACTCAACGAGTCCCAATTTGCGGGATCCTCAACTGCCGTGATATCCACCATGTGGAACCAGTCTTCGATATCGAAGCTTAATGCATGAGTCAGTTCGTTAGGCATCATCGATTCGTCTTCAAACAAATTAGCGAAACCGATGCCCTTTCTGAAGGAACCTTTGGACGTCTTGCCTAGTAGGCATCGAAAAATGCGTCATCTCTGGTTCCGGGTTTGGCATCAACGGCGGATCTCCGGCTTCAACCAGTCGAACGCATTCAATGATCGCCTCGGCGGCAAGATCCTTCGAGCGAGCCATTACCTCTTCGAGTGTATCGTGAGGGTGTATTCGGTACTTTTTCTGAACCACGATTGGTCCATTGTCTAGCTTAGCATCAACAAAATGAACACTGGTTCCTCCTTCCGATTCTCCATTAGCAAGTGTCCAGAAACTTGGCATTAGACCACGGTACTTCGGTAGTAATGCCCCGTGACAATTGACGATGCCGTGCTTTGTTTGTTGCCGCAGTTTTTTTCGATATAACTGAGTTCCAGAAATGGAAACGATGAAACTGACATCCTTCTCACGCAAATGTGCAAGAAACTCTTCGGAATTGACGTCGACTGATTCAGTCACTTCCACTCCGTATTTTCTGGCAACCGCAGCAACCGAGTGGCAGTTTCGCGTCGAGCCCATCCAGTCATTTTGCACCTTGGCCAGCACTTTCTTGAGAATGTATTTGCGCACTTTCCATTGAAAATAGCCAAATCCATAGAGCTTGTACAATTCCATGGCAGTTTGAAAAACAGTTCGTTTCCCTTGTGCCACGGACTGAACATTGATTCCTGCTGTCGTATCAGAGAATTCGCGAAGATACTTGTCCAAAACTTTTGGGAGAAGAAACGGTTCGTTTTGTATGAAGACGTATTTGATCATTTTTTCGCGGCTACCTGAATGATGAGTTGCTCCCACTGCTTGCAGCGGACTTTGGATGAATATTTCTCTGTCAGCGCAGTCCGAGCCCTGTCCCCGGCGAGCCCGTAATCCTGTTCGCCATTGGCGTAGTCTTGAATCGCCCTAACCAAGGAATCAACATCTCCTTGATCAACAGTGATCCCACAATTCGAATCATCGATCACTCGTGAGACTTCGCTTGATTGGGAACCAATAAACAAAGCAGGTCGTCCAGCCGACATAATGCCAAACAGCTTGCAAGGCACCATTATACCCTCAATTCCCTTAAGTAAGCTGATCAACTGGCAGTCAGCTGCTGTAAGCAACTCGCTAAGTTTTTCTCTCGGTTGATAGGGAGCAAGAATGCAGTTCGACAAGCCGTTTTTTTTAACTCGTTGATCAACGATCTCTTTTTTCTTTCCGCCTCCAACAAAAGCAAATCGAATCCGATCATCTTCCCGCAATTGAACTGCCGCATCTAGAAATGTCTCAACGTCATGGCCAAGTCCGAAATTCCCTGAGTACATCACTAGAAACCGACCACCAATGCCCCACTCTAATC
>CAYTPS010000073.1:11193-15697 GCA_964439245.1 uncultured Pirellulaceae bacterium | reverse complement strand
TCTTTTTTGCACTTGTTCCCAAATTGATTGCGTCGACGACATCTCCGGCAACAGAATCCGATTGGACGACGCGCTGCTCAATAATGCTATCGATCTGCTGCAGCATCAATTTGCGTGACAGGTCAAATTGCCGACGGTTGTGAGCAAGAATCGACAGCGACTGGGCGGCCCACAGCGCCAGTTGGACCAGAACGACTGCGCACAAACCCACGCCCAAGAGAAGAAATAGTGAAAGACTGGGTGCCATGATTCCTTTCGATCCCTTTTTCCAACATAGGACAATCAATCCGCACAACCGCACCGATTTGTTGGCCGCACATCCGGCGCAGCGTTGCTGGTTTCGTCCAAAGACTGAGCCTTCCTTTAGGGATTTGCATGGTTGCCGCACATTCGCGACCTAGACTTTCTCACCCATCGGCAGTGTCCCTATAACCCGATTTCTTTAACAGACCTTAGAGCGAACATGCTTGGAGAAATTCCCCTTAGTTTCACAACTGATTCTGCAGACAACAGCTTGCCGGAGTTGCATATCGGTGTTGCCACACACAATTTTGTGCAGCACCAACAAGTGTCCTTTGTTCAGAACAAGCTCACCATCGGCGCCGAATCGAGCTGCGACGTCGTTATTGACGGAGACGACAACGTCAGCAAATTGCACTGCCAGTTGACAGTCGCGAACAAGGATCTTGGTCAAGAGGTCGAGATCGTCAATCTTGGGCATTCGATCGTGCTCGACAGCGGATCGCGCTTACACCGCAATCAACCTCATCGCACGATGCTGCCGCTAAGACTTACCATTGGTGACACGCGCGTTCAGATATTTGATGTTGCATCGGAAGTCAAAATCGACCACTCGTTAAACTACTTGCCTCCCCAAGGCGGCTCTCCTGCCGAAGTGAAGGGGACTAGCGCAGTAGTCGATATTTCACCGGCACCCTCGACGCTGGCCGCGTGGCTAGATGCCTTCGGTGACCTACAGAAATCCGTCGCTGGCAGCGGTGCGTTCTTCAAGGAGGCGGCCCGGGCGATATTCAATCCGGGGGGGTTGGACGGTAGTTTTATTCTGCTGCCTCACGCAAATGCACATACCAGCAACGCGGGTTCTTCGACGGCTGCTTCGGCCCAAAAATGGAAAATCGTCGCCAGCCACATTCCGTTTTCGGACAGCCCGATTCGATTCCGAACCGATCTTGTCGAACGTGCGGTAGAACAAGGCGTTACGATTTTCCATGACAGCTCGCAGCTAACTGCATCAGAAGAATCCGAGTCTTGGGAGACGGCGGTTGTCAGTCCGGTGTTCAATCATGCTGGGGAGGTAATGGCCGTTGTCTACGGTTTTCGAACACAGCGTCGCAATAACAATCGGATTGGTGCTCGCGCGCTGGAAGCGCAGTTTGTTCAACTAATTGCCAATTCGATTCTCTCGGCGATGACACGTCTGGAAAAAGAAGCCGAGGCGACACGCTCGCGGGTGCTGCTCGAGCAAGCGTTCTCGCCAAAAGTCGTTCGGCACCTGGAAGCTAATCCGGACATCCTCGAGGGACGCACGACGGATGTTACAGTTTTGTTTGTCGACTTGCGGAGTTTTTCTTCCATCAGTGACCATGCCGGTCCTAAAGTCACCTATCAATTACTTACTGACGTGATGGATCGTTTCTCTGAGATCGTTTCGCGCCACGACGGTGTCATCATCGACTACTTTGGGGATGGCCTTTCGGCATTCTGGAACGCCCCGATCGAACAGCCCGACCACGTTCTTCTGGCGTGTCGCGCCGCCGAAGACCTACTTGCGTGTCTACCAGAGCTGAATGAGATTTGGGCACACCGTCTTCAGCAACGCCTGCGTGTTGGAGTCGGAATTCACACTGGCGTCGCCCAAGTCGGTAATTCCGGAAGCACAAGTCGGTTGAAATACGGTCCTAGCGGATCAACAGTAAACATTGCCAGTCGCCTAGAAGCGGCGACCAAAGGCATTGGGCTGCCGATCCTAGTTTCAGAATCGGTGGCAAACCAAGTCAAAGAGTTCTACGTTGGCAGACGAGTCTGTCGGACAGCCCTTGCGGGAATTAGTTCGCCAATGAACGTTTACGAGTTGTTTCCGCGTCCTGTATCGGCCGCCATGATCGAGAATCTGGAGAAGTACGACCGATGCTTGAGTCTTTACGAAGAGCAAAAATACGTCGACGCGATTACGCAACTGGTCGAATTAAATCTTGAGACTCCCGATCAGGTATCAGAATTTTTGTTGCAGCAGGCCATGAACAAAAACAAGCACAAGATTGATCGACGAAAGAAGACCAACCCAAAATCAGACGTAACTGCCCTGGTGGAGGCAGCCGGCACAACGAACTAGCCCATCCAGGTTCAGTTTCAAATAGCTAAACCAGATCTAGTTCGCACACGCGTCACCAATGTTCCGCAGCATTTCGAACGTGTAGATTCCAGCACTGTGACCGTCTGAGAAATGCACGTTGTAGGCGTAGTTACCGACTGGATGCATCTTCTCGATGGTCAAAGGCCGCGCCTCAGCGGCGGACAGAATGGGCAGGCCGACAGGCTTCTCTGGTGGATTGACTCTTTTTTCGTTGCAACCCGCACACTGACAACCCTCACGCAATGTGCGAAAGGGGATTGTGGCCTCTGCACCGTCGCTCCAAGTAATCACCAATTCGCGTGCTTCGGTCGTTTGTAAGTTGGTTGGATGCATACAATATCGTCTTTCGTCACTTGCTAGATCGATGACTATCCTATGACACGTCGACCCGCAAATCAATAAACCGTTTTCCCTTAGCTTCAAATCGAGGCAGCTCTCCAGCGGCCACCTGCGCTACATCAATCCGCAGACCCAGCCGCGTGCTGAGCAGTTCGGCGACCAAGTCGGCTACATCTTTGGTCGCCTCCAATTCGATCTTCAGCTGATCCATCTGGCCTGCCTTGGTCGCCGTCATCCGGTACTCAACCACCTCTGGCACCTCGCGTAAGATCGATTCTACAGAAGTCGGAAAAACGTTGACTCCTCGCACAATCATCATATCGTCAGTGCGGCCCAAAATACCGCCATCAAGAAACAGAAACTGCGAACCGTCGTCGCATTGATCGTTGATCATCGGCCGCACCAAATCACCCGTGCGATAGCGAATCACCGGACTGCCGTCTCGACCAAGGGTTGTTAGCACCAATTCCGCTAAAGCCGCGGAGTTCGTAACGTCGCTGTCGGCAGACGCCTTTGATCTTAAAGGCACTAGCTCAAAAGGGATCAACTGACCATCGTCAATCGAAATCAACTCTGGAAGAAAGCTGGTCTCGTTGACATAGATACCGGTACCTTTTGTGTCGGCGAACCCCCAAGGGCCAACTTCGCTGGCGCCACTATGATCCACAACTTCAGCCTTCCAAGCGGCTTCGATCTTTTGCCGGGTCGCCCGAATCGATCCGCCAGGCTCGCCCGCCACGATAATTTTCCTTACGGAATTACCTGCTATGTCGATCCGGTGCTCTGCCGCCAGCTCGGCCATGTGCATTGCGTAGCTGGGCGTACAAAACACGATCGTTGCCGCAGCGGTCTGAATCAGTTCAAGTCGCGCCAAAGTCGTCATTGCTCCTGTGGGGATCACCAGCGCCCCGCGCTCGGCAGTCGCGTCGAAGGCACTCCAAAATCCAATAAACGGCCCAAAACTAAATGCCATCACAGCACGATCGGCCGCTGTTACCTCGGCGACGTCCAGTACATGCTGCCACCCCTCGATCCACCACTGCCAATCCTTGGCAGTATCCAAAACCATCATGGGATGGCCGTGCGTTCCCGAAGTACGATGGAACCTAACGTAGTCTTCCACCGGCCACGTCAGATTCGCAGCAAACGGCTTCGATCCGTCACCCAATAATTCATGCTTGTTCGTCAGCGGCACCTTTGCCAACTCGGATCGATCCCGTGGAAAGTTGATTTCGCATGTGCCAGTTTCATCAACTAAGCCAGCGTCGACGAATTTTTGGCGATAGAAGGTATTGTGTGGAACGATCCGAATCAGCATTTCACGCAAGCGTTTGAATTGCTGTTCGTTGAGTGATTCTCGATCCATCGTGCGCAGCTGTTTACGACGGGCTAAATCGGCAGTTTGTGAATCGGTCATCCCACTATCTTAGATTCCGCCAATAGGACCGTAAACATCGAAGTGGCAACCAAGAAGCCAAATCCGGTCGAAAGCAAGTGCAACATAAAACTTGCATCATCGAAATGGCTTACGGCTCCAATACGAGATGCTACAATCTGCCATCGCTCACAAACGCCGCACCGAAAAACCACCATGCCATTTTCTGCTCAACACATCAAAGCCGCGCGTCTGCATTTGCAAAAAAACGATCCGGTGATGAAGCAGTTGCTCAAGCGCGTTGGCCCTTTCACAGGAAAAACGACGCGGCATCGTTTTAGCACACTGGCCAAATCAATCGTCTCCCAGCAAATTTCTACTGCCGCAGCCAAAACAATCCAAGGACGGTTGAGCGA
>CAYTPS010000073.1:0-11183 GCA_964439245.1 uncultured Pirellulaceae bacterium | reverse complement strand
CGAACTGGTCAATGGCCAAGGGCAAGTAAATTTCAAACTGGAACCAGGAGATCTGGTCAACTACTCGATTGAACAATTAAGAGAAGCCGGCGTCTCGAAACAAAAGGCGACCTACCTATTGGACTTGGCGACAAAGGTCAATGATCAGACAGTCGATCTAGCAAAAATCCATCGCTTGGATGATGAAGAAGCAATCAACATTTTGACTCAAGTCAACGGCATCGGTCGATGGACGGCTCAGATGTTCTTAATGTTTTGCTTGGGCAGAATGGATATACTTCCGGTGGACGATCTCGGGATCAAAAATGCGATCGCCAAAGCGTATCAACTGAAAGAGCGGCCAGACAAAAAAACGATCGAAGAAATTGCTCAACCATGGCGGCCATACGCGTCGGTGGCAAGCTGGTATCTGTGGAAAAGTTCAGATCTCTGAGGGCGTTACCTCTAACCCAGCGCAAAAAAACTGCCACAGTCTCAACTTGACAGTGGCAGTTTAAAATTCAGTCTCAACGGTTCAATCAAATTTAAACATGCGGTTGAAATTGAAAGAAGCCATTAGCTACAAGAGTGTTATCGATACCGAAACCTTCACCAATGCCTTGGCCCGGGTTGAAGACACCTGAACCGAAAACATCGTTTTCCAAAACCCAAGCAATTTCACGCTCTCCGGAGGGCAACGCGATGGTTTGGAAGTTAAACACAGTTAGATTGCGGTCATAGCCAGTATCTGCGTCAAACGCATCGTTAACAAATCGTATTTGTATGTCCTCCAAGTTGATTTGTTCTGCACTTTCTAGAAAGAACGTCTGTCTCTCAGTCGATGCCTGATATTGTGCGAGAACTTCGCCATCCTTAACGATCTGTAGAATTTCATCGCCAGTATGTCCCTGAGCGTCAACACGAATGCGTGTTTGCGTTTCACGAACTTCGAGGAATGCATCGTTGGTCAAAAACCCGCCACGCCCAAAACCGGCAGTCACACCATCGAGATCGGTATACGAATCGCTCGCGAACACGCGTCCATCAGTGGTATTAAAAATATTGCGGGCGCCCGACTGAATATCAATCGTTTGGAACTGTCGAACTCGCACGTTTCGGTCATAGCCAGTATGCGCATCATACGCATCATTGACGAAGACAAACCTCACACGCGAAATATCTACGATTTCATCAGTCTCCCAGAGCAGTACTTGCTCCTGACCGGCAGCAGCAAAATTGAAATCGGCAACCGCGTGGCCATCAATTTGCAATTGAAGGATTTCATCTCCGGTATCTCCAGAGGCATCAACGCGGATACGCGTACCAAACGAGCGCGTTTGGTTGGCGAGGAAACTGATCCTACCATTTACATTCAGAACTTCTGATTGCAGAAACCCCGGTCCTACAAACTGGCCGTTGTCAATCAGGCCCGTATGATAGGTTTCTCCAGATTCAGCTTCGAAAGATTGTCCATCGACCACGATCTTGTCGATGAACAAGTTCGCATCGCGACCAGTGTGTTCGTTAAAGCTATCGTTGATAAATTCAATCTCGACGCGGTCAGCGGTAATTGGATCATTCGAGTCGAACACAAATCTCTCAAAATGTCGTGATTCGAAGTTCCCACCCACTGAGTCAAACGTCTGAACCACATTTCCGTCAAGTAGCAGATTGAACGCTTCTGTGCCTGTTTCGCCAGCTGCAAAAATCTCGACCGACGAGAGCATCACGCGATCCTCCAAGTTCTCGAGTTGAAGGGGCGCGTGCTTAAGTCTAGAGGTGTTGGTCATGGAAAATCTCTAAAGAAGAAGGGGAGCAGAGAACGCTTAGAAAAGCGTGTCAACGAACCGGTATGGTAGTTACCTTCGAGTGGATTTCCAGTCAGCCCGGCAGCAATTTCGTTGAATTGTGAACTAGTGAACCTTGATGCCCATGACGTAGCTTTTTTTCAAGAAACCACCTCAATCCATGCTCGCGAGAGCTGGGAATTTTCCCCTAACGCCAAACACAAAAAAGAGAACTGCCGGTTTCCCAACAGTTCTCTTTGCTTCAATTTGTTCCACATTTCAGCCGGCAGACCAACCATTGCTGACTAATTCTGTTTAACCACCTGCTTTTGAACCGCTGCCAGCTTTGGCGCCGCTTCCCGATTTGGGAGCGCTGCCGCCTGCGGCTCCTGTCGGCAATTCACCACAGTCGGCAATGACAATATCGGCCATGGTAGCTCCACCGCGCGAGCCCTGTTTCTCAACGGCACGAATGATTGCATCGCCCTCGACCACTTTACCAAAAACAACATGCTTGCCATCTAGCCAAGCGGTCTTCGCGGTTGTGATGAAAAACTGTGATCCATTCGTGTTGGGTCCTGCGTTGGCCATCGAAAGTAGCATTGGCTCAGTGTGCTTCAACTTAAAATTTTCGTCCTTGAATTTCTCGCCGTAAATACTCTCACCACCGGTTCCGTTACCTTTGGTGAAGTCACCACCTTGACACATGAATCCCGGAATCACGCGATGGAATTTACTTCCTTTGTAGTGAAGGGGTTTTCCACTTTTCCCGACGCCTTTTTCTCCGGTGCACAGTGCGCGAAAGTTTTGGGCCGTTTCAGGAACGACATCTCCAAAGAGTCCCATCTTGACCCGCCCAGCTGGCTGTCCGCCAATCTCGAGATCAAAGTAAACCGTGTGGGTGATTTTAGCCGTGCTGACATCTTGAGGATCTTGAGCAACGGCAGGAGACGGTGACGTGGCACAGCCTGAGGCCAATGCGATCAAGGCCAAACCAAAAACATACTTTAACATTCTCAAGCACTCCTCAAATTGAGTAAAAATCGATGAACGAATCCTGAATTAAGACCAACAAACACTGGCCTCTGACAGCTACATTGGGGGGATTAATTTGGAAAGTAACGGCCCCGAATTGGGGCCAACTTTGTGTCGCGTACAAGGTACCTTTTTTGGTGCTTTTTGACATCGCGAATTCGACTTTCGCACACACAATTTTCGGATATCGAACTGAGGTGATAGCGTTCTGTACCCCAAAACTCGGCAACTACCTTCTCCCAGCCGGTCCAATACGCTCTTTAAGCCACAAGGTTCGGCACCGACCGGCAACCCCGACCTAAGCTCTGCCGTATCTGTTTCGCTACCAAAGGCAACATCCTCGGCCTATAATAAACGGCCAACTTCCGCAGAGTTTTGGTCGTAAACAATTCTTTCAACGAAAGCAGCGAAAATGATTGAAATTGATAAATCACGGCAATTTGTTTCCCTGCGCAAGTTTTTCTTCTCTCTCACCTTTATCTTGTCGTTGGCCGGCAGTGTCGCCAACGGGCAGCAAATTTACATAGATGCATTGCAAGGTGACTTTCAAAACTGGTCATGGGGATCAACGATCGATCTTTCTAATACGACTCCAGTTCAATCCGGTAGTTCTTCAATCGCGGTGACGTACAACGAACAGTGGGCAGGCTTGTACTTGCGGAGCCAAACTGCGTTCAACGTAACAGGCAATGACGAATTTCGATTTCAAATTCATGGCGGAGTAGGCGGGCAAAACTTAAACATCATTGCCGTAGCCTCCAATGGTGATTTCATTACCGGCAACAACATCACGCTGCAGGCGGGAACTTGGACTGAAGTGACGATGGGCTTTGACGAAATCGGCAGCCCGCCGCAAATTTCCGGTTTTGTTCTCCAGAGCACCAGCCCGAATCCTCAAGCAACTTACTACGTCGATCAAATCGAGATAGTGAACTTCACCGGCAACATAGATGGTCCGTCCATTCAAATTGATCCTTCGGTGGTTGTGCGTGAGATCGATCCCAAAATTTACGGACTGAATTTTGCTGATCCGGTCCTAGCGACAGAAATTGGACTTCCCATCAATCGCTGGGGGGGTAACTCGACCTCAAGATACGACTTCGTCAACAACCGAACCAACTTGGCCGCAGATTTCTTCTTTGAGAACCACCCCAGTGGAAGTGACGGGTCGGCCGACAACTTTGTTGCGGGAAACATCTCTCGAGGCACCGAAACAATCATGACGATCGGCATGTTGGACTTTCTACCCAATAGCTCAGACATGACTGGCAGCTACCGTGTGTCACTGTATGGCCCGCAAGATAAAGTGAACATGTATCGGCCAGATCACGGCAACGGCATTCGACTCGACGGCACCCGAATCACAAACAATGATCCGTTTGACACCCATGTTTCATCTGACGAAACCCATGCAACGGCTTGGGTCAATCACCTTGTAACACAGTTCGGTGCCGCAAATTCCGGCGGCGTAAAATACTACGCGTTAGGCAACGAACCGATGCTGTGGAATTCGACTCACATGGACGTCCATCCTGTTGGTGCATCTTACGACGAAGTTTTAGCGACAGGGATTCGGTATGCGGAGGCCATCAAGGATGCAGATCCCGACGCACAGACGCTTGGCCCAGTACTTTGGGGTTGGACGGCGTATTTTTATTCCGGGCTCGATGCCGAACCGGGCGGACAATGGTATCTGAATCCTCTCGATCGATTGGCCCACAACAATACTCCTTTCCTACCATGGTATTTACAACAAATGGCGGACTACGAGGCACAGAATGGGACTCGGTTGCTTGATTACCTGGACGTCCATTTCTACCCGCAACGCGTTGAACTTCCTTTCTCGCCTGCCGGCGATTTGGCCACTCAACAACTACGATTGCGTAGCACGCGTGGGTTGTGGGATCCAACCTACCTCGACGAATCTTGGATCAATGATTACGTTCGCTTGATTCCACGCATGCGTGAGTGGATCGACGACAACTACCCCGGCACGAAACTGGCGATCACGGAATACAATTGGGGCGCTCACGACCACATCAATGGTGCCCTCGCTCAAGGTGAAATACTTGGCATCTTCGGTCGGGAAGGCGTCGACCTTGCAACGCTTTGGGCTCCACCATCAGCGACTCAGCCCGCGGCCTTCGCATTCCGAATGTTCCGGAACTACAACGGAAACCAAAACGCCTCCAGCCGCTTTGGGGATACAAGCATTCTCGCGCAATCAGACACCCCTGACCAGGTCTCGGTTTTTGCGGCAAAGCGCTCGGCGGACAATGCGACGACCATCATGCTAATCAACAAAACTTTGCAGGAGGTTGAGGTCCCGCTTACCGCAGCCAATACTCAAGATGGATCGGCGGAAGTTTATGTCTACGGAACAACCAACACGCTTGCCATCCGGCAGCTTTCGGATGTCACTATTGCCGGCGGTGAAATGCAACTGACACTCGAACCCTATTCGATGACTCTGGTCGAGGTCCCCGGCAGCGCGATTTTGCTTGGCGACGTTGACCGCAACGGAGTCGTCGATTTCCTAGACATTCCTGCGTTCATTGACCTGTTGATAAACGGGCAATTTCAGGCAGAGGCTGACATAAATAGCGACGGAGCAGTTGATTTCGCAGACATTCCCGAGTTCATCGCTGTGCTGGCTGGTTAAAAAAGGAAACGCATGACTCTAAGGCCCGCTTTAGCAAGCATTTAGAACCGAGCACTTTTGACCGGTGAGTTAGGCCACGCTTGTTGGCGGGTTCCACTTTCGCGCGGAACGGTCCCGAGCGCATCAAGAAAGGCCACAGAAAGTTCTGGCGGCACCTCTTCACCAGCTGCGGCTTCCACTGCGACCGAGGAGATGTCCAGCTGCGCGATCTCTTTGGCAATCAATTCAGGTGCTCGATCATCAGCTTCTGTCTCCGTGGTGTCTGACTTATTCTGATCAACTCGGAGCCCCGCCTCCCACGGCGCCACCAGCATCTGGTGCTGCAGCGTCACTACGTCTGGAGCCACCGGTAAGCTTAAAGTCCATTGGATCGCGTGAGAGAAAAGCAACTGATTGGCACGATGCTCACTTAGGGGCTCCAAGTTCAAGTCCCCTTTGCCAAAATCATACCCAACGATGATGCCCGGCTTTGTGGTCCCGTCTTCTGTGGGCCACTGCTCCAACGGCAACTCGAGAACGAGACTGGCCGCCGTCGCAACGATCTGTGCATTACGTCCTGGCAACGCGAAAACGCATCTGGGCTTCATACGTTTGTGCCGGACGATTTTCTTTAGGGAATCTAGCCCAACTCGAATGTTCTCGTACGTGTCTTGAAGATAGGCAAATCGACCACGCATTGGATCTGGATAGCCGTACGGAGACAACATGGTCAAAATCCCACCGGTCGTAACGTAATTCCACCCGCGCAGATCATTGTTGTCTAATGTGCAAACCCCGCCGACTCTCTGAGCGCGTGCTAGGAAGTCGTAGATGCGCTGGGCCATGAGTTCATGGTCATCATCATCTGTCAATTTCGGCAGCGTTGCAGCCACCTTTACAGAAGAGGCAATGTCGCCCGACATCAAATAGTTGAAGGCCATCAAATAGGCGAACAAGAATTGGGTTCCTGTCATTTTGGGATAACGCAGCAGAACTTCGACTGCCGATTGGCAATCGTTAAAGCCCTCCAACGCACAAACCAGTTCCGAGACGATCGCTGGTTCATTTGGCGCAAGTTTATCAGCACGGGCCAGCACACCCGCTGCAATGCCAAACTGCGATTGCTCATAGAGAGCAAAACCTAGATCATAAAGCCCTTGGACATCGTTGGGATTATGAGCAACATACCGCACACAACTAGTGAACTGTTCGTTACCGAATTGTTCGGCGATACGCATAAACACAGCCAACGCGTCCGCGAAAACTTTTGACTTTCCCGTCGGGATTTCACTGCCAAATTCTAAGCAATGATGGAAGTTGCGAAACGCGACATCGTTCTCGCCAGCTGCCAATGCGGCAAGCGTTTCGGATTTAATTTGTTCGTAGGTTGGCGTTTCACCCATCGTGATCTAAAAGTCCCAGAAAGCTACCCAATGCCGCGAATCGATTCCGCAACTCTCCACAAGCTTAGCATAGATCTTCCTGGTCAACGACTTCGCAAAGCCGCGGCGACAACGCTGATTGCAGCGATCGTCGCTGTCTCGGTTCTAAGTGGACGCTCGCCCAGATGAGCCAGCACAAAGTTATGTTGCCGAAATAGATTGCGCTCGCGCGCACTCCATCCGCGTTCAGAACCGGCGGCAAGAACTACGGAGTTTTGCGCCGGAATGCCGTCGGCAGCCTGCAACAATTCGATGGTTGCCTCGTAGTTGTCCAAACAAATGCGATTATCTGAGGGGGCAGTGCATTCGATTGCGTCCGAAAGACCTACATCAAATTGCACCCTGGGAAACCGAGTTGAGAACGCCTGTTCAACGCCCGCGCGAACTAGCTTCTTCCACTGGTCGGTCGTCCATAGCCCAGAAGTTGCATAAGACGCCTCGCCACGATCGGTAGAGATGAAGAGGATGCTTCGCACGCCCAGACTAGTGGCCTCCTGCAAGATCTTTCGGCATGTCTGAGGGCGCGACAGGCCAACGATCAAATCGATCGGCAAAAGCGCTTCGGGGTCATCTCCCCAGGTGAACTGGAAAGTCACTTCATCCACGCCGACGGTTTTCAAGATCGCTTTGCCGCGTGGGCCATCGACGATCCCAACATCGGTCGAATCACCAATCTGGCGCCGCAACACTTCCAAGACATGCACCACGCGCTGATCATCGCGGGGGAACGGGGAACCGATTTCGTGTTCCTCAAAGAGAATGATGTTCATTGTGACTTTTTAGACCACTTAGAACTTCTTGCGGACTTCCAATCGGATGCCAGAGATATCTTCGTCATTTCGCAAGAAACCGTACATTCCGTCAGCCCGAAAGATGACAGAATTAGACAGCGGCAATTGATAACGGAAACCGACGCCGTACTGATCGCCCGCTGCGTTGCGTGTTGCCGCCTCGCCCATCACTCCCAACATTGACGTCTCCACGACCAATTGCTGACTAAAACGGTCACCACCGGACAGAATCTCGAGCCCCAAAGACATACCGTAGGTATCGTTGGCAGTGGCATCTAACGTTGGATATCCAGTCAAGTTGTCTGATTCAAACAAAATACCTGTGTTGCGGAGCACGCCACCGGCGCCAGCTGCTCTAGCGGCCGACTGAGGCCGATCAAATCCAGCAAAGAAATTGAAGTATGGAACAATGTTAGATGGAAAACCAGTGATCAGGCTATTTTCCGAAAGTAACAAAACCCCATCGGCAGTGTTGTCGACCACCGCGCTGTTCTGCCCGGCGTTAACAATCACACGCGTTGAATTGGATAGAAATCGACCGTAGCGGCGCGTGTAGCCGATACCAATGTTGTGATAACTCCTGTCGTCAAATGTTCGATCATCCAAAAACGCGTAGTCGATTTCAATGTAGCCGTTGAGCATCTCCAGAAAACTAGCCATCCCTATGATCCGAGCGGCACTGTCATCCCCTGGAAAAGCTGGACTGACCAATTTGTCGTACCCGGCAAAAAACGTAATGTCCATGTTACTGATGTTGAAGCGTGGACTATTCCGCGCCGGCAAGGTCGCCGCGAAACCCAGAATCGCATCTTCAAACCAGACACCGTTTTGAAAGACCAAGGGAATGACGCCAGCAGTAAATGGAAGGTCAAACGGCAATGTCTTTCCAATCGCACCGCCAACAAGCGCTCCTAGATCACCCTCAAAGTATCCAAACAAGGGGTTCGCACTACCCTCAAGTTCGGTTTCATCATCATCCAACAACCGCCGTGTATTGCGTCCGTTGCTGCTAAGCGGTTGCACGAAAGCATGAAAGCGTTCGGTTCCGGTCAGCTTAAGATCAAAACTTAGGTTTAACTGCGTTGCAATCTGCGACGTAGATTGTCCATTGAAACGATTGGAGGCGTATCCGGTTCGGTGGTCACCAAAAATGAGAAACTGCGGATTGACACTATTGTGAAAACCAAGCACCGATGAACCGGGGCTTAATTGGCCAAGTTGATACCAAGGTCGGCCAAGTTCAACCAAGGGACGCTGATTCGCATTAAGCGTTTTGCCTTGGTAAACATTCATCTGCGGATGCGGCTGGTAAGGCAAATATGGATTGGTCGCATCGGGAGAGAAATCACTTACCAGCGGCTCGATCAGATGAGCATGTTGATCGGTTTGCGGTTGGTCTTCGACGTAATGGGCTCCCAGTTTTGGTTGAGCCGCAAGTGTGAATTCGTCTTTATCCTTCTTGGAGGCCGACTTGGGCGAGCTACCTTTTTTGGGCGCCGCCACGACCGCTTTCTTTTTCTTCTTTGGCTTCTTCTCCAACAAAGCCTTAGGGAGCTTGGCTACCAACGCCACAGGCTCAACGGCGACTGGTGGCTCTTGATTTACAGGCTCGCGATCGGCAGGAATCCCCAAGATCGTGTCCGACTCATTAGGCCCTCTAAGCTCAAGTTCAAGCTCGGCCGATGCCAGTTTAATCTCAGCATCCTTCTCAGGATGAGCCCACGCTGATGTGGCCTTATTGGGTAACAGTCGTCGCGTATTGGGCAGCTGAAAGTCCGTATCTGGTTCAGGACTTGCGGTAGGTTCGACACGCGATTGATCGCTAGCAGGAGGCGCCGGCAGATCTTTGAATTTGATTTCGTTTTGAGCAGGCAACGCCCGAATCTTCCAAGAGTTGTCTTTCGGACCTACTGCATCGGAAGCTGAAAGACGAGGCTTTTGCAAATTTGGCAGTGAGGAGAACTCTATCTCCGAAGGTTCCGTTTCAACTTCCAGAGGGCGCACTCCATTGTGACTGTTGGCCTGGCTAATTGGAGGCAACGGTTTGAGCTCGTATCTTTGGGCTTCATTCGGTATCGGCGGTACCGGTGACATCTTGATGGTTTGCTCAACAAGCGGCTGCGGCTCGGGAACCAGCGAGTTCGCTTCCCAAGCTTCGGCAGCACGCCGCGCCTCCATCTGAGCGTTTTTCCATATTCGTTGTTGCTGCAGTTCCGAGGATCCTTGACGGTTCAGCGCAACTCCCACCACTGCCAGCGGCAACAACGTGGCGGCCAACAACCAATTAAAGTACTGAGTTTTAAAGAAGTTGCTCAACGTATTCTGATTTACAAAATGAGTTTGAGTAAAAAGGTTTACTACCTGACGTTGAAAGTCACCGTGTTGACGTGGAAGTCAGCAATCCATTCATTCATCATGCGCTCCATCTCGGGGGTCGCATCGCAAAAACGCATAAAGTAAATAGGTTCTGCCCGACTACGCATCCGAACACTTAAGCGATAGGTGCCGGGCTGCGTAATCAATTTTGCCGGAATACTGAATTTCGCATTCCTTGATGCCAAAGCTGGAAGGGAATGCCCCTCCATGCGAATTCCTGGCGGATGATTGAGTACCGAAACGGGTTGTGGGGCAGGGCGGATAAACGGCAACTGATCCACGTCAAAATTAACCGGAAGATACATCTCCCGATCCGTACCTTTAACGTTCTGTGTCAAGAACTTGGTTTGCAGGTTGAACAACTGGTCGTCAAACGGGATCGCGCGACTGAGAACATCCAACGAGTGATTGTCGGCGAGGTCACCATTGGAATCGACATGCCCCGTCTCCCACAAACGATTTCCGGACGGCCCAATCAGCACAACATTCATCCAAAGTTGCGGTTGAGCCCCTAGCGAACCGCTGGGCATATTGTGACCGGGATTCGTGTTGGTCAAGCAATAACGGAAATTCAGTGGCTGCCCCAGTGTAGGTGGACTCGCAAAGAACGGACCGTCCAATTTTGAACCGTTCTCCAACACCTGTCTTCGAAGGTCTTTCTTGTATTCCAGCTTCTTCAAGTTGTCTTCAACTACCTCCCGCGCCTCGACACGAGTATCGGCATCTTGCCACGCTGGTGGGAACCAAGCTTGGATCAAGCCGTCAGCGAGATCATCCTCGAATTTATCTTTCCCCCAATCGCTACGCCAATCGAACTCCAGCCACTCATTGACGGTCCATTTGTCGCCGTCTGTGTTTTGCGGAAAAATTCCGGGGTGAGCAATCGAGTATCCCGGACCGTAGAAAGTGTGGTTGGAGTGCTTACGTTCGGGGTTGACGACTTTTCCTCCGACCACTGCCGCCGGCCCGAATGAGTATCCCGCATCTACGCCCGGCACAACGCCCATGTGGCAGTCCTGACAAGAGACACCCTCACGGCAAGCTGGCGACGCGCGGTACTGGTCCCAGACGACTTCCAGTTTGATTCCCGGTTTGACAGCCTCCTGATGGCATGACATACAAAACGTTGATT
>CAYTPS010000072.1:0-15993 GCA_964439245.1 uncultured Pirellulaceae bacterium | reverse complement strand
CTATAACGGAGCATCAAGCCAGGGCACACTTTGGCTCATGTGCATTATCGCAATGATTGGAACGCCACTTATCATCTCTTACACCGCGATTATCTACTGGACGTTCCGGCACCCAATTGAATCTGATTAGCTTAGGCAACAGAGACAGGCCGCTTAACGGTGGTTATACTGTGTTGGCTCAAACAAAATTTGAGCAACCTCATTTTTTGAATTCCCAGACCATGAATGTAACAATCGATCTACCGCCTTGGGCCGTCCGTGAAAACGCAAATCTTCCTGAATCGATCAAATCGGTCGAAGATCGTATGCGGACTGTCATCCGGTTTTCCGAGTTGAATGTACAGCATCAGACTGGCGGACCTTTTGCGGCCGGAGTGTTCGAGAAAGAATCCGGCAAGCCGGTCATCATCGGTGTCAATCGCGTCATGCCGCTGGGAATATCGTCGGCCCATGCCGAAATCGTCACACTCATGTTGGCTCAGGCCAAAGTTGGATCGTTCGATCTTGGCGCTGACGGATTGCCCGAACATCAATTGGTTATCAGCGCTCAACCCTGCGCGATGTGCTACGGCTCGATTCCTTGGTCCGGCGTGAGATCGGTTGTGATTGCCGCATCCAGCGAACAAGTCGAATCGATCGCCGGATTCGACGAAGGCGCCGTCCACCCACACTGGCAACAGGAGCTGCGCCGCCGGGGAATCGAAGTCACCGAAAACGTTCTTGCAGACGAGGCATGCAAAGTTCTGCAAGCCTTCGTCGATTCGGGACAAGCTGTTTACAATGCCAAAACTGCAGTGAAGGATGAGTAGAAATTAAAAAACAGACCCAATCCATCTAAAACCTTGCGACGATGGCTACACACAAGATGGTTGCCGACTTCCATTAAAGCAATTCTTCGACAACTTTTGTCTTGGGCAATGAATCGAGAAAGATCTTGCCGTAGCGTTTCGTTTTCACGCGCGGGTCAAGCACCACCACGATTCCTGAATCAGTCTTACTGCGTATTAAGCGACCGAACCCCTGTTTGAATTTGATCACCGCTTCGGGGATTTGATAGTCCACAAACGGATTGCCGCCCGCCTTGCGAATGGCTTCCAGCCGCGCTTGCAGTAGCGGCTGGTCAGGAACACTAAAAGGCAATTTCGTGATGATCACGTTCCGCAACGCATCGCCCTGAACATCGACGCCCTGCCAGAAACTGGCGGTTCCAAACAGAACGCTCCTAGGTGTCGACTTGAACTGCTCCAGCAACTGACCCCGCGGCGTCCCACCAGCTTGCGAAAACAATCCGTAGTCGTTCTGTGACAGCCACGGCGTTAGCTCGCGCTCAGCCCGACGGAGAAATTCGTAGCTAGTGAACAGCACAAACGCATGGCCATCGGTTTGCCGAACGTATTTTTGAATCGCCTCCATGCACTGCCGTTCGTGCAGTTCGCGCTCATCAGACGGATTGGCAATATTGCTAACGATAATCAAACGCGATTGGTTTTCGTAGTCAAACGGACTGCCGACAGCCAGCGTGTCTCCCTTAGTCATCCCCACGCGGTTGCGGAAGAAATCAAACGAATTACCCGCGGTGGCTATCGTTGCGCTAGTCATGATCACGCTGTCAGTTTTGTTCAGCAGGTGTTCGCGAATCTCAGGCCCAACATCAATGGGAGACGCCATTAGGCTGACATTCTGTTTTCCAAATCGGTTGATCGAAGTTTCAACCCAATACACGCCTCCCTCGATTCCCTGCAGCCGCCAGTTCTCTAAAGATGCTGCGATGGCCGTTAATCTGTCTGCAGCTGCCGACAAATTTTGTTTGTCTGACGGGTTCTTCTGATTTTCTGCGAAGTGTGTCACTGTCTCGCTGATCTGAGTGAGAATTGGACTCAAGCGATTCTGCACGATACCCTTCTCACAGACTCGGATTTTGTTGGAGCGGCGTTCTTTGTTACCACCAAGACGCGCTGTCCAATTGAGAATGTCTGAGAAAAATGTTTCTGAAGCCGCAAACGCTTTAACCACCATGCGTTGCGCTTCTTTCAAATCGTGAACGACCAACAGCCCCCTGTTCTTGGAACTGTTGTAAAGCTTCTTCAGAGTGTATTCGACTTGGCCCAAAGTTACTGACAATCCAAGATGATCGCTGGCCACGTCGACCACAGTGTGCGCTTCATCCAGAATCACTGTGTGGTAATCGGGCAAGATATTCACGCCCAGCCTTCGGAGTGATAGATCCGAAAAGAACAACGCATGATTGACGATCAAGATATCGGCGTTGAGCAAACGATTTCGCGCCGCGAAGTAAAAACAGTCTTTGTAGGTTGGACATTTGCGCCCCAGACAATTGCTACTGTCACTGCGGACCTCGTCCCAAACTTGCGGCAAGACCTTAATCGATAGGTCACTGCGCGAGCCATCGGGCGAATCCTTGGCCCATTTCTGCAGCATTGGAACCTGGCCAATTTCCTCCTCGCTCGGAAAAATGGTTTTTCCCTGCACCGACGCATCGCGCAGCCGTCGAAGACTGACGTAGTTCCCGCGCCCTTTGGCCAGCACGGCAGAAAACTCCAGCGGGATAACGCTGTTAAGAAATGGAACGTCCTTTTCGATCAACTGCTCTTGCAGGCTGATCGTGTGCGTTGAAACGACGATCCGTTTCTTGGTCTCCGTTTTCGATTCCTGATTGGCGGCGAGACTAAGAATGGCGGGCACCAAATAGCCAAAGCTCTTACCAACGCCCGTGCCTGCCTCGGCAACAAGGTGTCGCTTTTGGGCAATCGCATTGGCCACCGCTTCAGCCATTTCTAGCTGCTCCGGGCGATGCTCGTACGTCTCCAGACGTTTGGAGATCTTCTGGCCTTCGCCAAGAATGTCGTGGGGAGTTAGCATTGTGAAGCGGGGACGAACGAAATGAAGAACTTCTAACAAAGAATTTATCCGATAGGGCCACATCAAGACAGACACCCTCCCTTCAGTCGGTTAGACTTGCTGGAACAATCCGGCGACACCACGTTGAATGCATTGGGCAATCCCCCTGCAATCCCCAAACAAAACATGAACTTCAGACAAAAAGTAGCAAAATCATGAATCAGCTTGATCAATTGAAACAGTGGACCACCGTCGTTGCCGACACAGGCGATTTCCAAGCAATGGACGAGTATAAGCCTCAAGACGCAACGACTAACCCGTCGCTGATCCTCGCCGCCACCAAGGAAGAAAAATACCAATACTTGGTGCAGCAAGCTGTCGACGAATTGAAGGGATCCGGCCTTCCGCAAGACCAGCTAGTTGAAGCGGTGATCGATCGTGTGCTGATTTTGTTTGGCAACGAAATCTTAAAAGTAGTTCCCGGCCGCGTTTCTACTGAAACGGATGCTCGACTATCCTTCGATACCGAGGGCACCGTTGCCAAAGCGCGTACTTTGATTGACCTCTATGAAAAATCCGGTACTTCGCGCGATCGCGTATTGATCAAGATCGCTTCGACTTGGGAAGGAATCCGAGCCGCCGAGATTCTGCAAAAGGAAAACATCAACTGCAACTTAACACTTCTGTTTTCACTGGTTCAGGCGGTTGCATGTGCCGAGGCAGACATCAAACTGATTTCTCCATTTGTGGGCAGAATTTATGACTGGTACAAGAAAACCGAAGGCCGGGACTATGCCGGTGCCGAAGATCCCGGCGTCCAATCGGTAACTGAAATCTACAACTACTACAAGAAGTTTGGTTATCCTACCGAAGTCATGGGCGCTAGTTTCCGCAACGTTGGGCAAATCATCGAACTGGCGGGTTGCGACCTACTAACCATTAGCCCCAAGTTACTTGAAGAATTGCAAAACTCAGAAGATGCGATCAGTCAGAAACTTGACGCATCAGCCGCCAAGAACATGGACATCGAAAAGATCGCTTGCGATGAAAAGAACTTCCGATGGCTGATGAACGAAGACGCCATGGCCACTGAGAAGACAGCCGAAGGAATTCGCAAGTTCTCGGCGGACATCGTCAAGCTCGAAGCGCTAATCGCCAGCATGATTGCGAGCTAAGCAAGCTCGCGACATAAGCAACTAATGCTCAGACTGATTTGTGTTGCGCGATTCGCGGCATAGGCTTTTAGCCTGTGATCGCGTGCAAAACATGGCAGGGAGCCTTTGCCACGTTTTCTCCACGCGGCGGCGGTAATGGACGTCTATGCGCAAAAAAACAGACTCGGCGTGCGGTGAAGAGAGAGCACTGAGTCTGCGTAGTGGGAATGAATTAAAAACAAACGTGACGAGCTAGGAAACGCTACGTGGAGATGAGATTGAACAACGTTTGTTTGGGAATAATTTCGAAAAAACGGAGTAGGGAAGCCCCTGAGACGGCGGATGGGATGAGAACGCTTAAGGCTTTGACCCCTACTCCGGATTTCCTGTACCGCAAAGTGGATGCCAATCGAACCGATAGCCACGGAAAAAGAACCTCTGAAGCTCAAAACATGCTGTTTTCTAAGGAAAATGGCGAAAAAATGTTTTCTGCTATCACTTTCAAATTTCTTTTTTCGTCCGTTACGAGGCCTGCTGATCGCTAAACTAGTCTCGTTTTGAGATTCGATTTTCGTTTCGAGATATGAAGGGTGATTTCCAGCGAATTGACGTCGGTTATGCGAAAACTCTTCAGTAACTCAAGCAAGAATGGGGTTTGTCTAACAAACACCGGCGATATCAACATCGCCCGTTAGCCACGAGGGGCCTACAATAATGATGAAGCCCACTTCTTAATGTCTTTCCATCCGAGCTACCTAAAATGGAACAAGCGCCCGCAAGCCAAACCGACACTCCGATGAAATGTCCTGCCATGAGTGCCTTGGGCCTTGCCGTGCTACTTTGCCTGTCCATTTGCGCCGTTGGGGCTTGCCAAGAACCAGCGGGTGCCGGGGCAGGATCATCCACCAAACCGTCCTCCCAAGGCTCTTCCGCCAAATCTGTCGTCCAGGGTTCGTCTAACAAATCAGCCACCGCTACAACGATTGGCTCAACCGGCGGCGAGGCAAAAATCCGAAAAACGGACGCTCAATGGCGCGCTCAGTTGACGCCACTTGAATACGACGTGACTCGGAACAAAGGGACCGAGCGCCCGTTCACGGGAAAATACTGGGACAACAAGGAGCCCGGGACCTATGTCTGCAAATGTTGCGATCTGCCATTGTTTGACGCTTCGACCAAATTCAAATCAGGCACCGGCTGGCCAAGCTTCTTCAAAGCGATCAACGATACGGCTGTCGCGTCGATTGTCGACAACACCCACGGAATGACACGAACCGAAAACGTTTGCAGTCGCTGCGATGCTCATTTGGGACACGTCTTTAACGATGGGCCAGCGCCAACGGGGCTACGATACTGCATGAATTCGGCATCACTCAAGTTTCTGCCAGCGGAAAAGAAATCGCAAAGCGTAGATCCGAAAGCAAGCGGCAGTGAATCGGTAAACCCGGCTGAAACTAGCCAACCGTCCCCCTAGCCCACGGCTTCCCAATCGCCAAAGCCCCTTTATCGCTTGGTTTGTGTAAGCACTGGCCCCTCTACGACGGCCTTTTCCGCGTTGTCACATCGACTGATCCGAATACAATATGCGCTTCCAAAACGGGCTGGGGATTCCCTTAGTTTCGTCTTTCTGTAATCCTTCACCTGAAATTGATTTCATGAGCACTACCACACAAATCAAGCCGGGCGTTGTCTCTGGTGAGTCACTGGACCAATTGCTGGCAAACGCCAATCAAAACAACTACGCGATGCCAGCGGTCAACGTTGTCAGCACAATGTCCGTCAACGCTGTCTTGGAAACTGCTGCTGCAGTGAACTCGCCTGTGATGGTGCAGTTCTCCAACGGCGGCGGTTCATACTACGCTGGAAAAAGCTTGTCCAATGACAATCAAGCGGCCGCGATTGCAGGCTGTGTTTCCGGTGCACATCACGTCCACCACATGGCAGGACTCTACGGAGTTCCGGTTGTCCTTCACACCGATCACTGTGCCAAAAAACTCTTGCCTTGGATCGACGGACTGTTGGATGCCGGCGAAAAGCACTTTGAGCAAACAGGGAAACCTCTTTACAGCTCTCACATGCTTGACCTTTCAGAAGAGTCACTGGAAGAAAACGTCGAAATCAGCTGTAAGTATTTCGAGCGCATGGCCAAAATGGGCATGACGATCGAAGTTGAGCTGGGCATTACTGGTGGCGAGGAAGACGGCGTAGACAACACGGATGTCGACAGCTCGAAGCTTTACACGCAACCTTCGGAAGTGGCGTATTTCTACGAGGAACTGAGCAAGATCTCACCTAGCTTCACCATTGCAGCGGCTTTTGGTAACGTCCACGGTGTTTACAAGCCTGGCAACGTCAGCCTGCAGCCCATCATCCTCAAGAACTCTCAAGATCATATTAAAGAGAAGTTCGGCACTGGCGATCTTCCTGTTAACTTCGTGTTCCACGGCGGTTCAGGATCTTCACGTGAAGAGATTCGCGAAGCCATCGACTACGGTGCGATCAAGATGAATCTCGACACCGACATGCAATGGGCAACTTGGCAGGGCGTTCTTGAATATTACAAGGCCAACGAAGGCTACCTGCAGACTCAGTTGGGCAACCCCGATGGCGATGACATCCCCAACAAGAAATACTACGATCCACGCAAGTGGTTGCGTAAAGGCGAAGATCAATTCGTGGTACGCCTGAAAGAAGCGTTCGAAGACCTGAACTGCATCAACCGATGCGAAGGACTTGTCTAAGGTTCGGCAAACGCGTTGGTTCACCCAGCCGATTTTGGATATACGAGAAACCCTGTTTCATTTGAGGCAGGTTTTTTTTCGTGCTCAGCACCGTGCCTAGCGGTAAAACGGCTAACGGTTCGAACAGCTTTTGAACACGCAACTGTGATTCAACTATTTAGCCGTTTGTGCGCTAGCACCGGTTTCTGCACACCTTGGACCGGCCAAAAGCTATCCAAACTCTCAAGAAAGGAAAACAACTCAGAAGGCATTTGCACTGCTGCCTTCACATTGGCAAAATGATTTCGTAAACCCTCATCATTTTTCCTCCTGTCTCTTCTCTCTACGACCTATGGACAATCCTCCGCTGGCATATTTCATCACATGGACGGTCTACGGCACTTTTCTGCAAGGCGACGTTCGAGGGTGGTGGAAAAAACAAAGCGGGCATCAACTCCATCAACCACTTCTTTACCGATGGCACAGCGAACGCTTAACTCATCCTGTTCTATTGCTCAACGATGCAGAACGATCCATTGTTGAAACAGCCATCGAAGATCATTGTTTGCATCGCGGCTGGAAGAAATGGTCCAGTTCGGCTCGCACCAATCATGTTCACGCTGTCATCACTGCAAATGAATATGACGGCAATAAGGTACGCGATCAACTGAAAGCCAACGCCACAAGAAAGCTTCGCCAGTATTTCCCAAGGTGGGTTAACCGTCCCGCCTGGACTACAAAAGGCTGGATCGAATTTATTGACGACGAATTTAGTCTGGACCGAGTCATCGAATACACTGATTTTGCACAAGACAGAAAAGACAGAGATTTTCTGTGATTCTTTCGGTGCTCCCAAATGCCCGATAAGCAAATCCGAATAGCAATGGCGAGCCTGTCTCGATATCTGACGAAACCTAACGGTTCAAACTGCTTTCGAACGCTCCATTGCGATTCAGCCAGCCAACGGTTGGGCGCTCAATCTGCTTTTGAGCGTTCCATCTTGATTCATCTCGTCAGCCGTTTGTGCGCTAGCATCGATTACGCATACGGCATCACCTTTTGACCGCCGCCCAAGTCCAATGCCGATCCGATGTCATCGACACGCTGCTACGCTCAAATCCTAGAGACTCTACCATGTCAGCCACCTCATTGACCGTCAGTGCCGCGCGAAGCGAATCGGCGAACAACTTTTGGCTTTCTGTCGTTTCTTTTCCGGCGTATTCTTTCACCAACGCTTCTAGTGCCTCCTCATCGGCAGGCCGAACCAGATCTCTAGCAAACAGGACACCACCGACTTCTGTCACACGCGCCATTTCGGCGAAGCAAGTTTCAGGATTGGGAATATGATGGTGGATCGAATTGGCAATCACCATCTCGATTGAGTCATCCTGATACGGCATGTCTTTGGCATCGACTTTAGCCAGTGCGATGCGCTCGCGCAAACCTGCGACTTCAACATTGTAGGCCGCCAGATCAAGCATGCTGACAGCCGCATCGACAGCCAAAACATTTACTCGCGCGATTACTCTACAGAGCTCAACAGGCAAAAGTGCCGTTCCCGTCCCTACGTCCAGCACTGTCCATGCATCGGCGTCCGGATCATTTTCGTAATTTGATTCAGCAAACGTGAGGAAATTCTGTGCGAACAATTGGTTCACTGCGGTATGGTCCATCGCGTTATACTCGGTCACCGCCTCAAGCGTATCCATCAGTTCTGGCTCAAGAATGCGCTTCATATCTTCTCATTGCGGCAGGAACTAAGCTAATGGACTCTATTTCAAAAATGAAATCGTCAGCGGGTATTTCCACGCATCTCCATTGTTGGCTTTGATTCCACCGATGATTGGAAACACAACTCCGCAAACAGCCACCGCCAGCAGAACAAAAAATCCCACAAAAACAAACATCAAGATCAATCCAACGAACGCGTAAATCGCTGACGAAATCATCCAGTTCACAACGTTCTTACCATGCACATCCAAGCTAGGAAACTGATCTTTCTTGAGCTGCCAAATGGCGATCGGCGCGACCAGCCCTGCCAATGGAACCAAACAATTTGCTAGTTGTGCGGGGTGCAGCCACATACCCCAGTTGCACTCTTCTTTGTTTTGTTCACCACCTGGAAATTTCGCTGGCGATTGATTTTCTTCCATGCTTGTCTCCCAACAAATAAGAGCTCAGTATTCAAACGATATTCTCTCACGTTTCGTCCTTCCTACAACAGCCCGCGTCCGGCATTTTTTCATTGCCGCGCGATAGTGGTCGCTGCCGAGTACCATACTCAGCCTAGCATTTCTCAATACAATTTAGGTAGAACCACACCCAACAGACATTCATTTTTGAAAGCATTTCCGATGAGCTCTGACATTTCACATCCACTATCGGGCAAACGCGTGCTGGCGTTTACTGGTGAAATTTACGAGGACCTCGAACTGTGGTATCCGAAACTGCGACTGATTGAGGCAGGTTGCGAAGTGGTCGTTGCCGGTCCCGAGGCAGGAAAAACATATGCTGGGAAGAATGGCTATCCGTGCGTCAGTGATGTGGCGATCGCCGATTGCGATGCCAGTCAGTTTGATGCCCTGTTGGTTCCCGGTGGTTTCATGCCGGATAAACTGCGGCGAGATCCAAAGGTCTTGGAAATCGTCCGGGCCTTCGATAATGCGAAAAAACCGATTGCAGCGATCTGCCACGGCGGTTGGATCCCAATCAGCGCCAACGTCTATCGCGACGTGCGGGTCACCGGATCACCGGGAATCAAAGACGACCTCGTCAATGCAGGCGGAATTTACGAAGACGCCAGCGTGGTCGTCGATGGCCACCACATCAGTAGCCGCCGCCCAGATGATCTGCCTGATTTCTGTCGCGCTTTGATTGAAGTGATGGTCGCTCAAATGGCGTGATAGCGCGACACGATCGTGGCATAGACATTCTCCAGCCTGTGTCGCGCGAATTAACAGGCAAAAAAAACTAGAAGCCTATGCCACGCTAGTGCTGAACCTCCTCGGTCGGCTGTTTATCGGTAACTCGATCCAGCACAAACAAGATCGCCGCCATCACAAAATAGGCGATGGCGAAATCACGAACCGCAGCAACGCTTGCCGGACTGAAGACATCAGCGTTCATCAAATCAGTTGCGAAAAACATTTTGTCACCCGCAAGCGGAGAGTGCATTACGCCGAACAACGTCAGCAGACCGCCAACGGCCATGTAGATCGCTGCGACGAGATACTTTCGATCAATAATATTTGCCGTCGCCGCGGCCCAGATGACGCTGGTGAAGATAAATCCGCCAGCCATCACGTTGGCGTATAGCCATGACTTGGCCAGATGTGGGTCCTCGAACTGAAAGCCCATCGCCACGACATAAGGGGTAATGTTGAGCACGACCAGTTTCGCGATCGCGGGTAAACAGGCCATCGCGATTGCGGCATAATGCTTTTTCGGTGTGACTTGGAAACTGGAGGCCGTGATTTCGATCCCAATAAAAATCAGAATTGGGAAAATGGCCGCCTTGGGAATCCAAGCGAACATCAACGAAAAATACCCGATCAAACCAGCCGCTCCAACGAACAGAGCCGTTGCCAGCGTATAGGCTGCTCGGCCGCCCATCGCTTTGTAGGCTGGATGGCCGATATAGGGAGTCGTCTGGATCACGCCACCACAAACTGCGGCAAGCAACGTCGCAAAGGCCTCCACGCCAATCACCGTCGGCGTATGGAAGTCATCCCCAACCGACGCCGCGCTTTCAGCACAGTCGATGCCTCCGATGACTGTCGCCACGGCAAAGGGGATAATAAAACCAAGGTAAGGCACCGTAGCTTCCATCTTGCTCAGCCACTCAAACTTAAATGCCTCCAACCACTCCATCGGGAACCAAACTTGCTCCATCGTTTTCATCGGCTCGACCAACTCGGTCGCGGTTGCCTGACCGATGCCGCTGAGCAAGTAATACAGTCCGGTCCCGACGGCGACAGCAGCAAGCGCACCGGGAATCCCAGCGGGAAGCCGTTGATGTCCGATCAGCGTCACCAAAACAATCGCCAGTGAAGCAAAGCCAACAATGGGTGCCGTCAATGCGATCTCAGTCAGCGGTCCATAGGTAATCAGCACCAAGGCAATCGCAGCCAGAGACCCCAACAATCCGGCTCGAGGGACAACACGATGGATCCAGCCAGAGAACAGACTTAACACGGCTTTGATGATTCCGGTAATCAGAATCGCACACATCCCAATATGCCACGTATGCAGCGCGGCTTCACCGGGAGTCATACCTGAGTCTTTGGCAGCCACAAATGCAGGGCCCAACACGAACAATGCCATGCCAAATGTGCTGGGCGTATCAAGGCCCAAGGGCATTGCTGTCACGTCGGAGCGTCCCGTTTTCTTTGCGTACCAAAATGCCAGAAAGAAAAACAACAAGTCACCAACGAGCACCCCGATCGCTGTTCCGGGGACCATGTAAGCGATTGCAAATTCTACAGGGAAGCCGAAACCTGCCAGCAGTGATACCAGCAGAATCAAGCCAGCGATGTTATCGAGCATCAGCCCAAAAAACGCGTTGATGTCACCTGTTTGTGCCCATTGATAGCGTGCAGTCGTCAAATTTCACCTCGGGTGGCACGGGCGTTGCGTACCGGGTTAGCAGGATAGAAATGATTCGTTTTCTTTAGCAGCCATTGTGGCAAGGAAAAGAAAGGAGCGGAAAGGGCTACTGCTGATTTTTGCCAAGATTTTGCCGGCAAAACGCACGACTTAACGGCCTGAGAAAACTAAATCTTAAAAAAATCCTAACCTGCTGCCGAGGCATCGACCAAACGTGTCGGAGCCTTGGCTGATACTGAAACTAGAAGAGGCGGAGCCCTCTGATTTCACTAAAAACCAAGAAAGGAGACGTGTTTTAGCAAGCCAAACTTCGCAGCGGAGTCCCCAGACGGACGCCCCCCGGAGGCCCCGAGAGCCACTTTTGTTGTTTTTACACACTCACGCTCTCCCAAACGCCCCAAAAAGATCGAACCGGCTTTAATAAAACACGTAGTAGACTATGCAAGGTACAATTCACGATCTTTGTTACAACACTCAACGCCAATTGGAGGCGAAATCAGCCGCTGTGACTGACGAAGAACTTTTGCTGGAATACCGATTGACTGGTGACCGCGAGCTCTACGCTCAGCTCGTCTATCGGTACGAACGCGAACTGTTTAATTATCTTCGTCGATACATGGGTAATGCTGAAAAGGCGGAGGACGTTTTCCAGACGGCTTTCCTCCAAGTCCATTTGAAGTGCGAATCGTTTCAAGAAGGTCGACGATTTCGACCGTGGCTTTATGCCATTGCAACCAACGCGGCAATCGATGCCAAACGACGCAACAAAAAACACGACGTCGTTAGCTTGGATACTCCGCGCGAACAGGATAACGAAGATGTTGGCCGCTTGGTCAACCTCTTAGAGAGCAGTGATCCAGATCCCTCTCACACTGCGTTGGCAGAGGAACGAGAGCAACTGGTGCGCGATACACTAAACCAATTACCCGAGTCGATGCACGCATTGATTCAGCTGGTTTATTATCAAGGAATGAAGTATCGGGAAGCGGCCGAGGTACTCGACATCCCTGTCGGGACTGTGAAAAGCCGAATTCACTCTGCGATCTCAAAACTTACTGACGCTTGGAAAACCAGCCATGTTGATTGAATCTTTTCGTTCAACTGACTAACAACCTACCGAGAACTATTTTGAACAGCCCCGTGCAAGAAGAATTGCTAGGCTACGTTTTGGGAGCATTGGATGCGACCGAAGAACGTAACATTCGGCAGAAAATCGAATCAGATCCGTCGCTCCAAGAAGAAGTTCAAAAACTTCAGGCCAGTATTTTGCCTTTGGACCATTTGGGCAATTCTTTGGAATCGCGACCGGGACTCGCCCGACGCACCTGCGAATGGGTTGCCACCGCAACCAAGAACCCGGACACCATTGAAGCCCACTACGTTCCCGACCACCTTGCGGAACTGGCTCGCCCGTCCCAACCGAACACACATCTCTCCCCCGTACAAACGTCGGCCGCAGAAATTGCCGCCCGAGAAGACGGTGCCTATCAATTTGATTCTGCTTCGGATCAAACTGATGACAAGACTGACGACAAAGTCATGCTCTCGGATGGTCGTTTTCAGCTTTTCCATCCTCACACTTGGTCCTTCTCGGACGCCCTTGCTGGTATCGCTATCATTGCTGTGATGGGTGGCATGCTGTTCCCAGCGCTCTCCTATCAACGCTACAACAGCCGAAAGATGGCCTGCCAGGATAACCTGCGTCACGTTGGCCAAGCCTTGCTTCAGTACAGCGATGCCAACGGTGGCAAATTTGTCGCCATTCCTTCATCCGGCCGGCTTTCGGCCAGCGGTTACTTCGCACCAGCCCTTAAAGACGCGGGCTTTGTCCAAGACGACTCAATTTTCAACTGTGCCGGTTTAGCAGTCACCACGCCAATTCACATCCCATCGATTGATCAACTGAATAAAGCAGAAGGCGATCAATTGGAGTACCTCAAACGCAATATGTCCGGTCACTACGGATACTCGATGGGTTACGGTGACGGTAAAAAGTATCAACCGCTGACGAACTGCGGTTTGACCAATACGGTACTGGTTGCCGACATGCCTTCGGTTAACAAGCCAGGACGTCGCAGCGTCAACCACGGATCATGGGGACAGAATTGCCTATTTAGCGATGGGCATGTGGAATTTATCAAAGGCGATTCGATAGGCGAGGACGCAATTTTCGTCAACGATTATGGAATTGTCGCACCCGGGATCAGTCCACACGACAGTGTAATCGCCCCCAGCCATCTATCGCCGGCAAACCGCTAGTGATTGAGATCGTAGAACTGTCGGCTCAAATGCCTCTCTAGCTGTTGAAGTTGATCGTGGATTAAAGTTCGACGGCATCAGTCATTCTTGAAATCGACATACTCGAGTGATTCGCGAAATTCTTGGCAAGTATCTGACTTCAAGAGCTCCTTCATATCTTCGTCGTAATCGTCTCGCAAGATACGGCAACACTCCAATATCAGCGCGTTGTCTTTCGACTTCAAGGCAAGATTAAACTTCAGGAACGCTGGATACCTGAAATCAAACTCTCTTACATCAATCTTTTTGACAATCTCAAGGGCAGCGTCAGCGTCTTCGCCTTTCAAAAAAATAATGGCTGCCATATTGAGATCAATGTAGGGGTCTCCCGCGGTCCACTTCGCCAACATGTCACCGGCGCGCTTCATTGTCTCCATGTCTTGGTTCCGCAAACCAAAATCCATAAGATGCAGTCCAAGCGACGGGCTATTTGGATAGTGCGTCATCATATCCTCAGCCGCACTGAAAAATTCATCACGCTCGGTTGCCAACATCCTTGCCACCAAAACGGACTTTGTTTTCTTTAGGTCTTCCGGCAGCTGCTGATAGAGGGTTGCCGCTTCTGCGTGATTTCCGCCCTGCGCGGCTCTAATCACGTCAGCCACCAAGCCATACCTTTTCATCTCCTCTTGCTGTCCTGTGGTAAAACCGACTGCGGGCTTCTCGTTTTGCAGCACAACGGGCTGGAGAGCAGCTCTATAGCTTTCCGAAAACCAAGCGCCCTGTCTGGCAACATAGATGTCATCGGCGCGGACTTTCCCATTCACCTTAATCAGTCGAAGATTGTGATAGTTAATGCGTCCTCCGCCACCGGGGGCTTTACTCCCTGTCACTAATCTGAAAATGGCGTGCCGATCTTTTCCCCGACGAACAGTTTTTAAAAACATGTAACTGCCGTCACCTTCGGATTCCTGGCGAACGCCTTTGGCAAACTTACCCAGAATCTTCTTGCCCCCTGACGAAAATTCTCTATAGACCAAACCATCGGTGGATAGATCGATAAAAATGCGATCAACGATCGTATCCCAATCGAGAAGTTGCAGCAGCTTCTGCGTATCGGGCCGCTTGATTGCCGACAAATACTGTTTGGCAAATTTTTCAGCTTGGGCTGCAGTGACCCTGTTCTTGTCGATCTTTTTCTCAGGAACCAAAGCTTCGCCACCCTTATTGCTTGGACTCTTCGCCTGCTCGCACCCCGCCAACAAGGCCAGAATGCAAAGGGAGAACAGTCCCGCCCTACACCACTGCGGGAGAGAGAAAGGGTTTAGGTGAATACCTACAAAGCTCATCTTGAGACTCCGACGATGTGAAAAAAATGACTGAGCTAACCAATCGATTTGACGGGGACCTAGAAGGTAATCGTTTTTGCTCGAATTGATCAAGACCGTGTGAATCGCGCGTCAAAAGCGACATAATACTCAGATTTTTGCCGCCCTCGATAGCGCGACTAGGCAGCCAATCGACACCAGATACCGGGGCGGACTGAACCCGCTCAAAATAATCTGATTGCTGCTGCCGTTATTGACTGTCGGAGGTTACCCTATGCAGCGTGAGTAATTCAAGAATAAAACCAGAATTGATGAGCCCTGCCGGACATTGGGCCGAACTGCAAACCGCCATCGAAGCGGGCGCTGATGCCGTCTACTTTGGGCTGAACCATTTTTCGGCGCGTGCCAAAGTCGGATTTGACCTCGCCGAATTGCCCGAAGTGATGGAGACACTCCACCAGCGCGGTGTAAAAGGGTTTGTGACATTCAATACACTGGTATTTGATCACGAGCTGCGCCAAGCCGAATTGGCGCTGCTGGCAATCGCCGCCGCCGGAGTGGACGCCGTGATCGTTCAGGACATCGGCATCGTAAAACTGGCCAAACAAATCGCTCCGGATCTGAACATTCACGGTAGCACACAAATGTCGATCACCAGTGCCGAAGGAGCCGATTTGGCCGCGTCGCTGGGCTGTAGTCGCGTGGTTCTGGGACGTGAGTTGAGCCTAAAAGATATTCGCAAAATCGCCTCCGAGACCGATGTCGAACTGGAAGTGTTCGTCCACGGCGCCCTGTGCGTATCCTACTCAGGACAGTGCTTCAGCAGCGAGGCATGGGGAGGACGCAGCGCTAACCGAGGCAAATGCGCCCAGGCTTGCCGGCTTTCCTACGATCTGATCGTTGATGGACAAAAGAAAGAACTGGAGGACCTGCGTTACTTGCTTTCGCCGGGAGACCTGTACGCGATCGAGCAAATTCCAGAACTGATCGATATTGGCGTCCACTGTTTGAAGATCGAGGGGCGCTACAAAGACGTCAACTATGTCGCGGTCACCACCAACGCCTACCGCAACGCTATCGATCTGGCGA
>CAYTPS010000071.1:692-16338 GCA_964439245.1 uncultured Pirellulaceae bacterium | reverse complement strand
TTGTAAGCAACCAGCAGGCTACAATTCTTGCTGAAAAGAACGACCAACTAAACAGTCTTAACGAGCGGCTGGAGCAGTCGGTCGAGGCCGAGCAGAAACTGGCTGCGGCGGCAGTAATTCGTGAAGTGGAAGGTAGACAAGAGTTATATGCAACGCAGATGCTGCTGGCCAGCGAGGCTTCATCGGAGCCCGGCGGTATCGGACGGATGCGACAATTGATTGCCCCTTGGGGAGACGAGCAATTTGAATCGGTGCGCGGCTGGGAATGGCAACATCTAAGTGCCCTCGGGGAAAGGCAATTTTGGAAAGTCGATCTAAACGCAACAGCCAGTAGAGTCTTCTTTACTCGGCACGCTCCCTACGCTCGCGTGTTCGATGCAACCATGGCAAAGATGTTCACAATTGATGCTGACGGAAAACGCGTACTTGATCAGTTCAATGTGCCGAAAAACGTAACCGCTGCGGCCTACAACTTCGACCAGTCATTGGTTGCGCTCGGTTTCGAAGATGGAAGCGTAAAAGTCTACGACACGACTCAAATGGAATCCTCTCCGGTGGAATTGGAGAAACTCGACACTCCGGTAAATGACGTCTGTTGGAATGTCGGCGGAGACATGCTCGCGACATGTGACGCTTCCGGTGAAGTGGCCATCTGGCAATGGTACGATCGGAAAATCGTAGGGACGGGCTCAGGTGCGGTTGATCAATCTCGAAAACATCTGTTGGCTTGGTCTTATGACGGCCTACGAGTTTCTTGGACGACCGGCACCGAAATCAAAGAGCTAACGATCAAGTCTAAGGAAGAGAAGATTATCCATCGTGACGATTGGATTCTAAATCCGTGTTGGAGTCACGAAGGAAAACTCTTTGCCTACGTCGGGCCGGACAATACCGTTGTCGTTGTCGACCCTGCCACTGGGAAAAAAACCAAATTCACTGGCCACCAGCTTTTTGTCGAATCGATCTGTTGGCACCCCTCAAAACACTATTTGTTAAGCGCTAGCTCGGACGGGACCGTACGTGTCTGGAATGTGGACACCGAAAAGCAGGCTCGTCAACTTTTGGGACATACAGGACATGTATATTCCGCTGCTTGGAGCCCTGATGGCAACAAAGTTGTCTCCGGTGGCTTACCCGGAGATCAACTGCACGTTTGGGACGTCTCCACTCTAGGTAGTCCGGCTTTCGAACGTGAGCTCCAACAGCATCCGGCATTCGCTTGGTATCCTGATGGAAAACAACTGGTCGTTGCCGAAGGCGCTGATATCCTTGTTCAAAACGAGTTCGGCGACACAAGATTGATCCAAAGTCCCGATCCTGAATCAGTTAAGATTTATGGAATTGACTTAGACGCAAAAGGAAACTCGATTGCTTGCATCTCACGAAAAGGCCACATTTGGACCGTTGATGAATCATCTGGCGAAATTGAAAAAGTCTACGATCCAGGAAAGGAGGAAAATCTTTTTCCGGAGGTTACAAGTAAGGCTGTTGCTTGGTCTCCCGATGGAAAATTCCTTGCTGGCGTTGGTGCAGGGGGAAGATTGCGCGTGTGGAACACCGCGACTGGTGAAGATGTTGTCGCCGATGTAACCAAATACGCGAAGCCTCTAACTTTGTGTTGGGGCCAACAAACCGAAACATCAACACCACTGCTGGCGTGCGCGGGCGTCGACGATATTGCTTTCGTCTTTAATCCGGTTAAAAGAAAAATTGTCACTAAGATCCAACAACCCGGATGGAAGACTGGCCTCGACTGGTCACCAAACGGAGACAAACTTGCGATCGCCAATCGGCGAAGTATTTCCATATGGGACGTCAGTTCTCCAAAGTCTCCAATCCTTGCAGGCCAGTGCGAGGGCCCGAGCGCCATGGTGTTAGATTTATCTTGGAGCAAAACACAAGACCGTATTGGGGCGTTGGTTGAAGACGGAAAAATCTGCATTTGGAATGCAAAAACGTTTGCCTATTGCGCACATTTTGGCCTACATGAACGTGCCCCCTACGCGATTCAGTGGAGTCCAGATGGAAAACGCTTGGCCTCAACCGCACGGCACGGCCGAATCGTCTTCCAGAGTGATCAGGACTAACGCCAATTCTGGAACTAGTCACGACGCTTCCACATCAAAGGCTCAGACAACGCACTCTCGGATGGGATGGCTTACGCTTACTTCCCTGCCTTCAACAGCCACGCGATCAAGTCAACCTTCTGATCTTCATTCAGTGGATTCAACAGTCCTTCCGGCATCAGAGACTGATCTGATTCTTTACGTTCTTCAATGGTTGTCTTATCAATTTTGACAATCTCATCCTTGGTTTGCACGCCAAGGACCCGATCGGTTTCCTCGACAACCACTCCACCGATCAACCTGCCATCTTCCAACAGAATCAGCGACGAGCGGTACGAGGTCGCCAGAGTCGCACTCGGGTCCATAATATTCTCCAGCAGGTAGTGCAAGTTTGAACGGTCAGCTCCTGTTAGATCTGGACCAATCTGACCACCTTTTCCAAACATGCGATGACAACCCCCGCACACTTGAGCAAAGATTATCTGCCCGTTCTCTAGGTCCGCTTGGTTGATGCGCTGCTCTGTCATCAGATCTGAAATTTCGGCAATATGCGACTTTCGCTCATCTGACGTTTGCCGAACGGTCCCCCAAACTTTCTTCAACAACGCATTCAATTTGTCATCGGTAAAATTGCTCACCTGCCGCGCATGCGATGCAGTAATGTGACTTACATCAATCTCACCCGCATCAACCATCTCCAGCAATTGAGCAGCCCATTGCGGTCGAACCGTGAGCGCGTCGATGGCGGCTAATTTTGCATCGGCGCGCAGTTGGTTGAACGAACCCAATAACATTTCGGGAACCTTCGGTGAATCCATTCTTGTTAGCAGCTTAACAAGATCAACGGCAAGTTCGCGATGTCTGAGTAATGGCTTCAAATGAAAGAATTGATCGCCGAATGTCTTAGCGTTTTTCAAGGAAACGAGCGCTTGCCTGCGAGCTGTTATAGACACCGAGCGATCAAGTGCGATTTCAACTAGCGACTCGGCCGTCCTCCCCTCTCCGAAGACTCGATTTAGCTCGTCAATCAAGCCAGCATCAATCGCTCGCTCTTCTTGGTTCAAATCCGATTCTGCGGCGAAGGTTGCTGCGAAAGCTGGCCAAGACGGAGGCAGTTTGGCCTCGGACCACCCCTCCAACCCCAAAGCAACGCCTTTAAGCAAGTCTCGCCTAATTGCCAACGGCGCTGACACCGCGCGCTTGAACATTTGATTGACGGCCTCAGGCTTACTCTCGATACCTGCTGCCAATCGACGGCCAATATTTTGACGGATCACCTTCATACGACTTTCAATAGCCAACGCCGTGGTCGCATCTGGATGATCCATTAGTAATGGTTCAATTCGATACCAAACCAAGTGAGGTTGAACGCGATCACCGGCGTCTTGTTGGTGTTGGACCAACGAGCGGGCAATCTCTAATGCATCTGCCGGCGGCAACCTATCCAGTGCACTAGCAACGTACATACGTACCAGCCCCGAGACGTCATTAGCGGCTAATTCCTTCAATCGTTTCACCGATGCATCGTTTAAATCAAGCAACCCGTCACCTAAAAGCCGCACGGCCCAACTTCGCAAATGCTCGCTAGGCTCACGACTCAAAACGCCCAACTCGTCGACCGACATTTCATCAACACTGTATAGAAACCAGACAGCAGCAAGTCGCTCGGGCACCGACAGTGATTCGTCACGCAGCATCTTCTTCGCTGACGAGATCGTCTCCCGTTTCAGCGGTCGTTCAACATTCCTGTTGACCAGTTCGCGTCGCGCTGCACGCACCCACCACTGATTGGAACAGGAAAACTTCTCGAGCAGTTCAGCTTCGGAGAAATTTCCAAGATCAAAAGCAGCCGGCGGCTCAGATGAATCAGCGTCAGAATAACTGAGTTTGAAGATACGGCCTGAGGTTCGGTGAACTCCGTCATTCTCGTGGCATTCACCGATGTCAGACCAATCCAGCACGAACACATTTCCGTCCGGACCATAACGCAGTTCAACGCCTCGGAACCATGGGTCACTAGAAAAGAAAACGTCTTTGCCATGAAATGCGGTGTATGAGTTGCCGGATCGTTTGAAATGGTCTTGATTGATTCGCCTGCCGTGGAAGTTGAGAGTCATCAGACTCTGATCATAGGGTTTTGGCCATGTGCCGCCTTGGTAGATCATCAAACCGCTGTGCGCGTGACCGCCACCTGCTGCATCCGTTCCGGATGAGAGTGCTCCTTTTTTTGCTTCGTGCCAGTGCTCTCCCTCGTCCCAATGAACATGATCGGCTGTTTGCTCAATCAGTTGATAGGTAAACGGATTCTCGTGTGATCCGTACATACGTACAAATCGTGCACCAGGCACAACGTGAAATAGGTGCCCAATGACGGTATTAATCATAAACATCTCACCGTGTTGGTCGTAATCCCACCCCCATGGATTTGTCGAACCCTGCGCTACAATTTCAAACTTCTTTGCAACCGGATGATACCGCCAAATCCCACAGTTAATCTCCTGCCGCTCACTGGTATTGGACCGGGCAAGTCCAACACGTGATGTCGCCATAATCCCATGTCGACCATACAACCAACCCGCTGGCCCCCAACGCAGTCCATTAACAATATTGTGGGCAACCGCTTGGTCGTTGAAGCCGACCAATACCGTTTCTGGCGGTCCGTCGGGTACATCATCACGGTTTCGATCGGGAATAAAGATCATTTCGGGAGCTGCCGTTAACCAAACGCCTCCCATTCCAATTTCGATACCCGTAACCAATTTTGACTGGTCCCAGAAAACTTTCCGCACATCAAACTCACCGTCACCGTCGGTATCTTCGAAAATCAATACTCGATCGTTAACGGACCGGTCGAAACGCAGTTTCTTGTCTCCGTAAGTGTAATTTTCCACAACCCACAAACGTCCTCGATGGTCAAACGTCATGGCGATCGGTTGTCGAACGTTGGGCTCGGCCGCAAAAACGGTAGCAGAAAATCCCTCTGGCAACCTAAGAGCAGCAAGTGCTTCCTCAGGTGCGGTAAACTTTTTCGTTACCTTCTGCGTATTCTTAACATCAGGATTTTGCTTCGCAGGGCCTTCGTCATGCAGGGGGCACAATATAAAAGCAGCGAAGGCAACATGCAGAAATTGCAGCAACACAGTCAAACACCATATAAGAAACTTACTAGAAAAACCAAGAGAATTTTGGTCTTTGTAAGTTTAACACGTGACAATAGCAGTTGCCAGTTTTGCAGTTATACAGCTGGTATTCCGAAAAATGACTCGTCCCACTGGCAAGACATTGGAAAGGCTGCCTTTTAGCAAACCCATAATTTTGCGCCTTCGACTATACCCGCAATGGAACTACGCGTCAGTCCAAATCGGTTGTACGAAACGGTGCGATGACCTTCTTCATTTTTCGGTTTCTGGGCTTAGAAAACGTGATCTTGGAATGTTCTCCACCGACCGCTGCAGCATCCTTACGAATCGTAGCCGCACCAGAGCTTGTGCTCATTGAAATTGAGCCAGCGGCATGAGAACCGCCACCGCCCGTCGAAGACGCAGCAGCGTTTAGCAATTCGGGCAGTTCAATGTCGCCGAGATACTTCTTCCGCACCTCTTGATTGCGAACGATCTCCTGAGCGGATCCGCTGACGAGGATCTTACCCTCACTAACCACGTAGGTCCGGTCTGCCGACTGAAGAATTGCACGAGCGTCATGGTCGGTAATCAACACCGCGATGCCCTGCCGGCGCAGATCATTGATCACTACTCGAATGTTCTGCACTGTTACAGGATCAATTCCCGCAAACGGTTCGTCCAACATGATAATTTGTGGATTCGAAACGAGACAACGCGCGATCTCAAGTCGACGACGCTCTCCACCGGAAAGATCTCCTGCTTTCGACTTGCGAATATGAGTGATCTCAAATTGCTCTAGCAACTCTTCGCAACGCGTCTTCTGCTGCCGCCACGAAAACCCCAAAAGCTGCATCATCCCTTTGAGGTTCTGTTCACAATTTAGTTTCGCAAACACGCTGGACTTTTGAGGCAGGTATCCCATCCCTCCCTCTCGCGCGCGAAGATGCATTGGCCAATTGGTTACTTCTTTGCCCTGTAGGAATACGCGCCCTCGGTTAGGGGTTACAATCCCACACATCATCTTGAACGAAGTCGTTTTGCCCGCACCGTTGGGGCCAAGTAAACCGACGATTTCACCGGCGCTGACCGAAAGCGAAACACCGTCAACTACTCGACGGCGGCCGTAGATTTTCACCAATCCCTCGGCTTCTAGAATCGACACACTTCACCTCCATGAACTCGAACGTCGTTGCTTACTGCTGGCTATCGAATGAACTTCATTCGCTTGAAGTTAGGAAAAAATGGTATCGGTTCGTTGAGTGAATGGGGCCAGAACACAACTAGGGCGCGTCCAATTAACATGTCGCGTTCAACAAACCGAGGACCATCCCAGACACGTCCATCTAGGCTCTGCGCACTATTGTCCCCCATCGGCAGAAACTGATCCTTGGATCGATCATCATACTTCTCCAAAAAGAACATCGGCTTGGTCTGCCCTTTTTTCCGCGCGAATAAGGACCTCGCCTCATCGGTGTTCCATTTCTCTGGGCTACGCATCATCTGATAGACGGTCGACGGATCAGCACGCGACTCATTTTCCATCGTCGAGACACGCACCGGTTTACGTTTTGAGTTACGGCGGTATTTTTGTTCGCCAAAACGATGGAAACGCTCCAGGTAACTGTCGATGTAGTCTGGTTGATCAGTCGAACCGTAGTAAACGTCTCGGAAACAAACGATCCGGTCAATCACCACGTCAAGGTTCTGACACCCAATACCTAACGGTTCAGCGTCCGCTGGATCATCAAGCGAGTAATGAGGAACTGGAATATCCGATCGACGATAGTCGACTGCGTCGAACTCAACCAGTTCACCATCAACCCAGAAGTAAATTCGGTCATCCGCATTAAAGAATCGGACTTGATAACTCCCTGTGGACTTCAACGAAGTCTCGCCGGTTGGTTCGGCGACCAAGTTGCCATCAGAATCGACAAACTGTATCTCCGCGCCTTCAGGCGGACGCGCTGAAAGCGTTGCTTTGCCAGTCTTTACGTCAACTCTGCAAGTAAAGTGGGCGCCTCCCTCAACAATGTCGAAACTCAGATTTCCGTTGGCGGAGACAACATCGATTTCTGCCTCGAAACCAATGTCGCCCACCCAATGGTACCCGACACTTTGTATGTCCATTGAACCAATAACGCCATCGTTATGAGCAACATAGTCACTGACCAATCTGCCTTTGATGTTCAATGCCTCAATCTGGCCCTCGTCATCAAGAATATCTTCGATTTGCTCCCACTCAACTTCGTCTGGACGATTGTTGCTAAAGCGTAGCCAACTCACCTCCGGGCGAGCCGTTGCCTTGTACTGCAAGTTCTCTCCCACCCGTTCTCCAACCCAGTTCGCTTCCCCGTTTCGTTGCTCCCAGCATTTTGGCCATCCGACCTGACGAAGGCTGCTTCCAAAGTAGTCGGTGTCCGCAAATCGCTCTGCGATCTCGATCAACTTTTTCGCAGGCTTGGGTTGAATCGTTTTGCTCCAGCTTTCGTCTGGCTGTTTCTCCATCGTGTAGATATCACCGTTTTCGATCAGAATCTTCTCGCCGGGAAGTCCGATCAGCCGTTTGATATAGTTTTGTTTCGCGTGATTTGGATTCTTGAATACGATCACATCGTAACGCTCTGGCTCTTCAAAATCGTAAACAAATTTGTTGACGAGAATCCGATCTCCGTTGAACGTTACATGATCAGGATTGCTTCGCTTGGTTGGAGAAGTGTATCGACACAATGGACAGGTCGTAGCGGCAACTTTTGCGTCGTGGCTTGCACCGACCTGGTATTTGTAGCCACATTGGCTGCAGCTCAAATCTTTGTGCTGGCCCTGCAGGGCATTGGCCATCGACCCCGTTGGAATGATGAACGCTTCGGCCTCAAACGCCTTAAACATCATCGCAAGTGCAACGGCAATCACGATCGACTCGATCGTTTCACGTACAGCGAGGCTCTTGAAAAAACCGAAGATCCCGGGAGTGTGCTCGTCGGCGTAGACTGCCCGAGCAGGTCTGGCGCTGACTTTTGGCTCAGGGGATGGTTCTCCGGGAAAAGATCGTTTTCTTCGTTTGGCCATTGAGTTTCGTGAGTCCGAGAAACGTTATGAAGCTTGACAATTCAGGCGTCTATACCTTGCCCAAATTGTAGCGGTTTGCTATTTCTTTGAATATATCGATCCTAGCGACACCGCCAGAACTGCTCATGGCTAATCCCCAGCTTTTTGCGAGTTTGCTCGATGTCAATTCGAAACCGTTTTGCATCTTCAGGATACCCCTTGGTTGGCTTAAGGTCGGCCTGGTGACCAATCCAATATGCATTCCAAGACCGCATGTAAACCTCACGGAGGTATTTGGAGACCATCGACGCTAAAGCTACCGCAAGCTGCCCCTCACCCTTGGCCGTAAACCGGATTTCAGCCTTCAATTGCTCGCCAGCCCAACGGTACGCACTCTGCGAAGCACTCTCTTGGGCAATCTCAACCGGACATTCTGTCAAGTAATGCTCTATCAGATACTTATACCGCGATCGGCCTCCATGTTTGTCACAGTCCACAGAGATCTCCCCATCGCATCGGGCCAGCAAACGCTGAACGACCTCCATCGTTCGGCCAGAAAGAACATTGGCTTTATTACCTTGACGCGCAATCGATTCGTTGAAATCTTCTGGCATCACGACCTCAGTGTCGATCGCCAAAAGTGCCACGCCGCTTGATTCGCATTGAGTCAAAAAACGATCTGCAGATATCTCGATGTCGTCAAGCGTACACTCCAATGGCAGCTGCATCTTGTCGGCGTTGTCGCCCGCAAGCCAAAACACATCATCGAAGAAACGGTCCGTCGAATCGCTCTTTACCAGTCCCGTCAATTCTCGCAGCGTTCTAGGCACTGTCCCGAACACTAGTGAGATCACCGTAAGCACCGATTTCTCCAAATGCCGAATCGACTTGCTGCGATAGACGACTTTCGAATCGGCAATCGCAATGCTTGCGTCGTCTTTACGACGCGGAGGCCGACCGACAACACAGGGAGCCAACAACTGATACAGGTCATCGTCACGACCTTGCGTCTTCCAAAGCGTTCCCGTCACCACCAGCGGCCCAAGATTCGGGCCGTATCCAGCTTCGTCTGTGCCAACCTTGAACGCCACACCTAAATCCTCGAGCAATTTCCGGCAAGTAATAGTCAGATTGTAGCAAGCTTCGCCCGCGCAAAACAGCAGCCACTGCAACTCTCGATTTTCGTCAATAACAGTCCAACTTCTTTTGCGGCAGCCTGATGCACACCAACCAAAATCAGGTTAAATTTAAGCCACAGATAGAATTTTTGGCGGTAACCTGCGGACTACGAAACACGTTTTTAAGAGACAGAATCATGAAGCCGAATTGGATGCTCCTTTTGTTGATGCTCCTCAGCCAGTCGTACGCAAGCGCGAGCAATGACTGGGAAAATGAACTGATGTTCGAGCAAAACAAGCTCCCGGCACGTGCGGTCACGTATTCTTACAAAAACGCGAGTGATGCTCTGAAGCGCGAGAGGGAAACATCTCGCATGCAGTCTCTCAATGGAACTTGGAAATTCAAATTTGTTGAAACGGTTGCTGACCGCCCCAAGGATTTCTTTAATTCAGATTTCACAGGCGCTGATTGGAGTGACATCCCCGTTCCATCGAACTGGGAACTCGAAGGGCACGGTCAGCCGATCTACACCAATATCACCTACCCCTTTACCCAAAACATACTTGACCCCAATCTGAAATACGACTGGAAGGGGCCACAGCCACCTAAACCTCCGTTCATTTATCGCGACAACCCAGTTGGTAGCTACTACAGAGATTTTGAAGTTCCGCAAGATTGGCAAGACAACTCCGTCATCCTCCATTTTGGCGGCGTGTCATCTGCGTTTTACGTGTGGGTCAATGGTAAGAAAGTCGGCTACAGCCAAGGCAGTTGCCTGGCGGCAGAATTTGACGTTACCAAGTTCCTGCAGCCCGGCAAGAATCGTCTAGCCGTGCAGGTCTTTCGCTGGAGTGACGGCAGCTATCTCGAAGACCAAGACATGTGGCGTTTAAGCGGTATTCAGCGTGAGGTGCTGCTACTGGCTCAGCCAAAAATTGCGTTGGCCGATTGTTTTGTGCGAACAAAATTTGACGACAACCTCGAGAATGCAACGCTTAAGATCCGAACACGCGTTTCCGTTGAACAAGCGCTGGCCGATAAATTTAAAGGCTGGAAAATCACAGCTCAACTGCACGATGCGGATGGCAACGTGGTCCTCGATTCTCCGATGAACTGCTCCGTGGAAGAGGTCTTCAATGAGCGGTGGCCAGCGCGGGATTTGCCCGCATTTTCCCATCTGCAAGCGAAAGTCAAACAACCCCGCAAATGGTCGGCTGAAGATCCTTATCTTTATCAGTTGGTTTTCAAGGTCGTCAATCCCGAGGGGGATGTCGTCGAAGCACGTGAGCAAACGATCGGATTTAGGCACATCGAAATCAGCAAGGACCGAGAACTTTTGGTCAACGGTAAACCTGTAAAACTTATGGGAGTCAATCGTCACGATCACAGTCCCGTTCGAGGTAAAGCGTTAACGCGCACAGAGATGCGAAAGGACGTAGAACTTCTCAAGCGATTTAATTTCAACGCGGTCCGCACGTCGCACTATCCCAACGATCCGCACTTCTACGATCTCTGCGATCAATATGGCATCTACGTAATGGATGAGGCCAATATTGAAACGCATCATCTTGGCAGTTTCATCCCCAATACACCTTCATGGACGCCGGCCATTTGTAGCCGCGTCTACCGCATGGTTGAGCGCGACAAGAATCACCCAAGTATCGTTTCATGGTCGCTTGGCAACGAATCGGGGACAGGCCCGGGGCTTGCCGCGGCTGCAAACTGGGTTCGTGATTTTGACCCTTCGCGTTTCATTCACTATGAGGGGGCTCAGGGTGACCCTACAGATCCGGAATACGTCGAGGACGATGGCGTTGGGTACACTTCCCAAGGTTGGCCCACGATGGCCAACCCCAACGACCCGGCTTATGTTGACGTCGTGAGCCGAATGTACCCAGACCTACATCAGCTGGTCAATTTGTCGGAGAACCCGAAAATCGACCGCCCGGTCGTAATGTGCGAATACCTTCACGCTATGGGAAACTCGATTGGCGGCCTCGGAGAATTTTGGGACGAAATCCGCGCACGCCCCAATTTGATGGGCGGATTTATTTGGGACATGATTGATCAAGGGCTGGAGAAAAAGCATACCAATGGCGAGAATTTCTACGCCTATGGCGGAGACTTCGGCGATGCTCCCAACAGCGGAAATTTCTGCTTGAACGGTGTTTTCGCATCTGACCGAACACCAAACCCGCATGCTTGGGAGTGCAAATACGTTTTTCAGCCTGTCGCAATTGAATCCGTTGAAGGTTCACCCGGGACTATTCGACTAACCAATCGCTTCACCTTCAGCAACCTGAAAGAGTATGAGATCCGCTGGTCACAGGCAAAAGATGGAGCCATTGTCAATTCAGGCACCCTACCGAAGCAGGACATTTTGGCCGGCAATTCGGCAGTCATAAACGTTCCCTGCAAGACATCAAACCTAGAGAGGGATCTCGATCACTGGTTAACAATCACGCTGCACGAGTCGAACGACAGACCGTGGTGCAAGGCTGGATTTGTGATTGCCCATCAACAATTGCTGCTACAAGCGGCGACAGAGCGGGTCGACCCCACCGCACAGTCGGAGGCAAAGATTGATTTCGAAGACTCCGACAACACGATCTCCGTAACGGGCTCTAACTTCACAGCCGCCGTTTCAAAGAAATCGGGCCAATTGGTCTCTTGGAAAATGGATGGCGTCGAGCAACTGTCGGCTCCACTTCGATTGAATTTTGATCGTCCACCTACCGACAACGATGCACGTGCGGCAAGTTCGCGCGCCTTCAGAAAATCACGTTCTGTTTGGAAACAGCTTCCCCAGCAATTGAAATCTGATGCTACGGCAGAACTTAGCGAAGATGGCAAAAGCCTCACAGTAACGGTTAAGCAACAAGCCCCAAAGCACAAGATCGCGATCTTCACAAAGTACGCATTTTCTAACTCTGGCAGTGTCGATGTAACTGTCGAAATGAATGTGGATCAAGAGGTTCCGGATCTGATTCGTGTCGGGATGACGATGGGTTTGCCTTCCAAGTATAACGCTGCATCCTACTACGGACGTGGTCCGTGGGAGAACTACCCGGACCGTAAACGTGCGGGGCAGGTCGCGGTCTATCAGGTCGACTCAGATGCACTTTTCCATAGCTACGCCATGCCGCAAGAGAACGGCAACCGAACGGATACTCGTTGGCTCGTCCTGTCCGAGAAAGAACGTGGTGGCGGAATCAAGGTGTCCGGGCAACCGCATTTCGGTTTTAACCTTTGGCCATATTCTGCAGAAAACATAGAAGCCGCTCAGCATCCTTATGATCTCACACCGCAAGGGTTCTACACTTTGAACATTCAACAAACGCAACGCGGACTTGGAGGAACTCTCTCACATACGCTGCCCAAATACGTGGTGATGCCGGGGCAGCACAGCCTCCAGTTCCGGCTGAGTCCTGTCAAATAGCCGAGCCAGTTACCGTTGACTTTAAAAAAAGTGAATCGATAAAGCTCGCCGTCTGATTCCTTGCAGTCAGTGACCACAACCGGCTACGAGTTTCAAATGTGTGAACCGTTAAGCAACGCACGCATCACATTTGCGGACTGTCGTCTGACGATTCGCATTTAGTCTGTCAACTACATAAATTCTACTTTTGTTATTGCGACACTTCAGGCCACTATATTCGTTTAAATCGAGCAAGATCAAATCCCCACCAAATCACCGCTAAATCAAACTTAAGGAACACCCAACATGCCATCTCAGAGTCGACGTCTAGCTTTGAAAGTTTTAGCTGCCGCTGTCGCATGGCTGGGACTTCCTCACACCTCCAATGGCCAAGCAATCGTGGCGGAATCTGCCGGCATAGCGCCGACCGCCACTAATGCAACCACCATCTCGTGGTCGGACTCGTTTGACCGCACGTTTCTCAGCGGTGATTGCTGGGCGAACCCCATGGAGAACTGGAACGTCGTCGACGGTGCCGCCGAATGTTCCTCAACCGGCAGGTTTCGCAACATCCAGTTGCTGACCCATCAGCTGACCAACGCTCTGGGCCAATTCGAAATGTCAGTCACGCTGTCACAAGTCGAACAAGGTGCCAATGACGGCGGCGCAGGATTTCAAATTGGCATCCGCAGCGACATCAACGAGTACCGCAGCAACGCTTTCGCTGCAAACGGAATCCGCGCCGGGATAGCCAAAGGCGAACTGGTCATCGGGAACACGAAAACCAAGAAACCGGGTTTGGTTAACCCGCAAAACGTCACCTTAAAGTTGACCGGTACACCCAACGGTGACCGCTGCAGTTTGACATTAACCGCCACCTCTGCAAACGGAAAAGAACTCGGCAGCGTGACCCACAACGCTTTGTCGGAGATGTTGCTGGGTAATGTTGCCCTGGTAAACAACTTCTCTGAAAAAGGTCGCAACAAAGGTGGAGGCAAAGGCGGTCGCTATCGCTTCAATGATTGGTCGGTCAGCGGAGACGCGTTCACGGTCAACACGGACCATCGTTTTGGGCCTCTTTTATGGACCATGTACTCGCTGTCGGATTCGCGCGGCGAGGAAGGTTTCGTCATGAAGCTTGCTGCCCTGACCGCACCGATGGGCGCCCTGGACAGCCAAGATGTCGAACTACTGATTGAAAAAGATGGGCAGTGGAAGTCACTGGGCAAGGCGTCACTTGATCCCGACGCATGGGTCGCAAACTTCCGCATCGCCAACTGGGACGAGAAAACGGCGACGCCCTACAAAGTCGTCTATCAACAGCAGCACCGCAGCGGCAAGCAAACAGAATCGACGTGGGAGGGCACGATCAGAGCCAACCCCACGGGCCGTCCCTTGCGTCTAGCCGCGCTGACCTGTCAGAAGGACTACGGGTTTCCATACGCGCCGGTCGCTGAGAATGTCATTAAGCTGAAGCCTGACATGCTGTACTTTTCCGGCGATCAAATTTATGAGGGCCACGGAGGATATGGCCTGATTCGCACTCCAGCCGACCGAGCAATCCTCAACTATCTCCGCAAATACTACATGCACGGGTGGGCATTTCGGCACGCGATGAAGAACGCGCCCACTATTTGCTTACCCGATGATCATGATGTCTTTCACGGCAACATCTGGGGCGAATCAGGAGCCGCAATGGCCCCCGCCGCCAAAGGCACGTCGTCCTTTGGAGGTTACAAAGAACCGGCAAGAATGGTGAACGCAGTTCATAAAACGACCGTCAGCCATCACCCCGACTACTACGACCCGACACCTGTCAAACAGAACATCAGCGTCTACTATGGTGACATGGTCTACGGTGATGTCAGTTTTGCGATCATCTCCGATCGGCAATTCAAAAGTGGCCCCGAACACGTTTCCACAGGCGAAGGCCGCGAAGATCACATCGAGGATATCAATTTCGACACTTCAACGCTTGATAAACCCGGCTTGGTGCTGTTAGGCGATCGCCAAGAGAAATTTCTCAAGGAATGGGTCAACGATTGGCGCGGCCACGCGCTAAAAGTCTTACTCAGCCAGACCGTGTTCGCAGGCGTGGCGACTCATCACGGTTCGCGCGACGGTTACCTTAAAGGCGATCTCGATTCTGGTGCTTGGCCCCAAACGGCTCGTAACAACGCCATCGACATCTTGCGGCCCGCGATGCCGCTGCACATCAATGGCGACCAACACCTCACCACCCTTACACAGTACGGCGTGAAAAAGCAGCGCGATAGTTTCTGGTCATTTTGCACGCCCGCTATCTCCGCCGGTTATCCGCGTTGGTGGCTGCCGGATGAGGTCGGCATGCCCCACGAAAACCGCCCCGAGCACGGGCTCGCCAATACAGGGGAATTTACTGACGGTTTCGGTAATTTCGCATACGTATACGCCGTCGGAAACCCAGAGGTCGGCACCAAGAAGAACCGCTACGAACTGGCTCACCAAAAAGGCAGCGGATTTGGAATGGTAACTATCGACACCGAAGCAAAAACGTATTTCCTAGAGTCTTTTCGTTTTTCGGTAGACGCCACCGATGGCAATCCCGCCAACCAGTTTCCGGGTTGGCCCGTAACGATCAGGCAACGTGAAAACGGTGGAGAAAACCTGATTAAATGATTAACTCAAAGAAGAAAAACGTCAATAAAACAGCATCTAGCGCATCCTGATCGAAACAGCTTTGGCAAGACAAACCCCTACCACCCAAATCACAAATTGAAAATTCAATGAAACATATACTCGCCCTACTTCTGATCACCGTTTTCGCCACGCTCTCATTTGCTGATGAAGGCCCGAAGAAAGGCAATAAGGCCAAGTCACCTTGGCAAGTCATGAAG
>CAYTPS010000071.1:0-682 GCA_964439245.1 uncultured Pirellulaceae bacterium | reverse complement strand
CCGTTGAGCTTGACCGCCGAACAACAAACAAACTTTGACGAAGCGGTTGAAAAGTACGCGGCCAAACTAAAAGAACTTCAAACCAAAGGACTAACCAAGGACAAATTGAAGGCGCGGGCCGCCAAGCGGAAAGAAGCCCGCGAATCAGGGCTGAAGGGAAAAGAACTGCAAGCTCACGTCAACGAAGGGCTATCGGAAGAAGATCTTGCGATATTCGGGGAGCTTGAACAAGCAACCAAAACAGCTGACCAAACCGTTGCCAAACTGCTGACCGACGAGCAACTGGCGGCTCTTCCGGAGAAAGCTCAAAAGCGCATCAACATGCTGAAGAAGCAACGCAAGGGCGGTAAAGGAAAAGGCAAGAAGAAAAAGAAGAAAGACGCCGCAGCCGAATAGTCTTTGGTGGCTCCCAAAATTTCCGGCAATATCTGCCCAACAGATTTTTCCAAATAGGAAATTTGAGAATCTAGCTAAAAACCACTCACTTTGCCCGTATTGCAATTTGGCTCCAAAACCTTTTGCGTTTCACGACTTTGGGGCCGGCCCGTGTTCGGAAGAACAATAACCTCAAGAAAAACGTTGCGCTTCGCCATAAAGAAAGTGAGGCACCTGTTCCTTCAACAGCGTCAACCAAGAGAATTGATTCTGGATATGGTTTAAAGGCCGTCCAATGTGTAGAATC
>CAYTPS010000070.1:1852-16612 GCA_964439245.1 uncultured Pirellulaceae bacterium | reverse complement strand
TTTTGATGTCGCTTTGAATGCCGAATTGGCCGTAGGCACCGCCTTCAACAAGCGCGTTATTCACATTGATGACGGTTCCGGAATAACCGTTGCCGATGCTGTCTCGAATGTCCTCGAAAGGCGGATTAAATCCGGATCCTTCGGTGTAAAGCGTGCCTTGTCCGTGAGAGATGGCACTGCCGCAAACCAACGCGCACAATGCCAGGCTTAGCGTTAGAGTTTTGGTACTCAAGAGATTCATATCTTTCCCTCGTAGATATTTTCGTTAGACCGAGAACAGGTCCGGGCGGGGTTATTTCGTGCACCGGCATCTTTGGAGATCTCAACTTCAGTGGAAGTGAAAATCACACCGTTGATGCCGAAAAAAAAATCGCGGCTGAGACGATTCAATTGGAATCGTCCGCCGCGATCATGATTTACTTCCGCAAGAATCTAGCTAAAGCTAGAACCATTGCTTAACGTCGGCGACGAACGCAAAGGCCCAGACCACCAAGACCTAGCAAAGCCAAGGCCGTTGGTTCTGGAACCGTAGTTACTATATCTCCGCTGACAGCAAGGTTGTCCAGGAACAAGTGGTGACCACCCGAGCCATCACCCACTCCACCGGAGAAAGCAATTTGGATGATTGCTGTTCCACCAACTTCGAGAGTGTTGTCAGCAAGTCCAGACAAGCTAATGTTAATGTCGTCATGCCCATCGTGATTGCTATTGGTCAAAGCAGTACCTGAACCAAGCGCAGTAATTGCGCCGGTTGGTTGAGTAACAACTGTGCCAGTAGTGATGTCACTGCCAGCCAACACGTTCAACGAGTAACCCGTTGGCGCCTTGAAACGAAATGCAACGACATCCATGTGGAAGTTGTTGAGGTCGTAGTCGTCGGGACCGTTATTGTTGATTGTGAGTGTGACTTCTGCACTGGGGCGGGCATTGGTAACAGTAAAGTTCTCCGGACCAACATTCGTCACGCTGCTGGCTGGATTCGCCGCGTCAACGAAAGTTCCCCAAGTCGTATCGACGCTGGAACCACGTCCAGGGTCGGCACCACTGTCACCAGTGCTCCAAGCTCCACTTGAGGCCGAAGCCGTAGCCGATGAGGTAATTCCGGCAGCTGTCACTGGAACGGTAGGAGCAGTGGTGCTGTCCCAAACGTCAATTCCGGCAAGGACAATGTCCGCCGATGCGGTTTGTGGCAGTGTTAGCACTGCCGCAGCCGCAAGAAGAAAGAATCTTTTCATGGTGTTCCTCTAGTTAAATTTTGAAAGTTTTTGAACGAGTTTGTAATTAAGTTAAAGCTGAATCTGCATCAAACGGATAGCAGATTAACCTCCCTGCAGAATCGTAATGAATGCTGGGATGTCTGCGAAATCAACGGCTCCACTACAATCTGCATCTGCTTCGGCTTGGAAACCACCGCCCTGTAAGACTGCAATGAAAGCAGGAATGTCAGAAAAGTCGACAACTCCACTCAGGTCAACGTCTCCCTTGAGAGTAGGGTTGGTTGTCGATGGCTCATACGAAATGTTATCAAAAGCCCAGCGATCGCCAGGTTGTCCCGTGTTATCTGACTGGCCCACACCGCCCACAGCAATGATGACCCAATCATAACCAGTGCCCAAGTCAAAGTCGAAACTTAGTTGCTGCCAGTCGGCACTAGGCAAGATTTCGGTTCCTGCAATCTCCATAGTGTTAGGGTCATAGTAGCTACCAGCGGTCAACAGGTTGTCGACGACAGGATTATTCCCGGTATCTGTAAGTGCTCTATGACTGCCTGCCGAAAGATGAGCTGCAGTGCCTCCATTGCCGGCCAAAAACGTAAAATCGTCATCCGACCAAATGTCATTCGCATCGGTCGTTTCTCGAAGGCCCCAGACCCGAACAGAGACACTTCCGCCTGAGTCGTTGGCTCCATTCGTGTTTGCCCCGTCGTTTGGAGTGGCGTCGTTGTAATAGACGCTGATGTTCAATGTCTGAAGGCCGGTCGTTGTGCTGGCATCGTAAAGAACGTATCCAGCACCAACACCTCTGTCGTTGTCTACCGATCCGTTGTCTGACATGAACGTGCCATCGACACCTACTGCCGTGCCAGCCAAACCAGCGGTTTGCGGGTTCATCGCTGGATCAATGTTAGTCATTCGACGTCCAGCAGAACGAAACCATGCCGCATCACCCACCTCAAGAACAGCAGGATCTGCACCAGATTCGATCACACCATTTCTAGTGGGGTCGTTCGGATTGTTGGTAAGTGCAAGCGTGTCGGTCAAACGTGACGAACTAAAATAATTTAGTGGTTGGCTGCCGTCATAAATTACGGTTTGCGCCTCAACCGTCGGTGCAGTCAATGCTGCAAATAGTGCAAGAAGAATGAATTTTTTCATAATGGACCTTTTCTCAGTGTCGAATCAAGTTCAGCAGTACGTGGACTGACTGTAGTCAACCTCTGCAGAAATGACTCTTTTGAAGTGTGTGAAATGAATGGTGATCCTATGATAGTGGAGTCAGTGGCCGTTACGACCGTCAGATCCGTGTCATTTTGCGACAATCTGTCAAACGCTAATTAGCAATTAAAGGTGGGTAGAGCCCCTTCATTTGGGCTCAATTAGGCGAGAAAACAACTTTTCAAGCACAACCGGTAGCAGTTCGTTCAAACTGGCAGCCGTTAATTTTCAAGGGAAATTGGGGGGGAATTCAAAGGTTCAGCCAGTATTTCTGTAACAAAGCTCCCAACCCGCATTTTTACCTTGTGCGCGGAACGAGATAGCTAGCTGAGCCCTTATCACTAATCGGCTCGTTGCCAGCTCAACAGGCGGCGGCGTGTTGGTGATTTGCGACGGAAGGGGATTTTGTGATGGCTGAAAACCGAATCATCCGTAATTCCCTATCAAAGCGCGCTCCGCTTTTATCCGTTGTGCCTCACTGCACTGTAGCAAACCGGGCCGACTGTACAGTGGTGTGCTTAATCTTGCCGCGCTCCAGTTCGAAACCGATAGAAGTATGCACCCTCGTTAAGCCCATACGCCGGCGTTTCACCAAATTTTGCCCAACCAGTATCACTTAAAAGGTAATAGCTGGTCGACGATTTAAGTTTCGGAAGGTGGAATGTAACGGCGCGTGTGCCTTGGGCGGGATGTTGTTCGTCAGGATCCAGTTTCCACACTGGTGTTTCCGGTTGCCCCACCGCGAACAGCCGAAGAAATTTACCGGGCGAATCTTTGAAGTTGATTGGCTTGCTGAACGTCATTTTTAACTTTGGTCGCAGCCGAACATCAGTCGCCGAGCATGCAGGCGAAATCGTTTCTAGCGGCGTCGTCATTCGCACCCGATGAAGCCCCCATCCTTGCCAAGTCTCATTGAGCGGTCGCTTCCAAGTAATGGGCATCTCCGTTTCTTTATTGGCAAACTGATACCATTGAGATTCCAGTTGTTGAACGCGCTGTGGATTTTCAGCGGCCAAGTCTTTTGTCTCCGATGGATCGACGTCCAAATCGTAAAGCCTCCAATGGCTGTCGTTAATAGATGTGATCTTCCAGTTGCCCTTCATGAAGCCTTTGGTTTTATCCTCGAACCCCCAAAAAATATTTTTGCGAATTGAATCCAATGGTAGGCCCGGATTTTCGATCACCGGTGCGAACGATTTTCCATAAAGAGGCTTCAGTGTTTTGTTTTCTGTTACACCTTCACCGCCGGCGGGATAAGTCTGACCAATGATTTCCAACAGCGTCGGGTAAATATCTGAGACATGCAGTCGATGCTTCAGTATTGAACCGGCAACGATGGTCTTTTGACTGGGCCAACGAATAATCAGCGGAGAAGAAACACCGCCGCGAAATGCCGATGTCTTGTACCAACTGAACGGCGTGTTCATCAGCCTCGCCCATCCGGTTGCACAGGCCGGCCGTGGTCCGTGCGGCTGCCAAGGGACTTCTTTGGCAAACGTTTTGATAGATCCATGGCTGTAGTTTCCGCCATTATCGGAGAAAAAAATAACAACCGTATCGTCGCTTAGATTCTTCTTCTCAAGATGGTCCAGCAACCGACCAATATTTTGATCCATGCGGTCGACCATTCCCGCATAAGCACAGAAACGACGACTTTCTAAGACCTTGTTTTCGTCAGAGATCTCTTGCCAGTAACTATATTCGGCCTCCGGTTGATTCGATCGGTAGCGGTCATCTATCAGTCCCATTCCACGCATCCGCTGGATCCGTTTTTCCCTCAGCACGTCCCACCCCTCGTCAAACCGGCCATTATATTTGACGACGTTTTTCTTGGGCGCATGCAGCGGTCCGTGCGGAGCATTGAACGGAACATAAGCAAAAAACGGTTTGCCATGGCCAACCGCCGCATCAATTTGCTCGATCGCATGTTCCGCAAATGCATCCGAACAGTACCATGATTTCGGCACGGGTTTGGGGGCTGCGCGATCGGTTTGGATAGCCAGCGTTTTGTTGTCGCTGTAGGTCCCCAACCAACCGTTGATTTCACCTTTAAGGAATCCGTAGAAGGAATCAAATCCGGCGTCCAACGGGTGCACCGGTTGGTGCCATTTGCCCGAAATGGATGTTTGATATCCTGCCGCCCGCATCATCTTGGCGATTGGGACCGAGTGCCGATACTCACCTGATTGGGAATGCTCGTGCCCGGTCAACAGGCTGGTGCGCGTGACGGTGCACATTGGATTGACAAAGAAATCGGTGAACCGAACTCCGCTGGCAGCGATCGAATCAATTGAAGGCGTATCAATCTCGCCGCCAAAGCAGCCGCAATCCGAATAGCCCATGTCGTCTGCAACAATCAGCAGCACATTCGGTTGCTTCTTCGATTGTGAAACAGCCGCCTTATCCGCTCGCGCGCTGTTTGCCATCCCAGCGATCGCATCGAAGCCTATACATGCCAGTATTGCAACGCAAAACAATAACAAATTTCGGATCATGTTTCTCCAACAACATATGCCACTACTTGACGTTCTCAGGTTTAACAGGAAGCGGATGACACTATTCACGACCAGTGTAGCAACATTCACATGCTTCAGTTTGCAGTGTCGCAAAATGTCAACAACCGACAGATCGCTTTGGATGACAAGTTGATCCGCTTGACCTAACATGAACCAGAGAAGTCAACCCGTCAAACTAATATCCGAAAATGAAACTCAATTTAAAGACGGTGTCCGCGACGCTGATTGTCACCATCTCTTTTATGTTGCTTCGCCCTTTCATGGTGCTGGCGGACGATAAAGCAAGTTCTTTGAAACCGCTCGGACTGCGGTGCGAGTATTTGCAAAACCCAATCGGCATCGACGAAGTTCATCCGCGGCTTAGTTGGCGCGTTGAATCGGGCCAGCGCGGTCAATCGCAGTCCGCATTTCAAATCATCGTCGCAGCGACGGCCGAAGAACTGGCTGGTGAATCTGGTAGCCGCTGGGACTCAGGGAAAGTCCAATCCGACCAAACGCTGCACGTACCTTACGCTGGCAGCGCGTTGAAGACTGGCCAGTGTTGCTATTGGAAAGTTAGGACTTGGGACCAGGACGACCAAGCTTCCGCCTGGAGTGAGCCGGCATCGTGGACGATGGGATTGTTGAACGAATCCGATTGGACGGCGTCCTACATCAGCTACAAAGATACATCGCCCGTTTTTAAAGATCGCCAAAGCCTGTATTTGCCAGCGGCCCGGCAGTACCGCAAACAGTTTGCCGCCGGCGAGGCCGATCGTAAAGTTCGTCGAGCGACCATTTACGCGACGGCATTGGGCATCTACGAACTGGAATTAAACGGTCACCGCGTCAGTGACAACTATTTCGCTCCCGGTTGGACCGATTATCGACAGCGCGCCTACTACAACACCTACGACGTCACCGAAATGATCGAGTCCGGTGACAACGCAATCGGTGCGACGGTGGCCGATGGCTGGTACAGCGGATACTGCGGGTTTGGCTTGCTGGTTGGAATCGGCACTGAGCGCATTGGACGCTACACCTACGGCAAAACTCCCGCGCTGATGGCGCAGTTGGAAATCGAATACGAAGACGGCAGCCGTCAAACGATCGTCACCGATAAGTCATGGAAAGTCGCCGACCAAGGGCCACATCGGGAGGCCGATTTTCTGATGGGACAGTTCTACGACGCGACGCGCGAGATGCCGGGCTGGTCGACTGCCAACTTTGATGACAGCCAATGGGAATCCGCTATCCTTGCTAGTGAAAATGGATCTCAACCGACCAACTTCTACCAATTCGAAACTTCACCCGATGGCACTCGAGCAAAAATGAAAGGGAAGCCGATTGATCTAGGGTTCATCAAACCAAGACTCGAATCATTCCCCGGCGTGCCCGTCCGAGTCACCGAAGAACTGAAAACGAAATCCATAGACAAACGTGATGGCGGCCAATACATCCTAGATTTCGGGCAGAACTTCGCTGGTACGATCCGCATGGCCGTCACCGGTCCGGCGGGACATAAGATAAAAATTCGTTACGGCGAGATGCTGCATCCGGACGGGCGGCTGATGACGGAGAACCTGCGGAAAGCTCGCGCGACAGACTTTTATGTTTGCAAAGGTGATCCCGCCGGAGAAGTTTTCTCGCCGCAGTTTACGTCACACGGTTTTCAATACGTCGAACTCTCAAATTTTCCCGAAGAGCCAACCTTAGATTCGGTCACAGGTTTGGTGCTGCACTCGGACACGCCGATGACCAGTTCCTTCGCCTGCTCCGACCCGATGGTCAACCAACTTTTCAGTAACGTCCTCTGGACACAACGAGCCAACTTTATCGACTTACCCACGGACTGTCCTCAGCGCGATGAACGAATGGGTTGGACCGGCGATGCCCAAGCCTATATCGCAACGGCGGCTTACAACGCTGACATTGGGGCGTTTTTCACGAAGTGGAATCGCGAGCTGATGGAGTCGCAGCGTCCTAATGGTGCGTTCCCCGGATACGCTCCATTCCCTTTCCAGCACGGTCATGAATTCGGATCGGCATGGTCCGACGCTGGGATCATTTGCCCTTGGACGATCTGGCAAGTCTATGGCGACACGCGGATGATCGAGGCTTGCTGGGAACCGATGACTCGTTTTCTGGACTGGCGGAGGCGGACGAGCGTCGGCGATTTGGGAATCAAGCACGGCAACGCTTGGGGGGACTGGCTGAATCAGGGCGAGGATACGCCGCTGGAATATATTGATTCGGTGTACTTCGCGATCAGCACGCGCATGATGGCCGAAATGGCGGAAGCAACCGGTCGAACCGAGGAGGCGGCTTCTTACCGAAAACAGCTCCAGCGTACAAAGGCAGCGTTCGCAAAAAAGTACATCAACGAAGATGGTAGCATCAACGTCAGGACGCAAACCGCTCAGGCCCTCGCGATTTCGGCAGACCTAGTTCCCGAGAGCAAACGATCCGGGACCGGCAGACATCTTGCCGCGATGATTAAGAAAAACGGGAATCACATGGCAACCGGATTCTTGGGAACCAAACCTTTGCTGCCGGTTCTGACAGAGCTTGGTCAGCATGACTTGGCAACGTTTCTTTTGCAGAGTCGCGAATTTCCTTCTTGGGGATACGAAGTGGAACAGGGGGCGACGTCGATCTGGGAGCGCTGGGATGGGTTCACAAAAGAAGACGGCTTTGGTCGCCACAACGCCGCCATGAATTCTTATTCTCACTATTCATTCGGTGCCGTTTGTGAATGGATGTTCCGTTCATTGGCCGGCATTTCTTCGGACCAACCAGGTTATCAGTCGATTGTGATTCGTCCCCGGCCGCCGCGGCCCGGCAGCAACGCGCAGCACACGCCCATCCATTGGGTTACAGCCAAATACGACTCAATTCGCGGCCCGATCAAAAGCGCGTGGAAACTTGACGGCGACACTTTTCACCTTGACGTTTCCATCCCCGCCAACACAACCGCTTCGGTTTATCTACCGACATCGGCGGTTGAGGAGATTCGTGAATCAGGCCAGCCCATCGACGGCCACTCACACGTTAGGCAAATCCAAGCCGGCGATGCCGACGAGGCGCACGTCGTGCTGAAAGTTCAATCGGGCGACTATCAGTTTACTGCTCCCAGCAATCTTAAACCGGCGGAAGTTGCTTTGGCCACTTCTGAACCAGAGGACAATTCCATGAACCCCGAGGAAATTGACCTCGCAAATAGCGAGCAATTGGCGCACTGGGATTTTGGCAACGCCGATCATGTCGGGCAATGGAAGCGGCTGAACAATCTTGAAATCCAACGCCGCGCCGAAGGGGCATTCTTAGTCGCCACTGGCAACGATCCTCAGATGGCGGTCAAGCTCGCAGAAGCGTTAGACGGCAGACTGGCCGTCAAGCTGCGTTTGCAGCCGGAAAAAGGAACGGAATGTCAATTGTTCTGGGCGGCACCCGGCAAGAGTTTTAATGCCGCGATGCAAACGAAGCGACGATTGAAGTCGGCCGATAAAGTGAACGAGTATTTGTTTTCGATTGAAACGCCCGATCCCATCGGCAACCTGCGATTGGATCCCTTTGATACATTTGATGCTCATGCCAATCGAGGTGAGATGCTGATTGAGTCGATTACGATCTATCGACTTGGGCAAGCGGCAACTCCTGACCAACAGTAAGAGATGAGAGAACTATGACTTGGCAACAATTTAAGAAGCACGTGTCTGCAGTGGCCGTGTTTGCGCTTCTATGTGGGTGGACCCAACTGCATGCTGAGAACGCTAGACAACCGAACATCGTTTTCATTCTTGCCGACGATCTCGGTTGGAGCGACACGACGCTCTACGATACGACTGAGCTCTACGAAACGCCCAATGTCCAGCGTTTGGCCAAACGCGGAATGACGTTTACCAAAGCGTATTCCTCCAGCCCGCTGTGTTCCCCAACGCGCTGTGCGATCCTGACAGGATTGAGCCCCGCCCGGACGGGCTTAACGGCCCCCAACTGTCACTTGCCAAAGGTTAATCTGAAGGCGACTCCCGGCACGAAAAGTAAATCAGACCAAAAAGCAGTTCCGGTCAACACCGTGACGCGTCTGGATCCCAAGTACTACACGATCAGCGAGCGGCTGCATGATGAAGGGTACGTTACGGGGCATTTTGGAAAATGGCATTTAGGACGTACTCCCTTTTCGCCGCTGGAGAACGGATTCGATGTCGATATTCCTCACTGGCCCGGACCAGGGCCAGCCGGCAGTTTTGTCGCGCCATGGAGTTACCCTGACTTCGATCCCGATACGCCCAACGAACATATCGAAGACCGCATGGCAAAAGAGGCCAGCGCGTTCATGCGAGCCAATCGCGACAAACCTTTCTTCCTTAACTATTGGATGTTCAGCGTCCATGCTCCGTTCAATGCCAAGCCTGATTTGATCGAAAAGTATCGCAATAAGATCAGCTCCAGTGATAACCCCTCGGCAGCACAGCGCTGCCCAACTTATGCCGCGATGGTCGAAAGCATGGACGACGCCGTGGGAACGTTACTGGACGAAATCGACAGACTGGGGATCGCCGACAACACCATCATCGTTTTCGCCTCCGACAATGGCGGCAATATGTATAACTGGGTCGACAACACTGTCCCCACCAGCAATGCTCCTTTACGCGGCGGCAAAGCTTCCATGTACGAAGGCGGTGTGCGCGGTCCATGTGCAATCATCTGGCCCAATGTTGTTGCGGCCGATAGCCGCAGCGATCAACCCATTCAAAGCTGTGACTTCTATCCGACCATTCTTGACATGTTAGATCTTGATCCTCAACCAGATCAGTTCTTTGATGGGATTAGCATCACGCCAACCTTACGTGGCGAATCTCAACAAAGAGACGAAATTTATACATATTTCCCGCACAGTCCACGGATTCCAGATTGGCTGCCGCCGGCAGTGAGTGTCGTTAAAGGAGACTGGAAACTGATTCGGCTGTTCCACAATGGTGACAATGGCGATCATCGTTGGAAGTTGTTCAACTTACGGCAAGACATCGGCGAACAAAATGATCTTGCCAGCAGTCAGCCTGAAAGGGTCAAAGCGTTGGACGAACTGATCGAAAAATACTTGGTCGATAGAGGGGCTGTTCTGCCGACTGCCAATCCAAACTTCGACCATACAAAATACGATGTCGCGAACGAAGGCAAGGCTGAGCCGCATGGTAAGAAGAGAAAGAAAAAACGGGCAAAGAAATCGTCGCCACCGGTGGCATCGTGGGTGGCGAATCACGACTGTGATTTAACCCTCAAGAACAATGCCCTCGTAGTGACCAGCACCGGCGGAGACCCTTATCTGATTTCGCGCCTTGAAAACAAAGGTCCCGCCGGCAAATACAAATTGCTGATCACAATTAGTTCCAATTCATCGACAGAAGGGGAAGTGTTCTGGGAAGAAAAAAACTCCAGACCACGTTTTGCGGAGAATCGAAAAGTGGATTTTGAGGTGACTTGTGATGGAAAACCTCATCGCTACGAAATTGAATTTGAAACCAAGCAAGCCTTGGTTTCGGTGCGTATAGATCCCTCGACCGAACCGGGAACAATCTCGATCTCAGAACTAGAGCTGCAGAACGAGAACGGAGAAACAGTAAAACAATGGGATTTCAAGACCCAGAAGAAGTAAAAAGAACACTCGCGCCCGACCGCCCACACAAAGGAAATTGCAAATGAGAACCATGACTTTCGCGTTTTGTCTACTGCTGTTCTTCTCACTCGCCGCCGAGTCCGTGGCGCAAGAAAAAAACGTCTTGATCATTTTCATGGATGACTTGAGACCGGAACTTGGGTGCTATGGCGAGTCACACATCCAAAGCCCAAACATCGACGCGCTGGCCGCCCAAGGTGTTTTGTTTGACCGTGCCTATTGCCAGCAGGCACTCTGCGGCCCATCGCGCGTCAGCATGATGTCCGGAATGTATCCCGACACGACCGGCGTCTGCGATTTGTGGACGCCACTGACCAAGGCGATGCCTGACGCCATGAGCATGCCGCGCTATTTTAAGCAGCGCGGCTACGAAACATTTTCGTTTGGGAAAGTTTATCACCACACCCGCGACGACAAGGCAAGCTGGAGCCATCTTGCACCGAGGGACGACGTGAAGTACGCCAATGCCGAAACGCTCGAGGGGATCAAGCAACGCACCGAGGAGGGAAAACGAAAAGGCGTCGACATCAAGCAACTGCGCACACTTGGCAAAGGCCCTGCCATGGAAGTCGCTGATGTAGGCGACGAAGCTTATCCAGACGGCCGGACGGCAGATCAGGCTGTTGAAGTGCTACGAGACAACAAGGACAAGCCGTTCTTCATGTGCGTTGGGTTCACTAAGCCGCATCTTCCTTTTGCGGCCCCAAAGCGATATTGGGATCTCTATCAGCGTGACCAATTCGATGTGCCCGAGCGCAAACTGCCCGCCGATGCCCCCTCACTGGCGTTTACCAAATGGGGGGAACTGCGGAACTATCTTGACATGCCCGAAAAGGGACATCTTAGCGACGATCTGACACGCGAATTGAAACATGGATACGCGGCATCGGTGAGCTATGCCGATGCACAAGTTGGCAAAGTGATCAGAGAACTGGAACGACTTGGTTTACGTGAAAAAACGATTGTCGTGCTGTGGGGAGACCACGGATACAAGTTGGGCGACTATGGGGCGTGGTGCAAACACACCAATCTGGAACTTGACACCCGTGTTCCGTTCATCGTTTCGGCTCCCGGTTTTGCAAAAGGCGAGCGTTCGGACGGGTTGGTTGAAATGGTCGATATCTTCCCGACCGTGGCCAAGCTTACTGGCGGCGACATCCCCGCGTCTTGCGAGGGGAAAAGCTTAGAGGCAATCTTGTCCAAGCCCGATACGAGCGTCCGCGAATTCGCAATCAGCCAGTATCCGCGCGGCACGACGATGGGCTACAGCTTACGAAACGAACGTTATCGCTACACGGAGTGGTTCAATTCGAAAACCAAAAAAGTCGTCGCCAAAGAACTCTACGATCATCAAACTTCTTCAGTGGCCCATCAAAACCTTGCCGCCGACTCAAAGCATGCCGACATAATCGCAGAACTTTCGAAGCAACTTGACTCTGCCGGCAGAACGAGTTCGAGACGAAAGTAGGTGCCAGAGCTCGTCTGTATGATATGAGCGACCGATGCGCGCCCGTTACGCAATGATTTCTTTCACGACGCGGCTTGGCTCAACGCCCGTTAGTTTTTGATCGAGCCCTTGAAATGGAAACGTTAGTCTCTTGTGGTCGATGCCCAACAGGTGCAGCATCGTGGCGTGCAGGTCACGGACATGGACAGAATCTTCGACAACGTTGTAGCTAAAGTCATCGGTCTTGCCGAATTGGAATCCGCCTTTGACGCCGCCGCCGGCCAACCAAGCCGTGAAGCAACGCGGGTGGTGGTCGCGCCCGTAATTGTTGGCCGTCAAATTTCCTTGGCAATAAACGGTTCTTCCAAACTCACCCGCAAACACGACAAGCGTATCCTTCAACAGTCCGCGTTGCTTTAAATCTTGCAGCAGCGCCGCGGTCGGTTGATCCACGTCTCGGCATTGGCCAGCCAAATTTTCCGGCAGTCGCGAATGGTGATCCCAGCCGCGATGGAACAGCTGAATGAATCGCACGTCTCGTTCGGCCATCCGCCGCGCCAACAGACAGTTTCGCGCATAGGATCCCGGTTTGTTGATGTCCGGGCCGTACATGTCCAGCGTCGCGTCTGCCTCGTCCGAAATATCGGTCAATTCAGGAACCGACGTCTGCATTCGGAACGCCATTTCTTGCTGAGCGATTGTGGTTTCGATTTCCGGGTCGCCAATTTCAGAAAAGTGTTTTTGATTGAGGGTACCCAACGAATCAAGCATACGTCGCCGAACTTGCGGATTGACCCCGGCAGGGTTGGATAAAAACAGGACGGGATCACCGACGGCTTGGAAACTGGTGCCTTGGTGCTTGGAAGGCAAAAAACCGCTGCCCCACAAACGGGAATACAAACCCTGCACGTTGACTTTTCCGCTCCATTTAGCCGATGGCAGGACCACGTAGTCTGGCAGATCTCGGTTCATTGTCCCCAACCCGTAGCTCAACCACGCCCCCATGCTTGGTTTACCGGGAATCTCAGAACCGGTACAGAACGATGTTTTGCCCGGGTCATGGTTGATCGCATCGGTGTTCATCGAATTGATAAAACACAGGTCGTCGGTATGCTTCGTCAGGTGCGGCAGCAATTCGCTCATCCAAATCCCGCTCTCGCCTTGTTTGGAGAATTTGAATTTTGACGGAGCGATCAATCTGCCTTTGCCCTTGGTCATCGCCGTCACGCGCTGCCCCATGCTGACCGATTCGGGCAAATCCGTTTTGAACAGCTTTGCCAGCTCGGGTTTATAGTCAAACAAATCAATCTGACTGGGGGCTCCCGCCATAAACAGAAAAATCACCCGCTTGGCTTTGGCCGGATGATGAACTTTCTTCAGAGCCCCTGCTGTTGGATCGGCATTGGGGGATGCTGCGAAAGTAGTTCCCGTAAGAACGTTGGCCAGCGCCGAGACGCCTAGCCCCATGCCGGCGTTGGTCAAGAAACGTCGCCGGTTGAGCAATGTGTCCATCGTTGTAAATGAAGGCATGTCTCAATCCTTGGTCTTGGTGATGTCAAGGTTGTACAAAACGCTGGCAAGAACCGTCCACGCGGCCAACTCGGCTTTTCCGTCAGCAGCCATGCTTTCACCAACCGACTGTGCGTCCGGTGACCTGTTGAGGCTTTGCAATAGTTGATCTGCAAGAGCCGGATCGGCGGCGTACTTTTCTTGAAGATCGTAAAGCAGTTTTTTCAACTCCTCTTCTTCCTTGTTGTCCGGCAGACGAGCTGTCACCGTCTCCCAGATGAAATTGATACGCTCATCGGCCGGTTGCTGTAGCACGTTGGCGGCTAAAGCCCCTGCCGCCTTGAGGTATTCTGGTTCGTTCAGCAACAGCAATGCTTGCGTTGGAGTGTTTGTGCGTTCGCGCCGCGCGATGCACGCGTCACGCAACGGTGCATTGAGAATTGTCATTTGCGGCGGCGGCATCGAGCGTTTCCAAAACGTATAGACGCTACGACGCCGAATCGCATCACCGGTATCGGCTTTATAGCGTTCCCCAATCATGGAAACAGCTTGCCAAAGCCCATGCGGCTGAGGTGGTTTGACACTGGGGCCATACATTTTGTCTGACAACAATCCGCTGGTCGCCAAAATTTGATCGCGGATCATCTCAGCGTCCAATCGGTAACGGGAGCCTCGGGCAAGCAACCGGTTTTCCGCATCAGATTTGAACTGCTGGGGCGTAGCGGTCGAAGACTGACGGTAGGTCTTGGACATGACGATTTGTTTGATGAGCGACTTTACGTCCCACCCTGAATCGACAAACGTAGTCGTCAGGTGATCCAAAAGTTCCGGATGCGATGGAATGTCACCCTGGTTGCCAAAATCCTCGGATGTCTTGACCAAGCCCACGCCAAAGAATTGTTGCCAGAATCGGTTGACCGCCACCCGCGCGGTAAGCGGATGTTCGGGATCGACAAACCACTCGGCCAAATCCATGCGTGACGGTATCTCGCCGGCCGTTTTCATTGGCGGAAGGAACTCTGGCGTATTGCGCTGAACCTCTTCGCCAAGCGAGTCGTACTGACCGCGGTTAAGCACAAACGTCGGCCGCACTTGCTTGCGTTCTTTCATAACCATCGCTTTGGGCAGCGAACGATCGTACCGGTCGCGTTTGCTACTTAGCGCTGCCAGTTCTGCGGTCAGCTTATCTACGCG
>CAYTPS010000070.1:0-1842 GCA_964439245.1 uncultured Pirellulaceae bacterium | reverse complement strand
GTGCAGTGGTAAGCGTATCGACCTGAGATGCTGCTGCATTTGTCGTTGTCGAATTCTCGTTTGTCGAGTCTTCGGTCTTTTGTTGAACCCTTTCCGCATTAGCTTTGGCATGTTGTAGCTTGCGGTCGAGTTCCGCAATCTGCCGGTCAAACGTTCTGATTTGTTCATCCTGTTCGGCTGTCGCCAACGAAATGAATGGCGGTTGCAACCCATTCTTGGGGCCGTTCCTGGATTCCGTTTCCGCTTTGGCATCAATGTTGTTGAAGAACGCCGACAGAGAGTAGAAATCCTTCTGCGTGATGGGATCAAATTTATGATCGTGGCACTGAGCACACTGCACGGTCAGCCCAAGGAACGCAGTGCTGACTGCCGTCACGCGATCGGTCACATTTTTGGCAAAACTCTCCTCCGGCAGTGCGGTGCCGCGGTCAATAATCAAATGCAGGCGGTTGAAACCTGACGCTACCAGTTGATCTTTGGTCGGTTGCGGGTAGAGGTCGCCGGCCAGTTGATACCGCACAAAGTCGTCATAACCAAGGTTCTCATTGAACGACCGAATCACCCAGTCGCGATAAGTGGCCGTGTTGCGGAAGAAGTCCTTGTGCATGCCGTTTGAGTCTGCGAACCGCACCAGGTCCAACCAATACCGCCCGATATGTTCGCCGTATCGAGGCTTGGCCAGCAACGTATCGACCAATTGTTCCCAAGCCTTCTCTGAATCCTTGGAATACGATTCCAAGAACTTGATAATCTCGTCGCGCGCCGGCGGCAGTCCCGTCAAATCAAAAGTAACACGTCGAATCAATGTGCGCGGGTCGGCTTCGGCAGAAGGAGTAAGATCCGCCGATTCAAGCTTCCTCAAAACGTGCAGATCAATGGTTTGGTTGCTCCAGGCCTTGTTTTTAACGGTCGGCGTTGGTGGTGCAATTGGCGGCTGAAACGCCCAAAAACCTTCGTAGGGTGCACCTGACTCAATCCAGCGCCGGACGAGTTCGAGCTCCTCTTTATTCAGTGGATCTAGGTGAGAATCCGGCGGTGGCATAACGTCAGTTTCATCGTCGGACGTGATCCGATGCCACATCTCACTGTCGTCGATCGAGCCGGGACTAATGGCAATACTGATCGCTCCTTCGTCTCCATCGGCTTGATCAAGTCTCAAGCCCGCAGCGCGAGTTTCCGCATCGGGCCCATGGCAAGCAAAACAACGACTAGAAAGCAGCGGTCGAATTTCGCGATTGAAAGAAACATCTTGTGCGTGCACCCGGCGCAGACCGATCAGCAAGATGAACAGTATCAACGTCAGAGCATGCTGTTTGTGTTGTCGATTCATCGTGGCTGAAGAGTAAGACGGTTATGCTACAGAGGAATTTTGTCGCCTATTGTACTCAACTAAATCTCATATTGCCAAAACTCTCTGGTTGCCATGACGGTCAGCCATTGCTACCTCTGATTCAATTTCGCTCAACTTTCCATGTTGATAGCGCGAACCACGAAGTCGTTGTGAGTTCGGTGAATCTATTTGAGTGGTTCGTTCAATGCCAGTTCACGCTTATGATTCGGGGAATCCAGGGCCAATCGGCTGAGGACGTCCCGCAGGGATTTAAAGATCCGCTGTTGCAGCTTCTTCTTCCATCGCTGTCTCTTCCTCGGTCTTCGCATCTTCTTTGTTGACTTTGCCCTTGAGCATTTTGTCGTACGTGGCGTTGTCTGAAACTTCCAAGATCTTTTTATTCGTGAGCATTACGAGGCGAACACCGTCGACTCCGGTCTTCTCAAAGATGATCGGTTCTTTGGCGCGTAGACGATCGGGATTCACGAAGACTCCCCAGCGAACTTTGAATT
>CAYTPS010000069.1:10913-16821 GCA_964439245.1 uncultured Pirellulaceae bacterium | reverse complement strand
AGCTTGAAGAGGAAAGAGGCGCTTTCGGCATGGGTGGCATGGGAGACATGGGTGGTGCTGGCGGAATGGGAATGGGGATGGAACTTGATATTGAACGTAACAAGTTCGCTGTAATCTGGGACGAACGGAATCAGAAGTTGTGGAACACGCTGTTGCCCGAGTTTCAAAATTGGGATGACAACGTCAAAGCTTCAGTTGATCCTACGCTACTTCAAGTGCATATGTTGCAGCAGGACGTATGGTTGTTGGAGGCTATGTTCAACGTTATTCGTGAACTCAACGGCAATGCGACCACCAACGACTTGGCTGTGATTAAGGAGATCAGGCATATCGCTTTCGGGAGAGAGGCTCTAGCAAGCTTGGGAGAGATCATGGAACCTGACAAGCGACTTGGCGGAGCTAAGCTGATTGTTTCTGATTCGTTCGACGGTGAAGAAAATTTTGACAGCTATGACGACATGAGTTTCGATGATAGTTTTGGCGTCGATGGCGAAGGTGGCAGTGGTGAATTTTCAATCGACGGAGATGAAAGTCCGTTTCATGGTCGTTATGTAAATGTTGATCTTGAGCCCGTTGGTGCGGATGAGGTTCGTAACGTTGTCGGCGGAAGTGAACTGCCCGAGACGAATCTGGAATTGATCGTTAGCAAACGAGTTCCGTTTCGATTGGCGTTAAAGATGGATGAGCGAAAGATCAATACCTTATTAGCGTTATGTGCTAATTCGCCCTTTGAATTTGAAGTTCTGCAACTCCGTATTAACCGAGAGGAAGTGGTCGTGCCAATTGTGGCCCGCGGTGGAAAAACAGAGAACAAATCGGCGGCGGATGTTGATGGCATGGGCGGCATGATGATGGGTGATATGTCTGACATGATGGGCGATATGTCAGAGATGATGATGGGGGGGATGATGGAGGGAATGCCAGGAATGGAAGCACAAAAGCTCGAAGCACTGGTGCCAACAGACGTTGAGACCCGCCTAAGTTACGACGTGGACGTTGAGTTCTACGGCGTGGTGAAGATCTACAATCCGGTTCGTGAAAACTATCTGCGACAGGCAGTAGGATTGCCGGTAGATGGAGAAGACGAGCAGTCTGATGACGCGCTGGATTCAGTGGCGATGCGTGAACAATAATTGTTCTGTGATCAAGTGGTTGTTTTAAGTTATTTAAGTTGCGTTAGCTGGTAGGTTTAAAATGAAGACTCCAAAAATCAATGCTGCCTCAATCAAGAACTTCTTTTTCTATAACATAGAAAAGGTGATTTTTGGCATTTCGCTTGCGTTGCTAGGACTGCTTTTCTACCTGGGAATGAGTTCAACCAAATACGACAAGACTCCCGACAGCCTTGTTTCGGAAACGAAGAACGCGTCTTCGTATATTAGTAAGGCAGCGAACTGGGAATTGATTGCCGATTATCGTAAGGGCGACACCCAGGTCCCTGAGAGAATCGCGGAAGCAAGTCAACCGGTTGATGCCGCGGGCTACAAAATTGCTGGTTTGTCGATGATTCCTAAAGCGTTGCAACTTCGTGCCGACCCTCCCCTGCCCCTGGTTACTGATCTGGAGGCTGGTGTCATTCGAGCAACGATTGCCGTGAAGCTTGAGGACAGCAAAGACTACTCAGATCCGCTTCTTGAGTTGCCGATGGCGATACGGCAGGTCGATCCAGACGAGGAAGAGCAGAAAAGCGCGCGTTCCATGGATAGCATGGAAGACGACATGATGAGCGGTATGGCCGACGCGATGGACGCTGCGATGATGGGCGGCCCTCGACCGAAAAAGAAGAAAAAGAAAGTACGAGAAAAAGACAAAGATCCTCAACTGACCGCTGAAGTCGACCAGTGGCACGGATTGCCCGGGGTTCAGGAAGCGACTGAAGGAGGCTTGCGCCCAAAGAACATAGGCATTTCTGCAGGGAATTCAATGGCGATTAAGCGTAACGTTGTTGTTGTCAATGCTCTGGTTGAACACCGTAAACTATGGAAGGAACAGGAGCAGGTTCTGGCTAACAGCGTGGCTTATTATCCCAAGCGAGATCTTCCGCAGTATGAATTCTTGCAAGTTCAAAAGAGAACCATCGGTGCCGACGGCAAGCCATCGGATTGGGAAGATGTTTCGGAGTGGATTAACTACGATCAAGCAGAGTGGAATCCGGGCAGTTTTATTTCGGGGCCTGAAGTTGTCGCTCCGGAAAACTTCGATAGCAATTTGACTAATGCGATTCCCGCTCTCATGGGTGTGGACTACGCGAAGTATGTGCTCCACTCAAAACTCTCTCCCCGAGTCTTCAAAAAGAAAGAGGTTGAAGATAATGAACCTGCCGCACTGGATGCCTTGGAAGGGAAGAAAACCGAGGAAGACGAAGATGACCAGCGGTTTGACAACTTTAGAAACGGTGGGCGACGAGAGAAGGGTTCATTGGTCAAATCCGGTGGCGGCGGCATGATGGGAATGATGGGAATGGGTCCCGATATGAGCGGCATGGAGGGGATGGATATGATGGGAATGGGTATGTACGGTCCGCGTGGGGATGGACGAACCAGCATGGACATGACGGCCTATGCCGAGTTAACCGATCCTACGTTAGAGCCCGCAAGTGACTACAAAGCGGTGCGGTTTTTTGACATGCGAGTCTCACCGAACAAGCCTATGAAGTATGAATACCGTGTTCGATTGTGGTTGAAAGATCCTAATGCGACTGATCCTGAAGCGACACGCGGTGGTTTCAATGAAATGGGAGGCATGGGAGACGGAATGGAAGAAATGATGGGCATGGGAATGGGCCGGCGACGAGGAAAAAAGAAAGACGAAAAGAAGATCTTCCAGAAGACGGACATCAACTTCACCATGCAAGACCAGCGAGTTCGAGATCGATTGAAGCTAATGCGGGAGGAAGAGGATGAGAATGGCGATCCAATTTTCTACGTTTCCGAGTTCTACGACGGCTCTGACAAACCGACCGAGGTTCAGGTGCCTATTGGGTTTGATTACCTTCGATTTGCTCGCCCGACCAAGTGGAGTGAACCCGTTTCGGTGACTGTTGGCGGATCAAGTCCTGGCTTTTTTGCCGACACAATTGAAGCCCCTCGAAAGGCGAAGGTGGGTAACAGCGAGATTCCAGTTGAGGAACCCAAGGTAAATGTTGTGGTTGAGCTCGAGAATCCCGACTTAAGTGGAATGGAAATGGCGGCCAAGGAAACGTTCTCAGTGGGTGACCTAATGGATTTCGCAGAACCAGTTACCATCATGCATCCAGTGGCGCAGTCAGTTCACTTCCTTGAAGAGGCAAACTTTGAGACTGGAGCGACCTTGGTGGATGTGATGGGCGGGGAGCGACTGGATTTGCCCAAGGGCGAGCCTATTCAATATTCCTTGCCGGGTGAGTCGTTAGTCATGGGACCTGACGGCCAGTTTAGCGTCACCAATGACATCGAGCAGCGAGATCTAGTGAGAAATGCTCTTCGTACTCCCGACGAGAAGGCCGAATATGGAAAAAGGAAGAAGAGAAAGAAGGCGAAGAACCCATTTGGCGGCATGGGAGCCATGGGACCAGACTTTGAAGACATGAGGTAGGCAGAAGCCAAAAAGAAAAGCGGCAGGATTACTGCCGCTTTTTTTGTGGCCACATAAGTGTTCCACGGTAACTGTCTGAAATTTTGGTCTAGCCGTCGTTGAGTACGATGCCTTTGATCAATCCGTCAACAACGAGAGTGTCTTTTACCCAGCCTTGGAACTCGGCGGTGAACATGGCGTTCTTGCGGACCTTACCGCGACGCAGCATCACAACCAAACGGTCGCCGGGAACAACAGGCCCCCGGAAACGAACCCCTTCAAGGCCTCCCAAGCCAACGTAGCCTCCATTGTCTACCATTTTGTTATCCATGGCAAAGTAGCAGGAGAGTTGCGCGGCACATTCGCAAACGAGAACTCCGGGCATAATGGGTTTATCAGGAAAGTGCCCACGAACCCAAAAGGCATCTTCCTGAATGTCCTTGAAACCCACCGCGAAGTCATGATTCATCAGCAATATGCCGTCCAGTAGGGCCAGTTCATGCCGATGGGGGTTGATTTTTTCAATGGCCTCTTTGTCAACCACAATATTGTCGTGGTCAAATTGAGACGAATCAACGAACGCAGATTTCAAAACTCTATCCTGTGATAAATTCGGTGGTACTTCGCTTGAACAGTGTTCTCACGGATTTTTCTCGATATTGAGGCACGTAATGTCATGCCTGCCGCAGAATTTTAACCGGGAATGACCAAATTGCAATTATTGAGAGGCGAGGTTGGCCCTCAAAGCGTCAACTGGAAGGAATTCTTACTCCTCCAGATAATCTGATTGGCAAAGTCCCCGGGCATTAGCCCTGTCTGGAGGTAAATCATCGGATTTCCTGAGGTATTTTGCAAGCCACAATAAATTTGGATAGATTGTGAATACAATAGAAAATTACCACTTTGGAGTTTGAATCCAGTTCTCAAAACCGACTTTCTTGGTCCGCTCGGGCTAACCGGAACACGTCTGGGAACCCGCCATTGCATAAACATCAGTGGCAGACAACTCCCCACACGAACAGCCGTTACTTGAGAATCTCTATGTGTCGCACTTCCAACAACGACCTTCAGACAACCAATCCATTTTTAGCGCGAAATCACTTTGTTTCTGGATTCCTGTTTGTCTTACTGATCCTGTTCCTTGACTCTACCGCCACCCTTGCGCAATCAGATCCTTTTAAAGAATCAAAACCGGCAACTGCAAATCCTTTTGCAGGGGTAGCGACTTCGGATGAAGGGACTCAGGTACCAAGTCAATCGGCCGCTTTGGAGGCAACGACTTCTTCTGGCAATCCCTTTGATGAAATTCCAGACGAAGACGATCAGCAAGATTCTGAAGCGACTGCAGATCTACAAGGAACTCCCAATGCAACAGCGCTCCCTCCCATGAACCTTCCGGAGGTGAAGAGAGTTCAACCGCCGGAGACAGAGGAGACATCAGAGACGCCGGTCAAGCCGGCAACCTCCGATCAAACGCCTACTAAGATTCCCCCATCACCTCCTGCCAACAATTCCGCGAATTCAAACAGTACCGATTGGCTAGGCTGGCTGATTGACAATTGGTACCTTCCGTTAGCGGCGATTATTCTTTTACCTTTGTTGTGCTTTCCTTTTCTAAAGAGCAAGGTGGGAAAGAAGGACCCCGGTCGCCCAAGAATTAAGACGACGGGTTCTTTCAAAAAGTCGGACCGCTTTAAGAAACAGGAAACATCTGAGACAAAGAAGGTTGCCAGTGAATCGAAGGCCTCTGATAGCAATAGTGAAGCTTTAGATGTCGCCGAACAGTCCGACATTCTTGATCTTGGAGAGACTGCTTCCAGCTCGGAATCCGACGATGAAACGGATGGCGATTTTCTCGAACTCGTGTTGGGGGATTCTGAAGAGGACGACGCCGATGGAGTGGTGGAAATTTCAGAGGAAATCACAGACGCCTCTCTTCAAAGTGGCGGGGTTGAAGTCGATCCGCCAAGTCCCGTTGAAGCCGACGATGACGACGATTTTCTCGATTTGAAAATCAATGAGACCATAGAGTCTGATGCGACAGATTCGGCCATTTCAGATGAATTAGAAGACTTGATACTAGAAGACAGTGAGAGTGAAGATGGCCAGGTTGGGCCAGACGGGGCGGACGAAGACGACGATTTCCTTGACCTATTTGCCGAAGAGACCGAAGAAACTGACGCTGAGAGTTTAGCGTCTGACGTTCAGGAAGCGGCCGATCAGCCTCTGCCAAAAGCAGACGCCGAGGTAGAACAGCCGGTGGAGAAACAGTCGTTAGATGAAGATGACGAAGACTTTTTCGACATGTTGCTTGACGAAGAAGATGGTGCCGTCGAATCAGATGAAAGCCTTGGAG
>CAYTPS010000069.1:0-10903 GCA_964439245.1 uncultured Pirellulaceae bacterium | reverse complement strand
CTCATCATCGGAGTCACCCAGTGTTGATGAGCCGGTCGATTCAGAGACAACAGTTGCGTTGGATGACGACCCCGACGAATTCGTGTTCGATCTCGAAGACGAAGAGGCTCCAGAAAAAAAGGCTGCGGAAATGTTAGGCGAGGAACTTGAGGGCGAAGTCGAAGAGGTCGTCTCCTCGAATCTTGATGAACAGCCAGCATCTGCTGATGAAGTGGCATCTTCCGACAGCCAGGACGTCTTGGTCGAAGCCGACGACGTCAGTGATCTTGAGGATGTCGATTTGAATGATCAGCAACCGTCTGTGGCTGACGCTTTTACTGCTGCTGCCGGCGGTCTTGCAGCAGGGCTAGGGGCTCTGCTGGCCACCAAGGGGGCTGATGATTCGAACATAGACCAAGAAGCCGCTCCAGACGAGTTGCGTGAACAGTTGACTCAGTTGTTAGAGAAGCAACAGAAAAGTGCGGCGGAGATTGTTTCACACCAAGCTGAGATAAAGACCCTCAAGGCGAAGTTGGAATCTGACGCGGTTTCATCAGCAGAGCTAGATCGTCTCAAGTCGGAACTGCAGGACTTGAAAACGACTCAACTCAATTCTGATGCGTCGAAGGAAGCGCAGTTGCAGCGTGCCGATGAGCTTGAGGCCAAGCTGCAGGACGCAGAGGAAAAGGCGTCTGAATTAGAATCGAAACTTTCGGCAGCGGAATCCAGTGTTGCGGCGCTAGAAAAAGAGAAGCTGGAAATCGCTACGAAGTTGGATGACACGTCAGCCAGTAACGAAGAGGTGGGGAAACTTGAAACGGAGATCGCTGCGTTGAAGTCGCAGGCGAAGGAAACAGCGGCAAAAAATGAGAGACTGCAATCCGAAGCTGAAGAGCTTCGTGAACAGATAAAAAAGCTTGAGAAGGCCAGCGAGCAAGAAGCTGCCGCGTCACCTGAGGACTCTGTCCAGTTGCAGCAGCTGAAGGAGCAATATGAAGCCGAGCTTGAGCTCAGGAAAAGAACCGAAGCGATGCTGGTTGAAGCTGAGCAACAACGTACTGACGTCGCGATGGCGCTTCGAGATTTGCGGAAAGAGACCGCGGCTCAGATTGATTCTGCCGTGTCGTCAGAGGAATTTGACGAACTCCAACAGCAACTTGCAGACAGCAAAGTGGCTAACGAAGATCTGAATCTTCAGCTGACGAGTTTTCGAGAGAAGTTGGGACAAGAGCATGGAGTAGCAAAGGAACTTGCTGGGAAACTCGGGGCGGCGCAGGAGAAAGTTTCGGCTGCAACGGCTCTTGAGAAAGAGTGGGCGCAAAAGGCCGCGGATCTAGAGTTAGAGATAGAGTCCACGAGTAAAGAAAACGATCGGCTGACTGCCGAACTGGGAACTGCTAAAGAATCATTGGCTGATTCTCAAGCGAAGGTAGCTGAAATGATTGCCAACGAGGACAATCATCGGGCAATTTTGGCGAAGCACGAGGAGCAACTGAATGAAACGCAAACGAAACTCGACCGCACGATCAATGAAAAATCACAACTGGAGACTTCGTTCGACGACTTGAAGCAGAAGGCTGGCGCGTTGAGTTATGGGCAGCTGGAAGAAGCACTTGCCAGCGTTGCCAAATTGGGTGAGGAACGTGGGGTGCTCAATTCGAAGCTTGAGCAAACACGCTCCAGCAGCGAGGAAACCGCTCGTCAGAACGCCCAACTGACCGAACGAGTTGCCCAGCTAGAAAAACAATTGGAACAGTCCAACTCGAATAGGGACGGTGCCGACGAAATTAGCTTGCGGCTAAGTGAGGAAATTGAAAAGCTTCGAGACTCCAAGGAGCAGAATTCTATTTTGGCTCAACGCGTCGCGGGGCTCGAGCAACAGCTCAGTAGCCGTGTTGTTGAAACCGAGAAGCTAGAGTCCCTCCAACAGAAGTTGGTAGCTCAAACAGAGTCGGTTGTTGGCGCGAAGGAGGAGAATGCGACATTGAAGGAGCGTGTGGCCCAACTGACAGAACAGGTGAATGTGGTCCGTGAGCGTTCAGGGAAGTTTGAGCAGATCACTGAAGAGCTTAATCAAGAGAAAGCAGCGCTCGCGGAGATGCGTCAGAGTTATGCGACTGGGCAGCAGCGTATCAAGCTGCTGGAGGACCAAATCGAAGAAAGCAAACAGGTCGCGCTCCAACTAAGTGAAACTAACGATAGACTGGCCAAGGAATCGGTCCAACGGATGGCATTGACGCAGAAGAATGAAGGCTTGCTGCAGCAGCTAAATCACATTAACGCAATTGCAGATAAGAATGAGCGTCTTAATAAACAACTCGGGGCCTTACAGCGTGGGCTTGAGGCGGTCGAGAAAGATAATCTTGCTCTTGAGAAAAGACTCGAAGAGAACAGCTCAGCACATGAGGGTAGTGCCGAAAAGGACGGCAAGCTAGAAAGAATTCTCGAGCAACTAGAATCGCAGAATCAACAGATCCACGCACTTGTTGATGAGAATAAAAACATGTCTGCGAAATTGGCGGAAGCAACTGCTAAGATAAAATCCGGTGCAAGGAAAGCGACTAGTCGATCAAAGGCGCAGGCAATTCCCGAGGGATGCGATGACCTGACGGAGATCAACGGTGTTGGGCCGAAATCTCGTGAGCAGTTATATAAAGCGGGCGTGAAGACCTTTCAAGAGATTGCAGCCTGGTCCAAGCAGGACATCGATAGCTACGCCGATAAGCTGAGTTGTAAAAGTAACCGAATCGAGAAATGGGTGTCTGAGGCCAAAAAGCTGTCATGATTCAGCACAACTTTGGGCAGCTCAGTTTTCCGAGGTTGCCGCAAGGATTAGCTCAAACGGACGGTGGTCACTGGTAAGTTCGTCGTCCGGGAAATCTCCTTCCCTGACAATCACTCGGCAGCGTTTCTTCCAAGCCTTCGCGGGTCCAGATACAAATGCAAAATCCAGCATGCTGCCTGGATAGTCATCCTTTCCGTCTGGATTTCTGGGATCGTCATACCAGTTGGTGTCGATCCACTCTTCGGGTTTAACCCATTGCCAGACGTTGTCTTTAAGCATGTTCGAAAACGCAGGGTTTCCCTTGTTGGTCTCGAATACGTAGTCAAAGTTGTAGTCGCCCAGAGCAACCACTGGCATCAATTGTGTTCTAGCCCATTGAACCAATTGTGTCGCCTGTTCCTGGCGAACTGGCGCCTTGCCGCGTGCCAGATGATTGTTCATCACCAAGAACTCAACCGACGTGGCAGTGTGTTTAAGGTGCACCACCAATGGGGCCCGATAACGGTATTGGTAGTTGATCTCTTGAATCTCGAAGCGTTTAACTTCTTCGAATTTTGTTCGGTCGTAGAATATTGCCAATCTGTCGTTGAATCCTGATTCGGAGATCACAGAAACGTACTTCTTACCAAGGGATGACTCGAAAGTCTCGGCACCTGCCGGGAGCACCTCCGAAAACGCATAGATGTCGTATCGTTTCATCTCGGCCAACTGCGCTCCGATTACCGTCGGATCGCTTCCCTCTGACTCAAGATTCCATGACAGAAACTCCACGTTAAAGTTCTCTTCGGCGACAACACTTTTTGCGGTTACCTCGACGCTGTTTTCTTCGGCATTTGTTGGGGCTTCAAGACTTGTCGTTCCGCATCCCACCAACACCCCCAAGCCGATCCAGGTAAAGAACAACGAGCTCCAGATTGCCGAAAAGCAAATGAGTGGTTTAGGCTTCTTGATTACCATTGCGAGAAGACCTCTTTGGCTGCCGCGATAGTGTCATCAATATTTTGTTCAGTGTGAGAGTTGGAGACAAAGAGTGCCTCGAATTGACTACAGGGCATGTAAACGCCGCGCTCGATTAAGCCCCAGAAGTACTTTGAGAACTTGTCGGTGTCGCATTGAGAGGCCGATTTCCAAGAGGTTACTGGTTCTTTGGAAAAGAACAGCGTCATCATGCTGCCGACGCGATTGATGGTGTGTTCGATTCCCGCTGACGATGCGGCCTCGGCCAATCCGCTTTCCAGTCGCTGACTGATCACCTCTAGTCTTTCATACGGCGGCGTGTCACGTAGTGCGGTCAACATCGCGATTCCAGCAGCCGTTGCGATAGGGTTGCCGCTGAGTGTTCCGGCCTGAAATACTTTGCCAGCGGGAAGCACGTGCTCCATGATGTCGCGTTTTCCACCAAATGCCCCGAGCGGAAGTCCACCGCCGACGATCTTGCCCATCGTTGTCAGGTCGGGCGTCACACCGAACAGAGATTGAGCACCTCCAAAGGCAACACGAAACCCACACATGACTTCGTCGAAAATCAATAAAGCTCCATCAGCTTGCGTGATCTCTCGCAGAGATTTCAGAAAGTCGGCTGTGGGAGTGACACAACCCATATTCCCGCAGACCGGCTCTAGGATAACTGCGGCGATCTTGGCTGCATGTTGCTTAAATGCTTGTTCTAATCCCTGCGGGTCATTGTATTCAAGGATAAGAGTATCCTTGCTGGTGCCTGCCGTGACACCAGGAGAATTAGGAACAGCCAATGTCGCAGCTGCACTTCCGGCAGCCACCAATAGAGAATCAACATGGCCGTGATAGTTGCCGGAGAATTTCACGATTAGATCACGTCCAGTGTATCCCCGAGCAAGGCGAATGGCGCTCATGGTTGCCTCGGTGCCTGAGTTGACCAGTCGCACCATTTCGACCGAAGGGACCGCCTCGATAATCAATTCCGCTAGTTCGTTTTCGGCGACAGTAGGAGCGCCGAAGCTGGTGCCGCGTTCCACCGCGGCGTGCACTGCTTCTTTAACGGGAGGGAATTGATGCCCCAAGATCATCGGTCCCCAAGATCCGATGTAGTCGATGTATTGGTTGCCGTCGACATCGGTCAGGTAAGCGCCCTCGCCCTCTCGGAAAACGACCGGGTCACCTCCCACTGCGCCAAACGCTCTGGCCGCACTGTTGACGCCACCGGGCATCAGTTGCTTCGCCTTGGCAAATTCAATCTTGCTTCGTTCACGTGAAAGTATCTTCGACACCCCGATTTCCTTGTGGGGTAGATCTTCTGGGTGATATGGTTGTTCCCAGGGTAATTGAACACATATTCTACGAACGAAAACCGTTTTGGGTACAGCACGAGATTTTCGAACGTCCTATAGCAGTGCCCCTGTCAGACCGACTGCCGATCTGCAGGACATTCCAAGTCAGCCAGCGCACAAAAAAAGAGAGAAGTTCGACGAAGCCAGCTTGTTCGTGGGCTGACGACTTGTGATTCGCCGAACTTTTCTCTCTATCTGTTTTGCAGTAACCCAAGCTAAAAGGAGGTATTACTTCGAAGGGTGTGCAGGTTGAATGCCATGTTCGAGATGGCAAACTGCAAAACGGATAATGTGTCTTTGGAAAAAATGAATTGCTTTTTGATTGCCGCCCGCAATCGGTTCAATTAGTGGTTGGTTTGGCTCACCACCGTAAGATCATGGTTTTGGGCAATGCGATCTACTAATTTCGTCAGCATCCCGGCGTCGATAAAACGACTCTTCAACAGATTTTTCGCTCGTTTAGTATGTACCACAATCTTCTTCTCAACCGTGCGCGAAACCACATTCAAGATCGATACTTCAGTTGGAGTCAGTTCAAGAACATGAAGCATATCTCCCTCAATCGTGTAATCGACAGCGAATTTAATTAGGCGACCGGCAGCCTCGTCGTTCCAGAGTACGAAGGTGTTTCTCATCAAATTTTCCTGCATTAAGGTGGGGATAGGAACGCCGAATGGTGGGGTGAGAGGCCATTAAGACATCGCGTACGACACGCGGGAATTTTCAAATTGAAAAATTCTATGATAGAGGCCTTCGACGTTTGTACAGTCCGTTGTAACGGGAGGCGGCTTTGGGGGTAAGCCAACAGATCCTTTTGTTGCTCCAATTATTTGCAGTTTACACTCTTCGACAAGCTCGATTTAGCGAATCCGAGCAAAGATCTGGGGGCATTTAATTGGGTTGCCTAGCGCCCCCTTATAATTGCCGATAAAGGGTTCTCGATTCGCATTGAGGAAACACAAGTGTAAGTAAAACCAATTAAGGGGCCATATGTGTTGGGAAACCCACAGCTTTCTCTTGGGAAAGGTAGGCCAAACAAGTTATCTCGTTGCAGCATTGGCTGATTATCACGGGCATGGCTAAGCAAAGTCACTATCGAAAGTTGGCCGTGAAGTTGCTTCAAAATGAGGTCGTTTTAGCGGGAAAAGTCGTGATATGGGATGGCTTTGCAAACACTTTTCAGCCGATTAAACTCTTAGTTTTGCAATATCGCAACACGACCTTGGAACATCTGGAATACCGAATGGCCGACCTTTACGACAAATGCGACAAATTTTGGGACCGGATTGGCAAGCTCACCGGGGAGCATTTTGAAGATGGCGTTGCCACGTTTTTTCGAGAGTTGCCGGTCGTCAATTGTCTGCCTGAGGTTACTTTCAAAGGTGAGACCTATCTTCAAGTCGCGACCAACGACTACTTGGGACTAGCCACTCATCCAGATGTAATTCGAGCTGCCTCGGAAGTGGTGGAAACAGCGGGAGGCGGGACGCCGCTGGGAGCGCGTCCGCTGACGGGCAATACCGCGATGCACCTAGAACTCGAATCTAAACTGGCGGCTTACCGTCGGACGGAAGGGGCGTTGGTATTCAATTTGGGCCTTGGGGCGATGACGGGAACCGTCGCCTGCATGGTTGAGCGCGGCGAGAAAGTGTTTGTCGACAAATACGCTCATGGCTGCATCTCTGACGGCGCTAAATTGTGCAAAGGCGAAGCGTACTGGTTCGGACACAACGATCTCGACGAGCTAGAAGACCAGCTCAAAAAGTGTCCGTTGGACCAACCAAAAATGATTGCTGTAGACGGCGTCTATGGTATGACGGGCGATTTGGCACCCTTGGACAAGTTGGTGGAACTAAAGCACAAATACCAAGCGCGCTTGTTTGTTGACGATGCTCATGGTACGGGGATTCTTGGGGATAATGGCCGGGGCACTCCCGAGTTCTTTGGGGTGGAAGATGAAATTGATTTGCATGGAGGTACTTTTGCCAAGTCGTTCGGCACCTTTGGCGGTTACCTGTGTGGTCCTCAGAAAGTATTGGACTACATCAAATACGTTTCTCCCGGATTTGTTCTGACCAAGGCTCTGCCCGGTTGTATCACCAATGCAACCATTAAATCACTAGAGCTGATGCAGGCAATGCCTGAACGCCGTGAACAGCTTTGGAGTAATTTGAATGTTCTGCGGACGGGGCTGACTGAAGCCGGTTTCGAGATTGGAAACCCGCAAGGGGCGGTGACGTCAATTTTTACGCGCGGCATGACAGCTCTTGCGGCTGTAAAAACGCTTGAACGCGAGCACAAAATCATCGTGAATAACGTCATGTACCCTGCGGTGCCATACGGAACGTCTATCATTCGAATCACAGCAAGCGCGCTGCATACTACCGAACAGATGCAGCGATTGGTCGATGCGATCGTGGATGTGTCTCGGCAGATTCCCTTGCATGAGAGCAACAGTGCTGCAGCGCAGAAGGCGACCAGCCCAATGCTCAACGCGCAAGAGTAGACTTCTCTACCAACGCTTGATTTGTTCCGACAGCTGGTCGGTTGGGCATTTCCTAACCAACAAGTCTTCAATGATCCACAAGGAATTTCATGACCGAGTCAGAACGCACCCTTCTAGTGCGACCCGTGGAGACGCCTGCTGACGAGGAAACTTTCTTCACGTTTAAATCGTGGCTGTATCGAAATGATCCTGCCGCGGTCGAGCCACTGCGGTCAATGGCACGCGGTACATTGGATGTCGAGAAAAACGCGTTTTTTGAACATGCGACACATCAAAAATGGGTGTGTTTTGAAAATGAGCAATGCGTCGGCCGTATTGTTGCGATCGTCGACGATCTGCACAATCAACATTGCCAAGACGATGTTGGGTTCTTTGGGTTCTTTGAATGTATCGACGACGTAGAGGTCGCCAGACGCTTAATTGATGTAGCTCGGCTTTGGCTTGCCGAGCGTGGAAAGACTTCGATGCGAGGCCCCGTCAGTCCCTCGATGAAGGCCGAGTTCGGTGTTGTCGTTGAGGGTAACGAGAATCGTCCCACCGTGATGATGAACCACTCGTTCAAATATTACGATGATCTGCTGAAGGCCTGTGGTTTTGAAGTCGCGAAATCCTTTTACGCTTTTGAGATACAATCCGACGATAGCGCTCACGAAGTGAAATACGCGAAACTCGCCAAGTTTGAAAAGCGGGTGAAAAAGCGGTTTCCAGATCTTGAAATTAACCATGTCACTAAAGCGACGTTTGAAGGCACTGTGCGTGAAGTGAATCAACTTGCTAATGCCGTTCGTAGCGAGGGATGGGGCTTTGTCCCAATGACGGCCGGCGAAGTGGATACGATGATTCGAAATATCAGATCAGTTATTCGCTACGACATGTTTTATGTGGCTCGGTACGAAGGCAAGCTCGTTGGGTTCATCATTACCATTCCGGACGTCAACTGGGCACTGCAAAAGACGTTCTTTAAGAATGACCTTCTGCGCAAATTAGAGCTGTTGTTTTGGCTTCGATTTATTCCAAGAGGACGGGTAATCGCGTTAGGTGTTGATCCGTCGTTTCGCAACAAGGGAATCGCCATGCTGTTGATCAATCGTCTGGTCAACACGCGTCATGCTTATAAAGAGTGGGAGTTCTCTTGGGTGCTGGAGGACAACGTTAAATCGCTGCGTGCAATCGAGCGCAGCGTGGATTTAAGTCGCTGCCGGACCCTTCAGATGTACGAAAAAGAAATCTGATACCTTGGTTCGCAGTTTGCCGTACCGTTGACGGTCAAGCTGACGTCAATGAAGCAGAGCTTCACTACCAATTTTTCCTGATAAATTTGAAGTACCCAAGTGACAAACAAAGTAGCCTGACCCGATCTTGATCCCCAAGAAGACACAACTGATTCCTAAGGTCTACCACAACAAAAACCGAAAACCAAGTCTGAGAGTGCCGGGATAAACCGGCTTGGAATAGAGAATGAAAGAGTCTTACGAAAAACGATTAGCCATCGATTTCGGCCTTCAGCGGAGGGGTGGTTGTGGTAACACGTCTGTCTTGAGCGTCCGTGTAGAAGGTCCATGCAGGCCAGCCATTGAGCTCCGAAATCCGTTCCCTTTCGCGTGCCGATCCTGTTCAGGCTCGGAGAAGGCAACACTGAGTCATGCGTTATTGGCAAGCATTACGACGACGCGGCGGAGTCGTAGACCCTGGCATGCTGGAGACATTCCAAGCGCGAGAACCGGGAGGTCCCATCAGCTTCTTCTCTTTGACAAGCTTGCCAAAGAAAAGAACGATTCGAAAACTCCACTGGAGGTAATGCGAATATGAACGCTGACGGGAATTCAGATGAGAGCATAGTACCACCGAATCCGACGAACAACGATGCAACTGAAGGCATCCGCGGAGTCGGCCGAGGGTAGGCTCTCAATAGTTGAGAACGCCGTGCCGTCCAACCTCGCCCGGACTCCGAGCCGGAACCAGCGCAGGTCAAACGGATTGCCCGGCGTGCGCGAGGCGGCTCGCCAGAGCCGCCATCTCAAGTTCACCGCCTTGCTGCATCATGTCAACTTTCGGTCGTTACTGATGAGCTTCTACCAGCTCAAGAAGAACGCAGCCGTTGGTGTCGACCAGATCACCTGGCAAGAATACGAGATAGGCCTTGATGAACGTATCGACGAACTTCACGGTCGAATTCACCGGGGAGCCTACAGGGCCAAACCTTCTCGCCGGGTATACATTCCGAAGCCCGATGGTCGCATGCGGCCACTGGGGATCGCGGCGTTGGAGGACAAAATCGTCCAACACGCGGTTCGCAACGTGCTTCAGTGTGTCTACGAGGAAGATTTTCTCGGTTTCAGTTACGGCTTTCGTCCCGGTCGCAAACCGCATGACGCACTCGATGCGCTGGCGTATGCGATTTCTGAGAAAAAGGTGAATTGGGTTTTAGACGCTGATATCAAGGGTTTCTTTGACGAGATCGACCGTGAGTGGTTGGTCAAATTTCTGGAACATCGTATCGGCGACAAGCGGATGATTCGATTGATTCGGCGTTGGTTAAACGCTGGTATCATCGAAGATGCAGACTGGTCCGATACCGGCAAAGGAACGCCACAGGGATCTGTGATTTCGCCTTTATTGGCGAACGTGTTCTTGCACTACGTGTTTGATCAGTGGATTAACTGGTGGCGGAAAAGCCACTCAAGCGGTAACTGTGTGGTGGTGCGATATGCGGATGACTTCGTGATCGGTTTCGAAAACGAATCAGACGCACGGGCTTGTCTCGAAGCACTGAAGCAACGCTTGACGAAGTTCGGTTTGAAACTTCATCCAGAGAAAACGCGTCTTGTCGAGTTTAGACGCGCTGCGTCGGCCCGGCGGGAACGTGCGGGTCTGGGGAAGTGCAAAACGTTTGACTTTCTTGACTTCAAGCATATCTGCGGGAAGACTCGGGGGCGCAAACGCTTTGTTCTTTGGCGACGAACGTGTCGTAAGCGATTCAGCCGAACGCTGGCGGCGATTAAAGTGAAGCTTCGTCAACGTCGTCACGACAGTGTCGGCAAGACGGGGCGTTGGTTGGCGAGCGTGATTCGGGGGTGGCTGGGCTACCATGCCGTTGCTGATAACTATCGTCGGCTGGATGAGTTCGTGACTGAGGTTACCAAGCTATGGCTCCACCAACTGCGTCGTCGCAGTCAGAAGGGTCGTGCGGCGTGGCCATGGGATCGGATGAATCGACTTGTTGATCGCTACCTTCGGCAACCCAAGATCCTGCATCCCTATCCCAAAGACCGCTTTCGCGCTCGATTGGCTGGAGGAGCCGTATGAGGTAGTACTTCGCGTACGGAT
>CAYTPS010000068.1:16304-16839 GCA_964439245.1 uncultured Pirellulaceae bacterium | reverse complement strand
ACGCAATGCTATCCCGATCTGCCACTTGATCAAGCCATCGAGAAACTTGCCCATCTTGAATTTTCACACATCGATATCCATGTCAGCGAAGACAGCAATCATTTGAAGCCGTCGGAAATCGTGAACGATTTTCAGAAGGCATTGGACACCTGCCTCGAGACAAGACGCTTGGTGGTGACGGGGCTGAGTGTTGAAATTGACACGGAAGCCAGTGACTACCTAGAGACATTTACCAAATGCTGCGAATTGGCCAAGGCGGCCAAAATCGTGACGCTGACCGTTGAGTCTGGCGAGCAAGGTACTCCATTCAATGAGGAGGTCGAAAGATACAAGAGCCTCGTGAAGATTGCCGAAAGGCATGGCGTGCGCGTCGCGATGCGCACCCGTCAAGGCAACCTGTCGTCGGACCCCGACACCGTTGGTGTTATCTGTGGGCACGTCAAAGGGCTAGGGCTGTCTCTGGATCCCAGTCACTACATGCTGGGCAATCCGGAGACCACGGCCTACGACAAATTGATGGAGTATGTGCATAACG
>CAYTPS010000068.1:5957-16294 GCA_964439245.1 uncultured Pirellulaceae bacterium | reverse complement strand
GATTCGGCTCCAGGCGCGTGCACAAGCTCCGGAGCGATTCGACCGGCGACAAGCTGCAAGTCCGAGTGGGCCAAGGTGTTGTTGATTATGGCCGGATCATCAGCCAGTTGCGTGCTGTAAAATACCAGAGGGCTCTTTGCGTCGACATTCAACCGACCGACGATCCCGAGATCGATCACGATGGAGAGTTGCGGAAGCTGCGGCTGTTGCTAGAGAGTTTGGTTCTGGTTTAGCGTTAGTGCCGCGCCCTCGTTTAGGAACCGATCTCGCAGGAGATCGGCGAATTTGCTCATAGTACGCACTGCCAATCTCTTTCGAGATCGGCAGCGGAAAATCGGGTCCGAATCGCTACAGGATACGACGCTCGCCGGCGAACTATCTTTGATCTGGATTGCGGCGGGGCAACTCTTCCAACTGCTCGCGTAAATTGGCGATGGGAAGGACACGTTTCTGGCCCCAGTGCTGTGAGGTCTGATGCGTTCTAAGCCGCACAGGAAGCAAGCGTTGTTGGACTTCGTTTTCAAGCGCCGCCAGCCAAGCCGGCAGATCGACGCCCACCCCCAACGTGGTTCGGGAAAACGCTTTGGCCTCTTGATGCAGAAGATTGAATGCCTTTTCGGCTGATGTACCTTCGGCCATGGCCGGTTTCACCAACGCGGTCAGGCGATCGATTTGCATCTCCGACCCGAAGCGCCCCTCAATCCTGCGACCGATAGAGTTCATTTGTATCGAATATTCCTGCCGCAGTACATTGAGCGATTCGACGTACCGTTGCGCTTCGGATCCGACACGCATTTTGAGCGACTTCCGCCACATCCGCGCTACTGAGCTTTGTTGGCGTCGAACTAGGATTCTGTGAGCCCACACGACAGGATTGAGATTCCAACAGACCCGGTCATAGCGACTTCGCAAAATCAGAAATTGGAAAAACATATGCAACAGCGCACCATCATCGGACTGGGTCGTTGTCGTGTTGTAGTCCCGGTACTCGTTGAAGTTTTCCAAAACGCCTTCGAGAACCAGCGTCAGATAACGCACGGCTTTCTTCATGGGCAACTTTGTGCCTAGGTCTCGAAACAACGCGATGTCCGGCGGGTCATACGACTCTTGAACCTGCGTCAGCCAATCGCCGACTCCCTGATGAAGGATGGCTCGAATGTTACCCACGTGCAAGAAGTTTTGCGTAAACAGATCCCCGCCGTAATTGGTGATGAACTTAACTAGCTCGCTCATCGACGCTTGTTTGTGGACCTTCTCCATCACGCTCAATCGCAATGTCTGACTGTGCTTAAGCCACAGGATCAGCATTGATTCAGTCAACATTTCGATACAATCGAATAGCACGCTTTCTTTTTGAGCGATCACCTCTTTTTCGGGCCTGTCGGTCCCGCTGAGATAAACTTCATATTCCTCGGTCGAAGCGACAACCGATTCCACCATGGACGTAAACGCGATCTCAAACATCTCATCGTACTCAGTCACTGCGCCTGGTAGCGGAGGTTGATTGCGTTCCATGTCCAACGCTGTCTGCGTCAGTTCAAACGTGGGCGTCAGCAGACCAATGGCTGGGAACGATCGCATAAGATCCAACAACGCCGTTTGTGTTACACGCGCGTTTACGATGCTGCGCGGTCGCCCGCCTTTAGACAGAGGCACGTACAGGGTCGTACGGTCGTTGAAGTAGTCTTTCAGTTCATCGAAAACGGCTACGATACGATCATTGTCCTTAAGTAAGATGCCCGCGTAAGTTTCGATCAACGCGCGCGGGGAAGAGCTATCGCAGTCCGCTTCGGTAGCGTCATACTCAGTAAGTTGGTCGACAGGGTTGTCTTCAGGGGCAAGTAAAATATCGATGGCCCGCACGACAGCTTCGAGAGTGCGCATCGCATTCTCGGTTTCCACACATGTGAGGATTGACTGATCGGTCAGCGATTCTTTGTACAGGCGGTTTTGGTCGTACTGCAACATCGAATCTTGGTCGATTCCGTTGCGAGGGATTTTGTAGCGGCTGATTGTCTCGCCGAGGGCAGTCAGTTTTTCGAAATTGCGGTTTGCTTGATCCAGCCAGCTACGAACGGTTTGGCGTTTCTTTTGCAGGTGTTCTTTATCAGTCGGCGACAGGTTCGGCGGACCGCTCTCACGATCAACCGGCAACGGGATGGTCGCCGCAATTCGCCAATAGCTGGCAACGGTTCCCAAAAATTCCAACCGGTCCATGACACGGTCGGCCTCAGCTTCAAGTGCCTCGTTCGAAGAGCCACGAGTGTCGTAAATTTCACCTTCGTTTCCATCGTCGGCTGAATCACTGAAGGTGACATTCTCGTAGGCGGCGCTGAAGAGCGATGCTTCTTCCTCTTCGTCCTCCCCATCAATATCCTGTTTGTCGATTTCAGTAGCCAAATCTTCAGCGCGGCTCGAGCCAGAGGCCAAGCGGTCTAAAGTAAAATCTGGGACAACCCAATACTGTTCCGCGTTGGCTTCGATAAAGTCATAAAATTTGGCGATTCGATTCCAGATCGTCTCTGGCGATTGGTCGGGTGCTGACTTCGACGGACCAGATTCTCCCACATCAGAGCTATTGCCGTTGGCCAGCAACAATTTTTTCTGTTCAACAACCCAGCGGAAGGCCAGGTTGTGAAATGAACTGTCGGCTTGTTGCAGTCCAACTACGCTGGCTTGGCTGAGCCAGTGAATCAGCAGCGCCATGGCCGTCGAGTAATCTTCTCGCTGGATCAATGAATCGATGACCAGCGTGTACGCCTTGGGGGAATCAAATAGATCTGCGTGGCCAGCCCAAAAGCTAATGTCACCAGTTTCGGCGCCGCCTCGATGCCACAATCGCAATGCTTGTGCCACCAGTTCGGCTGCTTGGAAAATGTCACGGCCGTCGACGGCGTCCATTGACATTACTTCGTGTGCGGCGAATGGTCGCCACCAATCGACCAGCGAGGAAAACTCTTCGCGGATCTGCTCGGAGATCTCTTCTTGGTCCAGCGCGGCCGCTTCACTCCACAGTTTGGAACAAATGGCCATTATGCACTCGACCAAATCCACCAATTCAAAGGCGCGATGATCACGCACCGAGTTTTCGATTGCCGGAAACAGGCTGTAGTTGCCGTCGAAGCCGATGATGTTCCATGGGTCGACGATGGCGCCACACTGGATACCCCGTTTGAGCAATTGCTTGACTTCCGGAATGCGTTTGAGCGCTTCGGAGAGTTCCCCATCTTTTATTGCTCGGTTGGCCTCACTCAGGAGGCAGTCAATTTGGCAAATGATCCGAGCTGATGCGACCGGCACGAGTTCCGACTGCTCCTTTGCCGCATCCGGGAAACCCATGCGGGCAAAGATCGAAGCTAGCCTGCAGTTGACCAATTGATACGCGCGGCGGGTGGCAAGTTGAGCGTTCAAGTGCTGACGGACGCCACCAAAAATCTGTTTCTTAACCTGCGATTCTTTTTCTAGATGCTGGCGATGCTTTGGGTCAATCTTCTCGATTAGCGAGCTATAAAACGAGTCGCGATATCCAGCGATGGTAGGAAGCAGCGAGCCCAACGAAGTATTTGAATCGTAGGCACCAGGAGCACCTCCGCTGATTCCGGACCCCATTAGCATCGTGCCCGCCAGCGCGGCAGCAGCCTCGAACATGATTTGGTCTGGGTCGTAGTCCTCGTTTGGCTCCAATTCATCTATGCGTCGCAACAGCGAATTTAATGTGACTTGGTGGATGATAAAACGCGTGTAGTAACCGCGATTATCCACGATATGCTCGTCCCAAGTACCAAAATGGTGATTGGGGCGTTTGTTGATTGGGTGGTCGAAATCAAATGAGCGCGGGTCAATTGCCAGTTCTTCCAAATGATCTGGGTCGAACTGCGCGGCGCGCAGTATTTCCGAATCGGTCGCATAAAGTACTTCGACGGCGATGCGGGCGAGCGTTTCGTATTTCCCCAAGCAAACTCCAGCGCCCTTGATGTAGATGGGAATTGGACGCACCCACTCATTGGCGTATGGCTCAATCTTCTGCGATGTCAGCGTCGCAACAGGACGATGGCCGATGTGATCGTTCAGTGACGCGATGCTATTGGATATGATCTCATTGGGGCTGTCACTTTGGGATGCTTGGGTGGCGACTGTTTCGATCACTCGTGCGGTGAGAAACGAGTTGAACAGAGAATCTCTGGTCTGGTGATAGAAAAGGTCGCGGTGATGCAGTAGCCAAGCGGGCAGAAAATCTTCGAACACCAGGTTCAGTATGTTTTCGGCCTGAACCGAATCTCGAAAAGTATCGTTGGACTCTTTAAGATGGTTCAGCTGCTGACGCAGTAGCCGGGCAACACGATCAACAAGTGCGTTTTTCTGACCAGATTTGTTCTCAGGTGCAGCGGTTGATTCGTTCGCGGGCGCTATTGCGTCGCAGTGACGAAAGATCAAATCAAGATTAGAGAAGAACTTGGGGTCGTGCTGGCCGGAAGAGAAATTCAGATAGCCCAGAACCTTTTCCAGTATTTCCTCTACTGGTGTTTCTGGTTGAGGCTTACCCATAGATTTCCGTCCCAATGCTGTTCTTCCGAGCGACTATGGTAAAAATGAGATTCAGTTTGGTCTAGGGGACGACACTACGGCTAGGGGAAAGTGACGATTGGTTATCGTCGGCTTCTCGACGAGCCAGGCATAACACCCTACTTGCCCTGCCGTTGTATCCACTGGAGTACGCGGAAGGTTGTGCCTGCACCAACCAATGCCGCAGTGGGGGCTACTGCTGCGAGGATCGCGAAGTATCCCACGCTGTTGGTCTCACCTGTTCGACCAGCGGCGAACATGCGACCAAGTAAGAGGCCAACAATCGCGACGACGAAAGTGATTACCATCATCGACCCAATCGAGAACACAAGTTTTTTGGATTTGCGAGTTGGCGTTACCAAATTTGAGCCTGCGCTGGTTAGAGGAGAAGTGATCGAAATGGGCTGTTTTAACGTCGTCTATTTTGATTGTCGAACAACAGGTCGAGACCGACAACCCGATGCTGCCGATCGAGCACCTCAGAAAGCATCGATATTTGTTGTAAAGCTTGGATCTACGAGAATCAGTCAGAACTCAAAAGACACCAAGAACACTCATTTTGACCCGGCAGTCAGGTTCTTTGTGAAAGTTGGAAATCGAGCAGTTCTTCCCTTATGCAAATGGTTTGGCACGGCTTTTGCATTGTTGTTTTTTCGGAAGTGGTTCGTTCTTCACTGTGAAAGCAGCGAAGAGCGGAATAGAGACGAGGCAGTACCTTGGTTGTCGCTTTTTAGTGGCAATCAAGGTCGCAATTATAAGAGTATATTGCTCATTACAGGCCGGTTCGCTGATTAGCGAGCCGGCCTGTTGCATTTTTGAACACATCAAAAAAGCACATGTGTATGAAAAATGAACACATTTTGCCCGCAGATTTCGCTGCTGTTTGGTCTTGGGGCATTTTATCGGACGTTTTCTCAAAATAAGTGGCAAGGATTCTCCCGCAGGCGAAATCCCCGATTTTGAAGGTCTTTTGGGGTGCGACGGCATAATGATGGCACCAGTCAAGTATCTTGAGGCGTTCATCAGCGGGAGAGCCATTGCAGTGAGACCGCGACAACTTCCGACAATATAAAATCTAAGTGGTTTTCTGGGGTATAATTGGGAATCCTCCCCCTGCAGAAGGAAAGAGCGGATGCGCCGACGCCATTCAAATCTCCACCGTTTCTCCCAGCCAAGATGGTTGCGACAACAGCCTGTTTGCTGCCCGAGCGGGGCTGCAGGCAATTCTGAGCACTGGATTGTTGAAACGAAGATTAGCAGACTCTGGTTTCGGCTGACTTTATTTCTCTCGGTCGTCATGACGATTGCGATGATAGGTTGGTCTGTGGTTCGCGCCGCAGCGCCGGCAACAGATCGGTCACCTGAACCTCGCTTGCCAAAGCAGGTTGCCGAAATTGATGCGATGATCAAAGAGGTGTGGGACGCTTATCAGCTGACCCCTTCTCGCAATGCCACGGACTCTGAATGGTGCCGTCGAGTTTTTCTTGATTTGATCGGCCGCATTCCGTCGGTCGAAGAGGTCGAGGACTTTCTTGGTGACAAAGCTGCCACCAAAAAACAGGCTCTCGTTGAACGGCTTTTGCATGACGATGAGTACACAGAAGAGTTAGCGCGAAATTGGACGACGATCTGGTCCAACTTGTTGATCGGGCGAACCGGCGGCAATGCTAACGGATCGATGATCAATCGTGACGGTATGTTGAAGTACTTGCGTGACTCCTTCGCGCGAGGAAAACCTTACGATCAGTTTGCCCATGAACTTATCACGGCGACTGGTTCAACCGCTCCCGGAACGGATGACTTTAATGGTGCGACCAATTTCCTGATTGACAAGGTCAATGAAGAGAAGGGTTCGCAAGCGACTGCGGCGACCAGTCGTATTTTCTTGGGTTTGCAAGTGCAGTGCACGCAATGTCACAATCATCCAATCAACGATTGGAAACAAAAGAAGTATTGGGAGATGAATGCTTTCTTTCGGCAGAGTCGCGCTGAACGTGGTGGCATGTTGTCTTCAACTGGAACTGTTGCGAGGCTTAAAGACGTAAATTTCCGAGGCGAAAGCGGCAACAACATTGATGAAGCCGAAATCTACTACGAGATGCGAAATGGGTTGGTGGCTGCTGCTTGGCCGGTTTTTGTTGACGGCACAGAGGTGGAAAAAAGTGGCGATGTAAGCGTCGTCAACCGAAGAGAGAAGTTCGCTGAACTTACTATTGCCTCTCCTTTTTTTGCCAAAGCGATCGTCAATCGGACATGGGCACATTTTCTCGGCTATGGCTTTACTAGTCCTATCGATGATCTGGGACCACACAATATTCCCAGCCATCCTTCTTTGTTGGAGTATCTTGGACATGAGTTCCGCAGCAGCGAATATGACTTTCGACAGTTGCTGCAATGGATCGTGCTAAGCAAGCCCTATGCCTTGTCCAGCAGAGAAAACCGCACCAACAAAACGGACGACCCGCTACTTGGCGAAACGCCAAAATTCTCACACTTTTATCTCAGGCAAATGCAGGCCGAGCAGTTGTATGAATCTTTGGCAGTAACAACTGGAGGCGCGAAAAAGAATTTGTCGTGGGAAGAGCAGGAAGAGATTAAAAATCAGTGGTTGCAACAGTTCAATCGGGCTTTCGGCAATGACGAGGGTGGGGAAGCGACCAATTTCAATGGTTCTATTCCGCAAGTGCTGATGATGTTCAATAGCGACATGATTCGCGAAGCCACCGGAGTTGCCGAAGGTACGTTGGTGGGAGATGTCGCAAACAGTTCTATGTCTCAGAAGCAAATGGTCGACACAATTTTCATGGCTGGATTATCACGCAAGCCAACACGAGATGAAGTTGCACTCGCTAAATCTTTGGTAAATGCAAATAACGGTGATCTAGCGCAGGGGTTGAGCGATCTCTGGTGGGTAATCCTCAACACGAACGAATTTATCTTGGTTCATTGATACGTGTCCACAAACCGACTGAATCAGTTTCAAATCAAACAATAGAAACTCAGGTAGCAAAATGAATTATAAAACTCCGCGCGGCATGAACAGGCGGCACTTCATGAGTCACCTTGCCGGTGCGTCGGCTTTTGTCGGCAGTGCAATGGCGATGGGTAGAACCCTAGAGGCCAATGCCCAGACACTAACGAAGAATCGCAAAGCTGCCATCTTACTGTGGATGGGGGGTGGCCCTTCTTCAATCGATCTGTGGGATCTCAAGCCAGGTGCCAGTACTGGCGGGCCGTTTCGTCCAATCTCGACCAAGGGCGACATGCAAATCTGCGAGCACCTGCCAATGATGGCCCAGCAAATGGACAAAGCCTCCATCGTCCGTTGCATGAGCACGCGCGAAGCGGATCATACGCGCGGGCGATACTATATGCATACCGGCTACGTCCCCAATCCAAACATCATTCACCCTAGCTACGGCTCCGTTGTGGCCCATCAATTGGGCTCGCAGCGTCCAGAGTTGGAGATTCCAGCATTCGTTTCCGTTGGCGGCGACAGTGAGGGGCCAGGTTTTCTGGGTATGGCCTATTCCCCCTTTGCCGTGAACTCAAGTGGTCGCATTCGAAACTTGAATCTTGGGATCTCACCGGACCGCGTTTCCAGTCGAATGGAGGCCTTGCGAATGATGGAAACGGGGTTCATCAATCAGAACCGTGGACTGGCGGCCATCGAACATGCAAAAGTCCTTGGCAAAACTGTTTCGCTGATGAGCAGTGAACAGATGAAAGCATTTCGGGTGGAGACAGAGCCTTCCGAAGTGCGTGAGCGCTACGGCGATACAAATTTCGGTCGAGGCTGTTTGTTGGCGCGGCGACTGGTGGAAGCAAGTGTACCGTTCGTCGAAGTGAATCTTGGCGGATGGGATAACCACCAAAATATTTTCGACACGCTGCAGAATCGAAAGCTTCCTGAACTTGATCGTGGAATGAGTGCTCTGTTTGAGGACCTAGATCAAAGAGGAATGCTCGATGACACGGCTGTCATCTGGATGGGGGAATTTGGACGAACGCCCAACATTAACGGCAACACTGGCCGCGATCATTGGGCTCGTAGTTGGTCAGTCGTTGCTGGAGGAGCCGGCATGACGCCGGGCGTGACAATCGGCCAGACCAACGAAGATGGAACACGCGTCGAAGGCCAAACCTATTCGTCGGAAGATCTCATGGCGACAGTTTGCAAGGCGCTCGGAATTGATCTAGAAACAACCTTTACCAGCACCAGCGGTCGCCCGATGAAAATTGCCAATAGCGGTAAGCTGATCGAAGGCCTAATTTAAAAGATGTCGGTAAAAGATCTGCAAGGAAACGAGGTTTCCAATTCTGCGGTAGCCAAACCTGCAATTAAGTTTCTGGCTGTTGCCTTGGCGGCCGTTATTATTGCGGCCATCTTCGGTTACAGAATTTACGACTGCACCAACTTCAACCATCTCAACCGGCAGCGTCTGAGAAACTTAGAGAATTTCGGTGCCGCCGCGACGCTAAGAGATGGTCTCCGAGGCTGGAGTTATCCTTGGCTGGTGAAAGACACATCACCAGTCAATCTGATTTTCTTCGACCACCCGCGATTCGAAAAAAAAGCGCTGACAGAAACCGACATCACTCAAATTGAGCGATTGATCAAAGCGTTGCCCAACGTGTCTTCGATTCACATCGCACGTAAAAGTATGTCGCCGGAGATTGTGGATGATCTAAGGAAACGTTTGGACACCATCGAGTTCACCACCGAGTGATTGCCTTATCCTATCGGCTTGTTGTGTCGTCAGTCGGAGGCCTACTTTCCTTTCAATAGGAATTCCATCAAGTTGAAGCCCGTCTCCGCGCGAACCGTTGGATAGGATGCCGTCAATCGCGGGTTAAGCTCGACGACAACGTCCGAGGCCTCGTCAGCCAGCACCATGTCGATACCCAGATAGCCTCGCCACGTTGGGAATGCGTCAGCAACAGAGACTGCTAATGCTTCGGCGCGATGCTGGAGGCTGTTTTCAAGTGGATAGACCGATTTGACAAAGTGTCCAATCGGTTCCGGGGCCGTTTTGTCCGAGTCGCTTGGGCTTGGCTGATGCCAGGTGTTGGAGAATTGCTGCTTGGTTGCCGGCAGCAAGCGAGTCTCATGTTGATTGCGCACAACGGAAACGCTGACTGACGTTCCTGCGATGTAACGTTCTAGCCGCAAGGCGGCGTTGGCGTTTTTGGGGTCTGCCACTACGGTTTCGAGTTGCTGGAAATTGCGGCAAAGCACAACATCGTCGCCACCGGCGCCGTCAACTGGTTTGACTATCAATGGCCATGAGAGTTCTTCAGTGGCGATGAATTGTTCAATCGCAGGGCCATCATATTTGGTCAGATTTTTGGGCGGGAAAGAGAGGCCCGGCGGTACGGAGATGCCCCTCGATTTGAGCTGCAGCTGAGTTTGGTTTTTATCGGTGAAGATCTTAATTAGGTTTTCTGGACCGCAAAGCAGTTTTGATTGGAACCCATCAAGCCACTGAAGGCAGCGATTTAGAATTCCCTCGCACTCTGGCGCAATCACAAGAATGTGATCCGCCGTCTCTGCCAAGGACAGCAGCGTTGGCTTAAGTTGTTCGTCAATGTTGACCGGTGTAACGTGAAAGTTGTTGTGTTGATGTAGTTCAGCAAAATTAGCGATTGGGATCGTCCGCCGTGAATCTAGGGGCGAGAGGACTTCGACGCCTAGTTTCAGACAGTCGTCCAGAATCGCCCCGAACATGTCCGCACCTTGCGAGAGAAACGGGTCGTCAGGTGATATCGATGGG
>CAYTPS010000068.1:0-5947 GCA_964439245.1 uncultured Pirellulaceae bacterium | reverse complement strand
TCCTCCAACTAGCCATTCAAAGACAAGGATTTTCATGGGATTCGGACCGGGGGAAAATTGATACTATGTTGCAACCGGAGTGTTAGTCCAATCGTTGAAAGATAAGACCCGCATCGGCAAGTGGTTGCTTTACAACGTACTCTAGTGGTCTACAATCAAACAGAGACGCCAGATCTGCTAATGCGGTAGCAGTGATTATACATGGCGAGACCTTTTTCTAAATCAGTCAGTGGCAATACGAGTGACAACACTAATAACAAAACGCGAAGGTTCGGTTTTGATCGTCAATTTTCAAGACGTTAGCCTGATTGATGAAACTCGAATTGATTCTGTCGGTGAGGAGTTGCTTGCGCTGACGTCCGATGGCGTGAACGAGAAAATCGCTCTCAATTTTCAGTCGGTCGGTTTTATGTCGTCTGCCATGATCAGTAAGGTGATCGATTTCGGCAATGCTTGCAAGAAAGAGAAGATCAAACTTCGTCTATGTAGCATCAACGACAACGTGCGAAAAGTATTTGACCTGATGCATCTGGAAAAGGTTTTCGAAATTGATGCTGACGAAGAAACATCCATGGCAAAACTGGCCAACCGAGGCTGGTTCGGCTAACAGATTTTCAGAGGTTGCTCGGGAATGGAGCTCTTTGTTTGTCATCACCCCGTCAGGCTGAAACTGAATGCTTACCGACTAAAGCTGGTACTACCAACTTGGAGTTTGCCCTGTGTCCTTTTGTGCCGCAGTTGCGGTTACATTTCCGGCTTGCGAATCGGTTCGAACACGGTTGTTCTACGGTCCGAGTGCGCTTGGTAGATTTGATGGGCTTCCTTGTACAGCGCCTCTTGGCTGCGAAACGCGCGCTTCTTTTTCTTCTTCTTCTCCTCGACGACGCGGTAGATGCCATCGTCTCCGAGGATTGACGCGCTCGTGTTGTCGTCAAAATACGCGTTCAGCATTCTGATCAATCTGCCTTTGGCGTGATCTTGTTCGACTGGCACCAACAATTCCACTCGGCGGTCTAAATTCCTGCCCATCCAGTCAGCGCTGGAGATAAATACGCGATCATCGCCGCCGTGTCGAAAATACAATACCCGCGCATGTTCGAGAAGGCGATCGACGATGCTGATCACAGTGATGTTCTCACTAAGTCCCTTCTTTCCGGGCAGCAGACAACATATGCCGCGAATGTTCAGGCGGATTTCTACACCTGCCTGAGACGCTTTATAAAGCGCATCGATAATTTCTCGATCAACAAGTGAGTTTAGTTTGGCGATGATTAATCCAGAGCCTTCCTTCTTTTGGTTCTCGACTTCGATGGCGATCATTTCAAGGAGTGTCTCACGCAAATTGATCGGAGCGGCAGCAAGTTTCCCAAGTGATTGGGGAACAGAAAGGCCTGTAATCGCGTTGAAGAAATGGATGGCATCCATCCCCAGTTGTTCGTCACACGTGAAGAGGCTGATGTCGGAATACAGTCGCGCGGTCGCTTCGTTGTAGTTTCCCGTTCCAAAGTGAACGTAGCGTCGGATGCCGGTGGTCTCCTTGCGAACTACAATGCAGACCTTCGCATGCGTCTTTAGGCCTTGGATCCCATAGATTACGTCCACGCCAGCCAACTCCAAACGCTTCGCCCACTGAATATTGCGAGCTTCGTCAAATCGCGCTTTGAGTTCCACGATACACGTCACGTGCTTTCCATCGATGGCAGCCTGTTCGAGAGCCGAGGCGATCGCGCTATTTTCACTGGTTCGATAGAGAGTTTGTTTGATCGCAATGACTTTTGGATCCGCAGCCGCGGCCCGGACAAAATCGACTACTGGATCATAAGATTGATAAGGATGAATCAGCAATCGATCTTGGATAGCGATTTTTTCAAACAGTTCCCCTAGACGCATCATTTCTGCGACTGGTTGCGGCGGCCAAGGGACGTCTTTGAGATGATTGAATCCTTTCATACCGCAAATAGCGAACAGGTCTTTCATCGCCAATGGGCCGTCGATTTCGTATACGTCATCTAGACTGATTTCCAACGCGTCGCAGAGAAAACCTGTTAGGGATCCCGATGCCGAGGCGCTGATCTCCAAGCGTACGCACTGGCTGGTTTCCCGGACCTCGAGCATTTCTTGCATGTTGATCATCAAGTCCGCGCGACTATCCTCGTCAATTTCGACGTCGCCGTTGCGTGTTACACGAAAGGGAGCCCATTCCAAGATGTCTTGCCCGCCAAACATCTTTGACAGGAACATGCCGAAAACTTCTTCAAGGTACATGTACGAAAAAGACTCACTGCCTGGGACCGCCCATATTCTGTTAAGCGATCTTCCCAAAGGAACCAGTGCATATCGGACATTGGGCTCTGCGTTTTCCTCTGACGATTGTGCCGGAGCATCCGCATCCGACACGCCCCGCCCTTTTCGCAGGCTGATGTTTTGTTCTTCGTCAGACTTTAGTTTGACGCACAAGCACAACCGCGTTCCCGACAACATTGGGAATCCGAAATTATTCTCGACCGCCAGTGGGGCTGCTGCCGCAGACAGCTCAGTTTCAAACTGACGTTCTAGAAAATCGCGTTGTGCTTCCGACACTTCCTCGGGCTTCAAGCGAATGATGCCATTGTCCTGCAATTCCGTTTCAAGCTCATTTAGGCAACGGACTTGCGTGGTGTACATCTCTCTCATCCGCTTTTTTATCGCGGATAACTGCATGGTGGCAGTCATGCCAGCGATGTCGGGCACGCCGCCGTCTTGCTGCTCGACCAGTTTCAGACCTCCGACTCGCACCATCACGAATTCATCAAGGTTCGATGCACTGATTGCCAAGAATTTCAACCGCTCGAGCAGCGGGTTTTTCTTCATGAAGGCTTGGTCAAGGACACGTTGGTTGAAGTCAAGCCAGCTGAGTTCGCGATTGAGGTAGTTTGATTTATTCTTTTTCATAGTTCATCGCGTGTTGACTTGAGGCGGGGAGTGCGCCCGAAGATTGAGGTAAACAGGCCCCCTGTTTGTTTGAGTTCCAGTTTTTCAAGCGACAGGTCAATTGATTGATCAACAAACATTTCCACTTCGCCGGGGGCAAGCTTACATTCGAATTTGGAAAACGGTTGCCGATGAGTGACGTCAAGCGCTTTGGCAATTCTCAAGATTGCAGCAAGTTTTGAAATCGCCACGCGATTGCTTCGTGACAAACGAGCGTACGGCGGGTGCGATGGTTGAGGCGGAGCACCGCGGAAATATCGAGCAATCATTGCAATCATCTGCAGTTCCTGTTGCCCGATGCCAAACATTTCGCTGTTATTGATCAGATACATTGAATGCTTGTGGCGGGAGCGACTGCTAATGTACAACCCAATACCGTGAAGTAGAGCGCCTATCTCTAATAGACCTCGCCAGCGGCGCGGCAATTGGTGCAACACTTCCAGCTGGTCAAACAGTAGACACGCAACGCTGGCCACGTGCGTCGCATGGGCTTCGTTGAAACTGTACTTTCTGCCCAACAGCATCGCGCTGCGAACGATTTGCCTTTGGATAGAATCGGTCCACTGATGATTGTCCGTCATTTCCTTGATCAGACCATCACGCAGATTCACATTGGCCACGGCAATTTTTTCGACATCAAGAGCTTTGGCGAACATAACATGCGTCAACAAACTGGGCCCCAAGCTCTGCGCATCGGGCAGGCTCATGTGGTATTTGGTTACTAGGCTTTCTGAAGATTGTTTCAGTACTTCGTCGGCGAATTTAGATAGCTCTTTGGTCGATAGTTTGACGATCTGATCGACGACAGGCTTTTGCTTGATTGCTTGCACTGCGAACCGCACATCGCTGCCCATCGATACGAGGTACTTTGGTCCCACTTCTCCAACTGAATGCAAGAACTGTTCGAGATAGCGGTCGATTTGCGCCTCCATCAACTCACGTGATTTTACCAGCGGGGCATCGTACGCCTCCAGTTGTTTTCGCAAACGCAGCGCTCCCAGTCGGTAGGTCTTGGCGAAAGATACATCCTCTTTGTCCAGCAGCAGTAACTCTGTCGTTCCGCCGCCAACTTCGATGACGACCGACTGTTTGGCAAAATACTGAGGCTCGTCTCTGAGGAAGGGCAACAGCCCAAGATACGTTACTCGATGCAGAATCGATTGATCAAAGTCTTCAATCTCGAATTGGGTGGCGATGAAGATTCGGTCTTTGAATGCCAGGCTGTTGGACGCTTCGTTGACGCCGCTTGTTGCGATAACCCGAATCGCTTCTGGATCAGTAATGCCGTATTCATCCAGCTTCGCTCGATAGACGCTAAGCAGATGAACACAATCCTCGATCGTGTTGTGTTCGATAAGACCTTTGCTAAATGAATCCTTTCCTAAACTCAAGGCTTGCGAGAAAGATTCAATTTTTCGAATAGCACCGTCAGCACGGATTTCGGCGATCTGCATTCGCACCGACGATGCACCGACATCGATCACGGCAACCAGCTTTGGTTCAGATGGCGTTAATGCGTCGTTGGGATAGTTGGAGTCGCGATTGATCATGCGTTTTTATTGCCCGTTGGCTAAGGGGCGAAAAGTCAAGCGTTGGCGGATGTCTCAGTGACGGCTTGTTTGGCCAAAGCCGCTGCTCCCATGACACCCGCGTCATCACCTAGTTTTGCGGGAACAAGTCTGTAAACTTCGCGCATCGAAGGTAGGATTCGTTTTTGAGCACGTTTTTTGATGATGGGTAACATTGTGTCTTCCATCGCCTCAATCATGCCGCCGCCGAAAACGATAACGTCCGGCGCCAATAAATGAACCATAGTTACAACTGCCATCGCCAAGTACTCGCAGGCGTCTTCGACGATCTCGATGACAGCTTTGTCACCTTTTTCAATCGCATAGGAAATCGCGCCGCTGCGAATGTCTGAAATGTCAGTGCCCGCTTTCTCTAGCAGATGAGGCGCCTGTCCACGGTAGGCTGCTAGAGCACACTGACCGGCAACGCTCAGCCGGGCGGCGACCGATTCCAACGATCCATGGTTTCCGGCTCCATCGATGGGCCCGCCCGGTAAGACTGGAATGTGACCGATTTCCATGCAGGAGCAGTTCCCGCCGAGGAAGAGTTTCCCTTCGTACACACAGCCGCCGCCAATTCCCGTGCCTGGAAAAATTCCCACCACGCAACGTGCACCTTTGCCCGCCCCGAACTTATATTCTCCGAACACGCCAGCATCCACGTCGTTTGCGACAGCAACCGGAAATCCGAATTTACGCTCAATCGACTTACCGACCGGGGCATTCTTCCAACCCAGATTTGGTGCTGAGCGAATGGATTTCTTTTCTAGGTCCAGCGGTCCCGGGCAACCGATGCCCAGCCCTTTCACCTGAGAGGCATTGATTCCGGCGTCTTCGATTGCTTCTTCAATAGTGGCGTTGATGCGCTTAAGCCCCGCCTCCATGCCCTCATTGCCCTTGGTCTTTTTTCGAGCCTTACCGCACTGGTTGAATTTGTCGTCAAATACGATCGCCAGCATTTTCGTGCCGCCAAGATCGAATCCAATCCAGTAATCCTGCGAGGCTTCTGACATTTGTTTGTCCAATGAGGGGGAAGTTAAATTTTGCTTAACACAGTGTAGTCGAAGCGAAAGAGCGCTTGAATATGACGCCTCAATGGCGATTTCAACCAGTTTGTATCGCACCATCAGCAGGGAGGAAGGCTGCTTTGGCGATTCGAGACTCTGTCACGGCCGTTGGGATCTTGGCTGGGGCGAAGCAGAACTCGCCATGGGCGATCACTGAATAGTCGGGTAAAGTCCGGTAAAACACCTGTCAAATAGGCGAAAATTGGGGAAAATGACAAATCGCGGCATTGAGTGGCGGGGAAGTTGTCGATAGAATCTGCCACTTCCAAAATTTTAAAGTTAGAAAACAGAAATCACGCAGGTTTTTAAAAATGGCTGTTCCAAAGCGTAAACACTCAAATG
>CAYTPS010000067.1:0-16878 GCA_964439245.1 uncultured Pirellulaceae bacterium | reverse complement strand
GGCATCGGTGGTGATGATGTTGATGTGGTCATCACTGAAATCGGCGGCACGGTTGGCGATATTGAAAGCCTACCGTTCCTCGAAGCGATTCGTCAGTTTGCTCAAGAGTATGGCAAAGAGAATTGCATGTTCATCCACCTGACACTGGTGCCTTACCTTAAGGTGGCCGGCGAATTAAAGACCAAGCCGACGCAGCATTCGGTTGGCCAACTGCGGCAGATTGGTATTCAGCCTGATTTGTTGATTTGCCGAACCGATAGGGAGTTACCCAATGACGAGCGTGAGAAGATAGCACTGTTTTGCAATTTGCCTAAAGAGAGTGTCATTGAGGAACGCGACAAAGATTTTTCAATCTATGAAGTTCCCATCAGTCTGCTGGACGACCGCTTGGACGAGTTATGCGCAAAGCGTTTAGGATTGCCTTCGGGAACTCCCGACATCGATGATTGGCGGGACTTGCTGTTCCGTCTGAGAAATCCAGAAACAGAAATCAGCATTGCTGTCGTTGGAAAGTATGCCGAACACAAAGACGCCTACAAATCAATCTACGAATCAATCGACCACGCGGCAATGGAGCATCGTGCTCAGGTGCGTATCGGACGCATTCAGAGCGAAGATGTTGAGCGCGAAGGGCCGGAACGCATGTTGGCCGGGTACGACGGGATCCTTGTCCCTGGAGGTTTTGGTGAACGTGGTATCGAGGGCAAGGTAGAAGCAATCCGCTGGGCCCGAGAGAAGAAGATTCCGTTCTTTGGAATTTGTTTGGGCATGCAGTGTGCCGTCATTGAATTTTCGCGCAATGTTGCTGGACTGGACGGGGCCAATTCGACGGAGTTCGACAAGAACGCCAAACATCCGGTGATTGCACTTTTAGATGAGCAGCAAAACGTTACCGAAAAAGGCGGCACGATGAGGTTGGGCGCACAGCTTTCCCAGATTAAGCCGGACACCAAATCAAGAGAGTGCTACGCTGCCGACGACGTCAACGAGCGTCATCGTCATCGCTATGAGTTTAACAATTCCTATCGACAACAACTCGAGGCCAATGGTTTAGTAGTCGCTGCCACAAGCAAGGACGACTCGCTGGTGGAGATCGTGGAGGTCAACGACCATCCATGGTTTGTCGCGGTTCAGTACCATCCTGAATTCAAGTCAAAGCCAACTTGCGCCCATCCCTTGTTTTCTGGATTTGTCCATGCTGCCACTGGCAAGAAAAGAAAAGAGCCTCAGCCTGAAGCGGCGCCCATCCAATAATTATCCTAGCCAACAGATTCTCTGTTGGCTTCAACATCCAAAATACACAAGAGACGTAGGACCATGAGCGAAGAACCAAAAATCATTGTGGACGAAGATTGGAAAGATCAAGTTCAGAAAGAGAAAGAGCAGTTACGTGAACAAGAGGAAGCCAAATCCGATGAGGGGCAGACGTCTCAAGGTGGTCAAGGCGAAATTCCTCCTGCGTCGATGTCGTTTCTTATCTCAATGCTCAGCTCTCAAGTCATGATGGCGCTGGGGTTTCTTCCAGACCCATCGGGGCAGCAGCCGCCAGTCGATCTGGGGATGGCCAAACACTTCATCGATCTGCTGGGAGTGCTGGAGGAGAAAACCGAAGGCAATCTCAACGACGAAGAAAAACAGATGCTGAGCGAAAGCCTACATCAGTTCCGCATGGCGTTTATGCAAATGACGTCACAGGCCGCTGAGCCCGCTGCCGGGGCCGCCAATGAAAATGCTTCAGACGGTCCAACGATCGAATTGCCGTAGTAGTTGTTGACTCAATGAAGTGACGACCGCTGGTGATTCGTTTGATCATCTTTGGCCTCATCAAATATGTTCCCTCCCGATTTCCGTCAGGTTTCTAGAAGATCCGAATGAGCAAACGCAAGCGACGACGAAGTTCGAAACGAAGAAAGCGGAAGTCTAAAGCGGCATTCAGTAGGTCCTCGCGCGACCAAGGCAGCTTCTTTGCGTTGGTGGCTGGTATGATGACGACGTTGATGCTGGGCATGTGGCTGTACAGTGTCTTCTTTATCGATGCCCCCGAGCCTATCGTAGAAACAGACAAGAAAACATCTTCTGCACCATTGGCAAGCAAGTTTGACGTTTTCCTCAAGACGGCATCGCCCGAACAGTTGTTTACTCGACTGACCGAACAGAAGGACGAGATCAAAAAAACGTCCAATCCTACGACACGCGTCTATCTGTTGCGGCGGCAAAATCAAGTAGCGGAGCGAATTCTAGAATCATCAGCTCCAACCGATGTCAAAGAATTTTCCACCCGCACCCTGTTGCGAAACCGGAAGTCGCTGTACGGGTTGCATGCTCTTGGGAGTGTCCCATCACAGACCAGTTCCGACGAATTCAAGGCTTGCTTTGAAAAATACCTCAACGATACCAATCGGGAGATCTACCGTGAGGCACATATCTGCAAGCTGACCTACGTTTTGTTCGAGGTCATTGGTGACAGGATGCAGCCGGAAGAATTCACAAAGTCGCTTGAGGAAGCTTTACAGCGTTTTCCCGACGATGAAACGGTCATTGGTTCGATGCGTCATCAGTTTGATGCTTGTATTGAGAATGATGTTGAAGTTGCCAAAACGTTGGCTGAGGATTTATTGCGGTCTACGCCGGATAAAGATCATCCTGCCTTCGAGTTGTATTCTTATTTCACCAACCGCTACTACTTGATTAAAGCGAACTATGGAGATCTTTATGTGAACCGTTACGCCAATGGTAAAGCGGGCCAAAGGGAGTTGGAGAAGCAGTCCATCGAATTGTTAGAGCACAACGATTGCGGCCAATTGGTCGTGATGGATGTGAACAACGTGGCTAACTGGTTTGAAGGCCAACGCGATACCAAACCTGCTAGGAATATCTACCAGACTATGATTGAAAACGGTGCCCGCAGGACCGGAGAGAAAGTAGGCGGTCTCCTAATGGCCCTTGGTAACAGCGGAATTAGGCGACTAGACCAAATCGGCCAACCACTATCGCTGGCGGGAGTAGAGCATTTAGGACGCCCAATCGATGAGAGCCGTTTCAAAAATCGAGTGGTGATGATTTTGTTTTTCAAGCCCGAGGTTGACCCAAAGTCAAAAGAGTATTTGACTGAGTTTAGCCACCATGCGGTCAAGTTCTTCAAGAATTCGGCTCCCATCAAAGCTATTGCGGTTCCCGTATTGCCCTCCAAAGGTTTTGCTGACATCAATTTGAAGAGAAAAGATTCGGCGGTAACTCTCTGCACGTGGAATGGTCAAGAAAAACCAATATTGATGGAACGCTTCCCTGTAACTCAGGTGCCCTATCTGCTTATGCTGAATCACGAGGGTGAGGTCGCAAGCGTCAACGTGCCGTACGATGAATTCGTACAAGAAGCCGGATTATTGCTGGACAAACGCTAACAACGAAGTGTTCAATTTTGTCGCGTCGTCTTGCCGGATATTTTTGTGCGAGGCTTGGTCGGTTTAGTCTTTTGACCTGCAGTATCGCTTCTTAGGATCGCGTCTTGCGGAATGGCGTGTTTTTGTTCCGCAACACTGGTTCGGCACAATTGTTTCACCGCATCGATGAAACGAGCAAGCAGGCGACTTTGGTAGCGATAAGGGTTCCAGCACAGCGCCACGTTGCGCGAAGGCTGGTTTTCGCTCATGCTTCGGTAGACAACCTTGCCGTCCAAGTCGATTGCAGAAGCCATTTTGGGAACAAATGAAATTCCATGATCCAATGCGACGAGGTGTTGAACTGTTGTAAGTTGGTCGATGCGCGATGTGGCCACTGGCTGGAAATTGTTGCCGTTGCAAAAAGATTCAATCGAATCGACAAGGCAATGGGTGTCGCGCAGCAGAACAAATGGTTCGTCTTTAAGATCGTCGCCAACCAACCGGGTTTTTTTACAGAGAGGGTTATTCGAGGAAATTGCCAACATCAGTTCTTCTTCGAACATTGACTCGATGGTTAGATACTTTGCACTGGCTGGCAAAGCAAGAATTCCCACATCAACGTCGCCGTTGGAGCACCGTTTGAGCAGGTCTTCGGTCTTATCCTCGCTGATGATGAAGTTGGCTTTTGAAAACTGCTCTTTTAAGCTCTTGAGGATCGCGGGGACAAGATAGGGGGCGATCGTTGGAATGGCAGAAATGCAGATTCGACCCGTTTCCCCGTCGTCGGTTATCTGTTTCTTCGCATCGTCTGCTAGTTGAAGGATTCTGTCGGCTTGGACGTGAAGCAATTGCCCTGCCGGTGTTAACCGGATCGAACGTCCCTGCCGCTCAAATAGAGGCTGGCCAAGTTCCTTTTCCAGCTTGCCAATCTGTTGGCTGAGCGTTGGTTGTGAGACAGAACAATCTCGCGCGGCTTTTGTAAAACTCCTGTGCTCTACAATCTTGCTGAAGTACCGTAACTGACCGAGATCCATTTCTGCCTCGAGGGTAGAGGACATGTGGCAATTGAAGCTGTATCGACTTATCTGCGGGCTGCGAAGGAATTCGTTCTATCCACAACCAGACATTTCACGTCACCGAGGCTACCGCGAGAAAAGAAATGTTAGGCCTGAATTTTAATGAAGTCCGTGCTGCTACGGCTCTCGTGCCCCTAACAGAAGTTGTCATTATTGAGCATGGTGAAGGCCAATGCAAATTTTTTGTTCAAGGCGCTAGCTAGGCATTTGTGGGGGCGTCAGCTCATAATTGGAATGCCAGGCACGAAAAAAGCCGCTGAACACAATGCGTTCAGCGGCGTCTACTTTTTGTGTGGATCTTTGAAAGATTCTTAGCCGTTCAATGGAAACTCTGACTTTACAGACTTGTGAAGTCGTCGAAGTTGAACGCGACACCTTGCTGTGGAAAGATCGCGTAGAGAGTCGCCGTCAGATAAAGATTGACTTGGTCAGAGAATCTTCGGATGGGGGTCCGCGGAACCAAGATAATGTCCGAATCTCTTAGCCAGATCTCATCCGATGGGTGTGGGCGTTTTCCTAAAATTGCACCAGCCAGATCAAGTTTCGTGGCTGTCAAACGCCAGTTTTGATCACGTCGGAATACGATGATTTGACGTAGGTTCCCTCCAACCTGTTCTCCGCCAGCAAGTGCAATAGCTTGCAAAGCAGTGGTGGGGCCGGTTAGGGTAAATTGACCAGGATTGTTGACTTGCCCGGCGACATAGATGAATCGTGGTGCGCGTTCGGTCAGTACTGGCGTGACAGAGATTCCCGCCACCTTCATGCGGTAGCGAGCATTGACTTCTCTCTCAATTTCCTCCAAAGAGAGTCCAAGTGCTGGCACGCTTCCGATCAATGGGAGCTGGATCGTACCGTCGGGAGAGACCGTCGCTGCCCTTGACTGGCCGCCTGTGCCAGCACGAGCATCCACTGAGTTCAGCAGATCCTGTAGGGGCGTATCGCCTTGGATTACCTGAACGACAATCGACGGGTTCTGGAAGTATTTAGAGTATCGTTCGTTCAGCTCACGCTGGAGGTCATCGACTGTTTTACCCGCCACACGCACCTGACCGATTAGAGTCAGGGAAACAGCACCGTCGTTTTGGATGGCAATGGTTGGAACGTTGATGCTGGAGTCGATCGCGGATGAAATTGAAATCGTGTCGCCAACGTAGAAGCGGTAGGCTTCCGGAGATTTTTCACGTGTCAGGATGTAGACAAATTCGAGTTGGTCTGCCACACGAAGTCGATACTCAGTCATATGCGGTGTGCGGTGCGGTCCGATGTACTCACCGTAGGCGAATGCTTCCCAAGGAATCATTTCAGCATCGCGCCAACTTGGTTCACCACCTCGCGGGCCACGCGTGTATTCGTTGACACCGGCGAAATGTTTAACGGCATTAGAACGATACGGCTGGTTGGCACCTGAATATCCAGCTTCATAGCTCGCCACGGCAACCTCGGCGTGAGCCACCTGGCCACCGCAGGAGCAACCACCTCCATTGTTGCAAGATGGGCTTGAGCAACCGCAGCCTTGACAGAGCCGTATGTTGCTGTCGCGAATGACCTTGCCATCTTGTTGGAATATACCCGTGTCGTGGAACACTGCTTGGCTGACAAGCGACGCGTTGCCGGCTATGCCCGAAGTCTGTTCGTTGTTTGCTTGGATCACCTGATTTGCAACAGGATTGTCCGATGGTGGGCCAGTCAGTACTGCGTAGCAACCGATCGCTATCGCGATCAGGGCTGCGCTACCCAAAAGTAGTCGTTTTAGATGGGGGTTATTCATGGCATCCGTGCCTTCGAAAAATTCAGACGTTAGAGTCAATACTTGATGTAAACGATTTTGATTTGTGGCTAACGGCCACTTGGTTTGGATTAAAACAAGCTTCGCAAGCGTTGGCCGATAGATGGCTTACTCATATCTCGCTGTGGAGCTTGTTGGATAGCCTGTGGTGTTTGTGCCGCCTGTCGAAGTTCCAAAGGCGTTCCTTGGTTGAATTGTCCTGGGCTAATCCAACGAATGGTGTTTTGCCGCATGTTATCAATCTCTTGACGCGATGAAATCAGGAACTCTTTGTGAGCAAGTTCAGCGAGGTGACCCTCCCCACTACGTTGGTGAACGACGGCAAGATTCTTCCAGGCTTGAGGAAGTTGCTGGATTTGAAGGCTTTTCTTGAGCATCGCTTGCGATTCTTGCAATCTGCCGCTGTTTGCCAAAAGCACGCCAAGTTCGTTCGCCGACCGGAAGTTTGTCTTATCCGATGCGATTGCTGCTTGGTGAAATACGATGGCTTTGGCGATGTCTAGTTTGGATGCGTTAGCTCCAAATTTGGCTTGGGTTGTGTGTAGTTTTCCAAGACAGTAAAACGCCTCAGCTGCCACTGCATTCTGACCGCTGGCGATCTGAAGTTGAGTGTTAGCGAAAGCGAAATAGCGTTGCATCGCTCCAATGGCAGTCATGTTGGCCGCTTCGGTGCCGGAAATAAGTCGGGTGGTGTGGCCATCAACAACGGCAGCAACATTTAGGCCGATTTGAGTTTCGGTGTCTGAGACGATAAAGTCTTCTGCCTCTTTCAAAGCAACGATGGCATCTCGCAGGGCCCGCGTGTAGGCGGTCCCGCCTGCTTGAGTGTCGTGAGCCTGCGATAGAATTCGCAAAGACGAATAGAACTCTTGGCGAGCAGCAAACGCGGCTCCTCGTCGCGACAGAGACTTTCCGTACTCAATGTTGTGGACCGCTTTCTGTGCGACCGAATCAGGCAAGCCAACGACAATCGGCAAGGATTCGGTTCGGCCAAATTGGTCTTCGGTAGACATCACCGATTGCATCTGTTGATCACTAATAGGGATTGCGCTGACAACTGACGGGGCGTTCCCGGGCTCGAAGTTTCCAACCGCTGAAACCTGTTTGGCTTCTGTCGAGGTGGCTGTGTCACTCTTGATTGAATCGACGCCTTCTAAGTTATGTGAGGTACCGTTGCTCGATGTCTCAAGCTCAAGTGTTTCATTGGCAGACTTGGTTTCAACGATTCCATCGCTCCGATCCATAAACGGATTCCGTCTCCATTCACGCGAACGTGAGGGAATGTCCTCTTGGGCGGCCTGCTGAGTTTTTTCAAACACCGAAGCGGGCTCGGAAACTGGCTCTACCTCCTCGGAGAACGCAACCGGATTGGCAGCTGTAGGCTCAGTTTCTACTAAGTCTTCTTTGGCTTCTTCAAGATGATACCTTGCCTTTGATTCTTCACCGTCAAGCAAGATTGGTTTTTCCAAGTCAAGCACAGTCAAACTATCATCGATCTGCTTGATTTCATTTACTGCTGGAACAACCGACTGGACGTTTTCCATATCTGCCAGTGAAAGCGGTGCGGCAACGTTCACTTCCTCAATGGAAGTCTCAACGGATTGAATCTCCGTGTGGTCGTTGTTCAACTTGCCAGCATTGGTTTGTTGATAGCTGCTAACCGAGGTCATCTCATCACGCACCATTTCATTCGGTGTGATATCGCTGTTAGCTATTTCATCACCAACGATAGCAATTGCGTTGACGGCCTCAGGAACGGCAACACTTACCCGATCCGGGCTTGATATTGCGAGGTTCCTTCCGGCAAGATTCTCTAGGGAGCTAAATGGATCCAGCTCCGAAACCGCGGTTCGCGCTTGATCGTCCGCGCTTCGTAACTGGGAAACTAGCAACGCGAGGACACCGATCCCGATTACAAGATAGACTGTCGGACGGCTAATAAGCTGGTGCATCGAAAAACCTCGAAAAACTGACTTCTCACGAGAGAAAAAGCGGAAACTCCGTAGTAGCGGTATCGGCGATCTACGTGGCCCATTTCATATCGAATTTGACGATTATCGGGATTTGACCAATTATTCTGGTTAGAGGGGCACGGTTTGAGCGTTGATTTCCGCCCCTATCTCTCCCCGGCTGCCTATGTTGTTTCCGTGACATGCCTGGAGATTCGTTTGAATGCACGCTCGACCACTTTCAGCTAGTAGAGTTGCCACCAGTGCTTGGATTCAGAAAGAGCGCTCTGCGAATCCCGTTTTCGAATCTCAGGGCCACGAGAAGAAGATTTTTTTCGATCTTAGAAAACAATTCTCCCTCAAGCACTAGGGCGTATAAACCGGCTTTGCAGAATCGATTGGCGCCTTGTCGCCAGTTAATGTGAGAGAGTATTCCATATGCTCAACTTCTTCATTTTTTAGGGGGATTTATCGGATTTTGCAAATGTTAAGAGTCCGTTAATCAGGCAAATTACGGATTGAAATCGGGACGAGACTCTTTAGTCTATGAGTAACCAGAGGAGACCACACGGACTTTATGAAAAACACCTATGTCAGTTTCTCAGTGGAAAGAGAGAGTAGTTTGATGAAAATGATTTCGAGTTTTATGTTTGCAGGAGCGCTCGTCGCAAGCGTGATGGCGAACAACGGTGCAGCAAGCACTGTCCTTGTCAGCGACGACTTTACATACAACAACGGGTCGTTGGTTACTGAGGCCGGTTGGATCAGCCACAGCGGAAACGCCGGCGATTTGCTGATCTCAGGAAATGAAGTTGTGGTTCAGCATGGTGCGCCTTCTGAGGATGCCCACGTTCAATTTGCGTTGCAGAGCACCGGCGTACTAACTGCGTCGTTTGATATTGTCGTCAACGACGATAACTCTCCAATCGCCTCTTCTGACTTTGAGTATTTCGCTCACTTTATGACCGATGGTTCGTTTAACTTTCGGTCTCGCTTGGATGTTCAATCGCCTAATGCTGTCGGTGGTGATTACACACTAGGCATTTCGTCAGCGTCGAGCACTGCTGAGGCGACTCTGACAACAGACTTCAACTTTGGTGACGTGGTGCCTGTCACGATAAGTTTCGATCTCGATACTGGAACCGGTTCATTGACCGCTGGTGGTCAAACAGTAACTGGATCGGCACAAGGAGCTCAATCTTTGGACAGTTTCGCTTTGCGTCAGTCTGATTCATCTAGCAATGAAACGATCACCGTTGATAACCTTGTGATCACCACAAGTGTTATGGCGGTGCCTGAGCCATCAAGCTTTGCATTGCTGGGGCTTGTCGGCATGGCCGGAGCTATTCGTCGCCGCAAATAGGTTTGGACGATTAAAAGCTGCTCAATCTAGAACTCAAAAGCCAGCCGTGATACACCGCTGGCTTTTCTTGTTTTGGGATAGATTTGGCAATCAGAGCGTGCCTAACACCAGCCCTTTCTGATGGCCCAGACGGCGGCTTGCGTGCGGTCGTTGACCTCAAGTTTCTTGAGAACATTTTGAACGTGTTCTTTTACCGTTTCGACGCTTATGGTCAGCGATTTTCCAATCTCTCGGTTGCTCATGCCCACCGCAATGTGAGACAAAACTTGAAACTCACGGTTGGTGAGGGGAATATCCTCGTTCCCACCTTTGGAAAGCTTGCGGCGGTGTACTCTGGTGCGCGTTGTCTTCAGCAAGCTGTCCGCTGGAGCTGGTCGACCAGCGATGGCACAGCAGATTCCCGCCACTAACCGTCCGCAAGAGATGGTTTTGGGAAAATACTCATAGCAGCCCAATGCTGCGGCACGGGCAATGTGAGTCGAGTCCTCCCGATCTGAAAAAACGATTACTTTGAGGTCTCGATGAGCTTCCATTACCTTTTCAAGCGGCTTGAGAACGTCTTGGCCGCCGATGCGTGTCTCAGTGATCAGGACACTTGGACGATGCTGCTGGAATGCCTCCATAAGTTTTGCGGGGTTCCTTACCGTCGCGCTGAACTCTATTTGTTGAGCCTCCGCCGGCGCCGACACCGGTAGCAGCGAATATTTGATTCCTGCTTCAATGGCAGGGTGCGAGTCTAGTAAGAGGAGTCTTCTGCGCATCGTCTTTTACCGTAGTTAAATGAGGACTACAAAACGGCGACTGGCTAGCGAGAATTCGCTTTTCCAGTGTTCGCACAAACGAAAAAAAGTAACTAGCCAGCCCGAGGGAATGGCAAGTGAAAAGTGCGTAGTGGGCAATGTAAATCAAGGTGATGAGTCTGTGGCAGTCGACGCTTACTTTAGAGAAGTCTCCGCTGACTGCAGCAGCCGGCAGAGACAGTCTACGCAAGACTCTGCATGAGGGCCGCCTTCAACAGTCCGAAAGCGATTAGCGATCGGACTATCGAGTTTTCACACGCAAGTAAATTTACTTGCCACAAGGAGAGGGTTCCCAACGCATTGCGTTTTGGAACGGGAATCCACTGGCCTCGATGTTACCTTCAGGAGTACTGAATGATTCTAAATCAGCTGCTGTCGAAACAGGGTTTCGACGGATTTCAAACGACAAAACCTTCAATGTGACAACCAAAGATGGTTGTCTGTCGATGTCTATAAGGCAGGCAGACGTGTGGGAGAGAGAATACGGAGGATGGAGAATAGTTGAAGGGATTGGCAGCCAACACAATGGATGAATGGGAAAAGTTCCTTGTGTGCTGCAAAGGCGGGCAGGTTTGCGTATTACTCCCCTGCAAAACCTACGGGTTGATAACCTCGCTTTTGGGTAAATTTTTGACTAGCCGTAAAAGTAGCATTTCTATCGGCAAGTTCCAGCGATTTTTGTTAACTTTTCTTATATTAACATTTTGTTAATGAAATAGCCGCTGTTGAAGGCGGCTGTTTTCCGGGAGTCTGCGGTGAATAGGAGATTTTTGATGAAATAAACCCTCATGTGCTGCAACGTGACCTAAATAAACAGCAGACGTTGTACAAATTAACCCCGCCGCAAGCAGCACCCATGACAAAATCATCCCCAGCTCCCCACCGCATTCTCTTGGTTGACGACGACCAACACCTGCTGCAGTCGCTCGGAAGTTGGCTAAAATCCCAAGGATTCGAAGTTCAGCTTGCTTCAGACCAAGCATCCGCTGAAAAGGCGTTAGCCGTCAAAACGTTCGATCTCGCGTTTGTTGACTTGAGGTTGGGCGAGGAAGACGGAATGGACATTCTGTCGCATTGCCGTACTCATCATCCGAATGTGGTCGTGATTTTGATGACCGGCTACGCCACCGTGGATACGGGGGTTGAGGCGATTCGCGCTGGCGCATTCGATTTAATGACCAAGCCTCTGATCGATGATGAAATTTTGATCGCGATCAACCGTGCCCTTTCGCAACAGCAGGTTCTGGAAGAGAACGAGCAACTCAAGGCTCAGCTGGACAAACGTTTCGCTAAAGAGCGCATTATTGGCAGCGATCACCGCATGCAAAAGATCTTTGACATGGTCGACAATATCGCCAACACAAAAGCGACTGTTTTGATCACTGGAGAAAGTGGAACAGGAAAATCTTTGATTGCACGGGCTATTCATCAACGTTCGCAGCGTAAAAACGCCCCTTTTGTCGAGATCGCCTGCGGAGCATTGCCAGAAAACTTGCTTGAAAGTGAGTTGTTCGGTCATGTTGCAGGAGCATTTACCGGTGCATCAACGAACAAGGAAGGAAAATTCAAACAAGCCGATGGAGGAACGATCTTCCTAGACGAAATCGGCACGGCATCTCCGAGCATGCAGGTGAAATTGCTTCGCGTACTTCAGGAATTGCAATTCGAACAAGTCGGCGGTAGCGAGACTTTCCACGTGAACACACGCATTGTGTTGGCGACCAATGAAGACTTGTCCAAAGCGGTTGATGCCGGCACGTTTCGGCAGGATTTGTACTACAGGGTCAACGTAATCAATATTGAACTTCCAGCTCTCCGAGAGCGCCGATCTGATATTCCAGTTTTGGCCAATCATTTTATGGAGAAGATCTGTTCTGAAGAGAACAAGCAACTGGAAGGATTTGATCCTGCTGCACTTCAGGCGTTGCGTGAGTATCGATGGCCGGGTAACGTCCGCGAGCTGCAAAATGTAGTCGATCGCGCTGTTCTACTTGGCAAAGGTCCGTTGCTGGGGACACACGATCTGCCATCTCACATTTGCGAAGGCTCTTTCGCCCCGCCACTGACGGTTGCTACCACGAAACAAGGCGACCGTCAGACATTAAAACAAGCTCTTGAGGGGCCAGAGCGTCAGATCATTCTTCAGTGACTGCGAGAAAACAACTGGAACCGCAATTTGACTGCCGACCAATTAGGCATCAACCGCACAACGCTGTATAAGAAAATGAAAAAGTTGGGGCTCGAAGAACCGCAGGCCGCTTCAACCGGTTGGTAGAAACTCAGGCAAGCACCGACACAGTTCTGCATATCCCACCCGCGAAATTAGATTTCTAGGTTGGGCGTTTAGTGCATCATTTTCATAACGTAGAAGCCGCCCAACAGCAGCACTACAAATGCGATGCAAAGCCAGTTGAAATACTTATCGATCAGCGGCATGGCTTTCGGCCCGATCGCCCAAATAATGGCCGCCACGGCAAAGAAGCGTATCGAGCGCCCGATTATGCAAGCCATAAGGAAAATCCCTAAGTTCATTTTTGCTGTGCCAGCAGTGATCGTAAGCAGTTTGAACGGAATCGGCGTAAGGGCGGCGATGAAGACCCACAGTTGCCCCCGTTCTTGAAATTCGTTGGCCAAAGCATCGATCTTTTCTTGGTTGATGCCGGGTATCATCAGGGCGAAGTCTAGAAACTGGTAACCGATCGCGTAGCCCAAAATTGCTCCCAAAACACTGCCAACGGTGGTAACTGCTGCAAACCATGCCCAGCGTTTGCGGTTACCTAAACACAGTGGTGCAAGCATTACGTCAGGGGGGATAGGAAAAAAGCTCGATTCTGCAAAGCTGATGCCGAAAAGTGATAGCGTGGCGTTCTTTGAATGGGCCAGTTTTAAAACCCAATCATACATGCGGCGATGAATTGCCCACCATGGTGTTGGCTTTTGGGCGTGATTCTGATCCGATGAGGGGGTGATCGATGCGGGCGGCTGTTCCACAGTTGGCTTTCGTGAGCTTCAGTAGGGCATTTGAGACGCTCTACAATAGTTGGGAAAGTTGAATTACGGCAAGGTGGATGTTGGCCCGTAAAGCGAAACTTCAAAATAGAGACATTGGTAGCGATCAAGGCGTCATAATGGATAACGCGATTACAAACGGGAAAGCGTTGACGGTTAATCAGTGTGGGTGATTTTGAAGAGGCCACGAAAAGCAAAACCTGTTTGGAATTCGTTAGAAATCGGCCTGCATGCTGATAGATTAAGCGTTCGTCAATTTCCGATACTCATCTGGATGGCGGAACTGCAGGAGACTTTACTGAGGAATTAACTCAACTTAAACACCGTGAACTTCGTTGTAATTTGATGTTGGTACGAACCGTTTCAAAAACTGACACTCACTCTGCGGTGCAGATTTCTGCCCCGGCCAAGGTGAATTTGTTTTTGGAAATTCTTGGCAAACGTGCTGATGGGTTCCACGAGCTTGCGACTGTAATGAGTTCGGTGTCGCTGTTTGACCTGATTCAGTTCATTCCAAACGAATCGGGCAAGATTCAGTTGACCGTCTCGAATTCTGATTCAAAACGTACGGCGGCAGAAATTCCCGTTGATCAGAGCAACCTGATTGTTAAGGCGCTACTTCATTTGCGCCAGACGCATGGTGGCTCTCAAATGGGAATGGACGTTGTTCTGGATAAACGAATTCCTGCAGCGGCCGGTCTTGGCGGCTGAACCTGTCGGTAACCGACCGCAGTGAAGTCGCTGAAAGAATCGGAAGTGACGTGTCTTTCTTCCTGTATGGGGGGACAGCACTGTGTACCGGACGAGGTGAGAAAGTTCGACCGGTCGAGGCATCCGTTGGAATCGCGTTGGTGATCGCGAAGCCAGTTTGCGGTCTTTCAACACCGCGCGTTTTTCGGAAATGTATCGTACCGGATGCGCCCATTGACGTAGATGAAATTTTGGCTGCCTTGCCCCAAGGTAGTCCAGAGAAAATTGCCGATGCGATGCACAACCGGTTGCAGCCGATTGCGGAATCATTGGAACAGGAAGTGCTGGCGTTGGCAAAAGCGTTTGAGCAGACTGGATGCCTCGGGCACCAGATGAGTGGAAGTGGAACGAGTTATTTTGGAATCTTTTCTGATGTCGATGCAGCTAGGATTGCTGCTGAGGAGTTAGAAAAACAGAACCCAGATTGGGATGTCTTTAATGTTCAAAGTCTTGGCCAAAACGATGTCATAGCCGCATGATTTCGATAGGCGAGCAGGGAGAGTAGGGATGGAGATTACAGAAGTTCGAATCAAATTGATGGAAAATCCCGAAGATCGTCTGCGCGGCTTTTGTAGCATCACCTTCGACGGCTCTTTTGTAATTCGAGATTTGAAGATCATCGAGGGAAACAACGGGCCGTTTGTCGCGATGCCCAGTCGCAAGTTGACCAGCAACTGTCGCAAGTGTCGTTCGAAAAATCATTTGAAAGCGAATTACTGCAACCAATGTGGTTCCAAAATCCAACAGGAAAAATTACTGCACGATAGCAGCGGCCGTGCGAAACTTTACGCAGATATTGCCCATCCAATTAATGCCCAGTGCAGAGAGATGATTCAGCGACGCATCGTTGAAGAACTGCACAACGAACAGAAGCTTGCCCAAGAGCCGGGCTACCGGTCAAGATACGACGAAGGCTACGATGAAGCGCGTCATGTTCCCAAGCCACACCAAAATCGTAAGACGGGAGTTTCTTCTGCCTCGGGCCGCAACAATGTTGCTCAGTCCGAAAGTCGAAGTAAGGAGAAGTCTAGTGATAAGCCCAATGCCGCCGAGGCTAGTGGCGATAAATTAGATAACGCCTCAGATGCGGGTGGCCCTTCAGACGCGCCGATGGCAGTTGCCCCGCAGGCGTTGGGGAAAGGCGTCAATCAGGATCGCTTAGACGGGCCATCGGTTTCCGGTGCCTCTGTTGGGTCAATTGCGAAGTCGCAATTACGCAACTCGACCGATTCAGACGACATGTTTGGAAAAGGAGTATTTGACGTTTAGCGTCTGTTGGCAAAGAATCTCATTGAAAAGCTTCTTCTTCGACCTCGTTAATGGTAGTACCCGAGATAACGATCCTCTGTTCTTCAATGTCGATGGTGTCGATGTTCGCTCGGTATAGACCATGTATCGTAAAATCTTCTTTCGGTGCAACTACTATCAGTAAGGGGTCGCCTTCTAGTTCCGTCCACCTCGTCTGGTAGCCTTTGCGGTTGAGCCCCTGGGTGATCTGGTCAGCGAATGACGTGATCGGTATCGGTATGATTCCTGCAGAAATCCTTCGAAATCTAATGGCGAAAGTGTTAACCTGATCGGTCTTGAAAACGTCCAGCTTGCCCACGACGATCCCGCTGATGCCATGGTAGTGGGCACGTCCTGCGATGCTGAGCTCTCCGCGGCCTAGAGCCACTCTGGGTTTGGTGATTAAATCTTCTGGCAACAGTTCTGGAAACTTTTCAGGTAGTTCAGTCGCCAACCAACCATTGATCTGGTCTTCAGTTACTTCACCGCCCCAGTGGTCTTGTTCGAGAACCGCGTTGTAGATGTCCCAAATTGCCGATTCCAGTTCAGCTCCGTTCTTTTTATCCTGTTCCGAGCTTTTAAGGAGCGCCGCCCGGTAAAACTCTGGCTCCTGCTGCGAAAGATAATATGTACCTGAAACAAGAACTGCGATGACCAACAGAACGCTCACCAGTGACTTAAGCAGTCTACGCCGCAGGCGCCCAGGGGCGTCCCCGAATTCTCCAGAGTAAAAATAGTCCTCCTCAGAATCCATGTCGGGTGTTCTGCCGTCTCGAAAAATCAAGTTTGTTGTGTTGTGATACAACACTAGCCACTGGAGACCATTAAAGCAAGTTGCAATCGTACTGCATCAAAAGGCAGGCCGCCCGACAAGGTCGCTGCAACGTTATTGGGAGATCAGCAAATCAATGAAGAAGCTGATGTCCGCAAAGTCGACCACTCCGTCTCCATTGATGTCCGCTTCGTCGAGGAAATCACCGGCTTGTAAAATGGAAATGAACGCAGGGATGTCCGAAAAATCGACTACGCCGTCTTGGTTCGTATCTCCCAGCAGAAACGGCGGAGGAGTTGGCACCGTGAAGGTTCCCGGAGTGGGGGCAGCGCCTTCCCAGCTGAGAGGCAAATTGGCTGAGTCTTCGACATCGATTCGTCCAAGTGAATTCCCCAGCCCGTCAGCTGTTGGATCCCAAGGCCCCAGGTCGTCGTACAGGACCTCATCTGAAGTGATGTGCGGAATAAGCGTCGGGTTATCTGCAGGAGGCGTATCGGGTTGTTGAAGTTCAACGCGGCCATAGCTGTTGCTTAACTTACCCGAATATGGCCCCAGTAAAGCAATATCATTTCCGATTCCATAGTGAGTTCGAAACGCCGAGGCCATCACCGTGTCAGATGGCGCAAACGAAACAAGTGCGATTGTCTCATCGGCCCCAATGCTGCTTCCAGGCAAGAAATCAAAATCAACCTCTCCTCTCAAGCGC
>CAYTPS010000066.1:10522-16885 GCA_964439245.1 uncultured Pirellulaceae bacterium | reverse complement strand
CTGCATGCCAACGGTTATTTTCAGTACAGCTCGCCTGGCAACAGTAACGGCGGCAACATCAGCCTTCAGTTTAGCAATTACTCGGTCAGCGAGGGAGGCGGCTCTGTCACATTGAACGTCGTTCGAGAAGGTGGGTCTGATGGTGTTGTCTCGGTCGACTATGCGACGCTCAATGGAACTGCCGTCGCTGGACAGGATTACTCTGCGCGAAGTGGACGGCTGACGTTCGCCGACGGTCAGACCTCGCGCTCGATCGTTATTCCGATTTCTGATGATGGATCCAACGAGAGTAACGAGACCTTCAACGTAGCGATCGACAACTTGATTGGCGATGCGACACTTCTAGCGCCCCGTACGGCGACTGTCTTAATTGATGACAACGATTCGGTTCAGGCCAACGGTGATGGTCTGTTTGGGGAATATTTTGGCAATCAAAACCTGACCAATCGGATTGCGACTCGTGTCGACAACGTGGTCAATTTCAACTGGGGAACCGGTGCTCCAATCTCTGGCGTCGGCGCCAATCGATTCTCGGTTAGATGGACGGGGCAAATCGAAGCTCGTCACAGCGAGCGGTACACCTTCAGCACTCTGTCCGATGATGGCGTGCGTTTATGGGTTGATGATCGACTAATTATTGACCAGTGGAACGACCACCCCGCAACGACTCACACCGGCCAAATCGATCTGGAGTCAGGTGTGCTATACGACATCCGGGTCGAGTATTACGAAAATGGTGGTGCTTCTCGGATTCGGTTGGCTTGGCAGAGCGCGAGTCAGGCCTTTCAAGTGATCCCAAGAAGCTTGCTTTATGCAGCCGATGATCCGGGAGTGCCCGGAGACTCATTGCAAGCACAAACGATCGTCAGCGGGCTGACTCAACCGACGTCGATCGAATTTTCTCCTAATGGTCGAAACATGTACATCAGCGAGAAAAGCGGGCTGGTAAAAGTTAGACGCGACGGAAACCTGCGATCAACACCGTTCATCGATATTCGCGATCAAGTCAACAACGTACGCGATCGTGGTTTGCTAGACATCGCAATTCATCCGGACTTCGAAAATCAACCCTACGTTTATCTGTTGTTTACTTATGATCCTCCAGAGGTCTTCAATAACGTTGGAAATTCGTTGGCAGGTCCAGACCGTGCTGGCAACCGCGCGGGCCGTTTAATCCGTGTCACCGCCGATGCGGGCACGGGATACACAACAGCGGTTGCAGGCAGTGAAGTAGTCTTGCTGGGGAAAAACAGTAAGTGGAATAATTTCAACGCATTCGCCAACAGCACCAACAATTTCAATGAGCCACCGGCCGGTATTCGTGCAGATGGAAGCAACATCCAAGATTTCATCGCCTCCGACAGTGAATCACATACAGTGGGAGCTGTTGAATTTGGCATAGACGGATCGTTATTTGTTTCTATTGGTGATGGCACCAGTTACAACCGGGTGGATCCTCGAACGGTGCGTGTCCAAGACATCGACAATTTGTCAGGCAAAGTTCTTCGGATCGATCCAATCACCGGACAAGGACTGTCGGACAATCCGTTCTACAACGGAAACGCGAACGCCAATCGGTCGAAGGTCTATCAGTATGGACTACGTAACCCGTTCCGACTGACCGTTGATCAGGCCACTGGAGATCTATACATTGGCGATGTTGGCTGGACACGCTGGGAGGAAGTCAACACTGGGGCTGCCGGAGCGAACTTTGGATGGCCGTACTTTGAAGGCGGCAACGGGACGTCAGTTAGGACGCCCGGTTACGAGGATCTCCCGGCAGCACAGGCCTTCTACAGTAGCGGTCAGCAAGCCACTCCTGCGGTCTACGGATTAAGCCATCAGGCCGATGGTATCAATGCAATTGTCATGGGTGATGTTTATCGCGGTGCAACCTATCCGGCTGAATATCAAGGCAATCTTTTTGTGAACGATTTGGGCCAAGGCATCGTGCGGGCGGTTTCGTTTGATTCAAATGGTAACGTAGCTCAGGTCCGGACGTTTACGACTGGAGCACAGATCGTGGTTCAGATGGTTCAGGGACCTGACGGAAACATGTACTACGTTGATCTAAACGATAACACCGTCGGTCGCTGGGTATTTGTTTAGACGCCCACCTCAAGCCAGGCGATTCTGCTTTTTCTTTTTCTTGCCAATGATAACGACGACGCCGATTAGCTTCATTGTCGCATACAGCCACATGAGCGTCGCGAGAATCAAAACCGTGTTCTCTAGCACGAGCATGGCCGGCAGCAATATAACGCTGGCGGCAATTTCGGCCAATGGTTTCACCAACGCGTGATTACGCCCGATCAGTCCCCGCCGTCGTTTTCTTTCTATGTTGGTGTACAGAAGATGGACGGCAGTACTGTCGGCACTGCGTCGCCAGACGTCCATTGATTTTGAGATGGTAGAAACAACAAAGAGAAACGTGACTCCTACGCCAACGACAAACAGCAAGTTAAGTAATAATAGAGCGGCGGGTAAGACAAGAATCGGCACTATGACACGCTTCTTGGACAGCAATCGACCGGTCACCGCAAATTGAATGAAGAGTGTTGCGATTCCTGACGCGGCATAAAAATATCCAAAGAACGTCGCCATGAAGGCTTCATTTGCTTCAAAGAAATCACTGACCGAGACACGCCACTTAAACGCAATGATGGTTAGCACGACGACTTTGGCAGCAACCAAAATCGAGAACCAATTGGCAAACGAAGTCTTGATGGCGTAACTCGCCAGCGGAAGCGTGGCTTGTGCGATCTGTTCTGAGAAGTCTCGTCGCGCACTGGTTGACGGCAAGGTGTGTTTCGAGATTCCGATTGTCGAGATGCCCGCGAGAAAATCGATGATGCCGGCGACCAGCAACCAAGTGCTTGCTCCCAACGCAACAGATTCGACGCCGACCAAGACGCCGATTAGAATGCTGGAGATTGGGAATCCGAGCAAGACAACTGCCCACGAAGTACGACTAGAGTTGCTGCCCATCATTTCATTCATCGAGGAAACGACGTTGATGGCATAGAGGCAGCCTTTCACCTCCGCCATGATATAGACGAGCGAGAGAAAATTGAAAGAGTGGTGGTAGCTGGGCAACATCCACCAGACAATCAGAAAAAGGATGCTGGTCACAAGACAAGTCGCGCCCAGAAATTTCTCAATCTTGAAGCGTTGAAACAGGAAGAGCCACAATGACGCAAGTATCGCCGTCGTAACGCCCGCGAATAACAACGCTGAAGGAAGGCTGCCTGAGCCTACGCGAGACAGAAAGAGACTATCGGCGGCGGTCTTACTTAAAGTGTAGGACGCCCCAGTCATCAGGCAGTAAAAAAACAGCCTGACGACGATACCAATTTCGTTGCGCGGAATCTTTGAAGGCATAAACGGAGGGGGCGGTTGTCCAACCAGTCGCAAAATTGCTTAAATGGAACTCTCCCCAGCATAGCAAGCACGCAGTTAAACGCCTAAGGGAATATTTATCCAACTGATCATGGGATTCAGCGTTTGAGAGTTAGCCTTGACGTTTCGTCATTTTCTCACGGCCAGTCTCGCAGAAGATTGGAGACTGATGAGTGATGTTTCAATCTCTTACGAGATCGGCTACGCCATACGTCTCGACGCTAAATCAACCAATTAGCTCTTTGACAACCTTGCCGTGCACATCGGTCAGACGGAAATGACGTCCCTGATATTTGAACGTTAACTTCTCGTGATCAATCCCCATCTGGTGCAGGATTGTGGCATGTAGGTCATGAACATGCACGCCGCTGTCGTTGATCACGTTGTAGCTGAAATCATCGGTCTCGCCGTGCGTGTGACCCGCATTAACACCACCGCCGGCCATCCACATGGAGAAACAGCGTGGATGATGGTCACGTCCGAAGGATTTTGGATCGAGTTTCCCTTGGCAGTAACTGGTGCGGCCAAATTCGCCGCCCCAAATCACCAATGTTTCGTCTAGCATTCCACGGTTCTTCAGGTCTTTAACGAGCGCTGCAGAAGCTTGGTCCGTTTTTCTGGTTGAGTTTTTGATCGAGCCAACAATTCCAGCGTGGTGGTCCCAACCGGGCTGGTACAGCTGAATAAAGCGCACACCTTTCTCAGCCAGCCGCCGAGCACGCAGGCAGTTTGCGGCATATGTGCCGGGAGTCCGTGCATCTTCACCGTACAGTTCGTAAGTCGAATCGGGCTCGTCCGAGACATCCGTTACCTCCGGGATGGACATTTGCATTCTGAAGGCCAGTTCATATTGTGCGATACGTGTTTCCAGGGCTGGGTCGCTGGTCGCCTCTAACTCCATATGATGCAACTGCTGTAGATGGTCCAGAGCTTTGCGGCGACTGCTTCGGTCGACTCCTTTAGGACTGTTGAGATACAGGACGGCATCTTTAGCCGCGCGAAGCTCGACCCCGTCGTACTTGCCCGGCAGAAAACCGCTGCCCCACAAGGCAGAGGTGAGTGGCTGCCCGTTACGTTCGTTTGACACCATCACTACGAAGGACGGCAGATCGTCGTTCTCACTTCCCAAACCGTAGTGCAACCAAGACCCCATGCTGGGACGTCCGGGAAACTGGGAGCCTGTTTGCATCATCGTGACACCGGGTCCGTGGTTGATGGCTTCGGTGTGAGCCGTTTTTATGATGCACAAATCGTCAGCGATCTCCGCCGTATGAGGCAATAGTTCACTAATCCATGTACCGCTCTCTCCGTGCTGCTCGAACTTAAACGGCGACCCAACCAGTGGAAGGCTAGATTGGAAACCGCTCATGTTGGTCAATCGTTGCTCGCCTCGAACCTCTTTAGGAAGTTCCTGACCGTGCAGTTCGTTGAGAAGAGGCTTGTAGTCGTAGAGGTCCATCTGGGAGGGACCACCTGACTGAAACAAATAGATCACCCGTTTTGCTTTGGGCGCGAAGTCCAATTTCTCGATTACACCATCGCTGGGCTTAGTGGCCAAAGCGCTCGACGGATTGAGTAAACTTCCCAACGCGATGGAGCCTAGTCCCTGCCCAAATTGGCTGAGGAATTTTCGACGGCTACGGAACGGGTTGATGTCATTTCCGGTACACAGTGGCTTTTTGCTCATTATCTGTTCCTCACGGATTCATCTAAATTCATGATCGCGTTAACCAAAACCGTTGCCGCTGCAAGTCTGGACGGCGGCAGCCCGTTATCGGCCGGGGTGTCACCCGTTTTGAGAAATTCTTTGGCTTGGTCTTCGTTGGCTTGATAGTGCGTCAGCTGTTGTTGATACAGCTCGTTCAGAATTTCCAGTTCTTCGGGCTTGGGTTGACGACTGGTCAATAAACGAAAAGATTCGGTCACGACAGCGTCGACAGAATCGCCATGTTTGTTGAGTAGTTTCCCCGCCAGAATTTTGGCAGCCTCAATAAATTGCGGACCATTAAGCAGCACTAACGCCTGCAATGGTGATGGAGTAATCTCGCGCCGCAGTCGACAGACCTCGCGTTTGTTGGCGTTCATTGTAATCATCACTGGCGCTGGCGAAGTGCGTTTCCAAAACGTATAGAGGCTTCGGCGATATAGACCTTCCCCTTTGTCTGGATCCAGTGGCGTGTACGCGAGAGCAATGTCATAGGGTTTTACAGGCTTTCCGCCAATTTTGTTGACCAATAAATCACTTACGGCCAATACGTTATCGCGCACCATCTCGGCGGACAAACGTTGGCTGGGGCCGCGTGTGTAGAGGCGGTTCTCAGGATCTCTGTTTCGTGTTTTCAAATCCACGACGCTGTTTTGTAAATAGGTCGAAGAGAGCGCAATCTGTTTAATAAGACGTCGGATATCCCAATTGTTGTTCATTAAATCACGCGCCAACCAGTCCAACAGCTCCGGATGAGTCGGCGTTTGACCCTGCAATCCAAAATCTTCTGGTGTGCGAACCAATCCGTAACCGAAAAGCAACTGCCAGTAACGATTGACCACCACGCGTGATGTCAAAGGGTGCTTGTCGGAAAGCAACCACTTCGCCAGTCCTAATCGGTTGCGCGGCTGGCCTTCCAAATAGGGTGGAAGAAACTCCGGTGTCTCTGGATAGACTTGCTCGCCGCGATCATCGTATCCACCACGCGTGAGCAAAAAAGTATCGCGCGGTTTGTCCAACTCACGCATGATCGTGATCGATGGCACGGTGTCCATCAGATCGTTCCACTCAACCCGAGCCGCCTTAAGGGCCGATCGTTGTGCTTTGGCATCTTCGTTGATTGCCAAGAAATAGTACTCGCGGAGACCATTTTTTTCTGATTCGGTCAAATCGCGGGTTGGTTTTTTGAGCAAATTGTCGAGCCGCTGTCCATCGCGCAGTTGATCGATTTCAAGTTTGGAAAGCTGACGGTCGAATGC
>CAYTPS010000066.1:0-10512 GCA_964439245.1 uncultured Pirellulaceae bacterium | reverse complement strand
TCAACGGTGCCATTTTTGAATCCGCGGTCGCGGAAACGTGAGCCAATGGCCAGGTGATCGAAACCCATCCGCCAATTGTCGATCTCACGTGTCAAAGAGTCGTGAACGATTTGGTTCCCCGCAGATTTACCGTCCACGTAAATCTTTAGTCCAGCAGCTTTACTCGATCCATCGTAGGTCACGGCAACATGATGCCAACTGTCAGACTTCAGAATCTCATCAGTCTCAACACAGATTGCGTTCCCCGGCCAAAAGTGAACGAGTTTCGCGCTCAGGCGACCGTCCAGCTTGGTCAGTTCGTAACCGATGCTTCCAGCATCGTCCCAACCGCGGCTACGTCGATAGATGACTCCACGTTCGTCCGTTTCGGCAGGATTGATCCAAATCGAAAACGTAAACGGATCGCTGCGCGTGTAGTGGGCAACGTCTGGAATCACGACTCCATCGTCGCCGGAAAGTTTAATGCCCTGCCCCTGATGACCGTCGACCAGCACATTAGCGCTGCTGGTGACAACTTTTTTCGAATTGGGAACCGAGTTCACCATATGCCGAACTTTTTTGGCCTGCTCGGGAGGCAGTTTTTTGCCCTTTTCATCCAAACGCTCATCTAGTCCTGGGTCATCCTCGCCAAGTTCGTTGATCTCTTCAAAAGAGAGCTTGGCAACGAGACCGTCGATTTGTTCAACAGGCTTGCGCTGGTCAAGCCAACGTGTGAATTCAGATTCTTGATCAGCGATTGTCTGAGCAAGCAGTTCGCCGGCTGCGTCAATTTTCGACTGTGCGTCCTTCAGGCCTTGTTCCTGTACGGGCGACGGTAGCGGCATCGCTGGAGTAGGTGTCGCGTCAGTGAAGTAAGAAATTAGGCCATTTTCATCGATGTTCCCGAAGAATGCTGTCAGTTGGTAATACTCTTTGGTTTTGATGGGATCGTATTTGTGGTCGTGACACCGCGCACATTCCATCGTCAGGCCCATGAATGCTGCAGAGAAAGTGTGAACTCTATCGGCGACATTTTCGACTCGAAATTCTTCGATCGCAACGCCGCCTTCTTTTTTGTGTGAGTGCAGGCGGTTGAAAGCAGTGGCTAAGATTTGATCACGTGTTGGATTATCCAACAGGTCGCCGGCGAGCTGCTCGATGACGAATTCGTCGTAGGGTTTGTTCTCCTTGAACGCATTGATCACCCAGTCACGATACGGCCAGACCTCGCGCGGATCGTCGCGCTGGTATCCATATGAGTCGGCGTACCGGGCCACGTCCAGCCATTCACTGGTCAAGCGTTCGGCACACGCGTCACTGGCCAACAATTGATCAACAACTCTTGTCCGAGCTTCTGAAGATGGATCATCGAGAAACCGGTCTAGTTCTTCTATTGTCGGAGGCAGGCCGGTTAGGTCAAAGGTGATCCGCCGAAGCCATTTCTCAGGTTCTACTCTAGCGTTGGGGAAAATATCTGAAGCCCCATTGTTTTGAGCTGTCTCTAAAATGAACTCGTCGATCGGGTTGGTCACCCAAGGAGAACCGGATTCCGGTACATCGATTTTTTCGGGGACGGATTCGAACGCCCAATGTGCTTCAAATTTTGCACCCTGATTGATCCACTGTTGAAGAATCTCTTTATCTTGATCGGTCAACTGCCGCGCGGCATCGGTTGGCGGCATTGGATCTTCGGTGTCATGGATGCGTTCGATGATTAGGCTGGCATCTGCATCGCCGCGCACAATGCCCTCGAGCGCGTGCTCTTCAGTGTCCAAACGAAAATCAGATTCTTGATTGTCAGCATCCGGGCCATGACAGTGAAAGCACTTGTCCGAAATGATTGGGCGGATATCTTCGTTGAAGGAAATCTCGCGATCAGAGTTGTCATCGGTTGTTCCTGCTGGCGCTTTGTCTGGCTGGGCAGTCACCGTTGTGAGCCCCAAAACATTGACCGACAGGCATACTGCAACGGCAAGAGTAACCAATGTTTGAGTTGTGCGAAAATTCATCGTGACTATCTATCGGTGGTGAATCTACGGAATTTGAGATGGCAACGCTTGTAGAAGCATATCGACGTTTAAACCGTACAAACGTCGGTGGGGTTCTACGTATTGTAGACAATTTCCGCTTTTTTGAGCGATTGTTAGGCGTAGATCGCGTCTTTTTCGCTTGAACCGCTAGAAACATCGCCCACGTTACTGACGCTTGCGAGATAGACGGGCCGAATGCACATGATTTGGTCGGGACCTTTCGATGTAGGCCGAGGTCGTCCGGAAATTGTAACGCCTGAATTGGGCCAACATGCCACTTTCAGTGGGCATACGATCAGTTGATGATCTACTTCACGCCTTTGGCTTTGTGCTGCTTAATTCGATACGAGTTGAATCGGCGAATTATCTGATAGTCACCGGTTTTGTATTGGTGCGTGAGCCCCCAACGCAATATTTCAGTCGGCTCTTTTTCATTGTCGGCATCACGGTTGAGGCCAATCGCGTGAGGAGCGTCTTTGATGACAGACATAATTTCGAAGTTGATTCCATCTGGAGCCCACTGGATGGTGTTTTTCTCGGGGCCATCTGTCGTGATCAAAGAAGCGATTCCTCCGTTGTAAAGCCAAACGCAGACCTCGTGGCCGCTGTTGGAGATTGGATTGTATGGTGATTTGACGTAGGGGCCTTTAGGATTGTCTGCGATGGCGACACCGTGACGGATTTGGCGACCGCCAAAAGTAATTTCTTCTCCCATCTGCTCGCCTTTGTAGTAAAGGTAGAACTTACCTTTGAATGGGACAATGCACGGATCGTGGACTTTGTGGCTATCGAAGTCGCCCTTTTTCTCAACGGCGAATCGGTCTTGAGCGGTGCCTTTCCAAACTCCATTGTCGGCGGGGCTGAGAATAGGCTCTTCACTTTTGGTCCAAGGGCCTTCAGGAGAAGAAGCCCACGCGAGGCCAACTTGATTCTTCACTCGCACAGTGTAAGGCGATTTTACGGTCTGGTAGCAGAGATAATACATACCATCGTGCTTCATGATTTCAGTGGTGAAAACCGACCGGTCATCGTAAGCGCCTTTCTCACCTCTCAAGACCGCCGGACCTTCTTCCTTCCAGGTCCATCCGTCGACAGAAGTTGCGTACCAAATGTCACAGCGGTCCCATGGGAAAACCTTGTCTTTTTCGACGTCACCACCAAAACCTTGGCTCGGTCCAGTGCTGCGCGAGTACCAAACGTAGTACTTGCCGTTTTCTTTGATCATCGCGCTGGGGTCACGACGAACGACACCTTCCTCATAAGCAAAATCGCCTTTGAGGTCTTGCGTTCGGAATTGGACAAACCACTCATTGCCGATCTTTGGCCACTTAAGTGCGCGCCGAGAAGCCGCACTTAATTTGTCTGGATTGGTAATCCCGAGATGATCAATCTGTTCGGCCGTCGGCACGATATCGCCGGAAGAACTTTCTTGGGCGACTGAGATTGTGCTGACTGAGATTGAAACGAAGGTCAAGACGACGAGACAAACAAACGATTTTTCAAAAGTGACTTTCATCAGCGGTATTTCCAATTTGGTCAGGAAACTTGGTGTTTAGAGAGTTTCTCCCAGTCGATCACGACGCCGTGCCCGGGACGATCTGAGGCATAGGCGTATCCTTCTTCAATCTTCAAAGGATGAACCAAGAAGTCGTCCAGCCGGAACGCATGAATTTCTAAGAGCGAAGCATTGGGAATTGCGGCGAGGCAACTGACATGCATTTCCTGAATACCATGTGTCGTCAAATTTCGGTTGTAGGCCTCGGCAATATGCGCCACCTTCATCAGCGCCGTGATACCTCCAACATTCGAAATGTCTGCATCGGGAAACGAGACGCCTCCTTCAGCGATCATCTGCCGGAATTCGTAGATCGAGTGGAGATTTTCACCGGTGCATACCGCGATCGGCCCTTCTGTCTCAATTCGGCGCAAGCCAGCAACGTCGTCCGGGATAGTCGGTTCCTCAATCCAGTGCAGGTCGTATTGTTCAAACGCGCGGACAGCTTTGAGGGCCTTGTCCACTTTCCATTTCATGTTGACATCGACCATCAGTTTCGCATCGGGGCCAATATATTCACGCACCGCAGCAATCCGTTCACATTCTTCTGCGATCGATTCGCGACCGATTTTGATCTTAATCGCGCGTAAACCCTCGTCCATAAAACCTTGCGTCTGCTTCAAAAGGTCTTCGATGGAGAGGTCGAAGTCTATCCCTCCGGCGTACGCTTCGACTTTGTTTTTTGCACCACCAAGGAATCTCCACAGCGGCTCGTCGGCAAGACGTGCCTTGAGATCCCACAGCGCGGTATCGATGGCCGAAATACCGAAGACAGCAATTCCGCTGCGGCCGACGTAGTGTACGGCCCACCAGAGCTTCTTCCAGATTTTCTCGATCTGACGTGGGTCTTCTCCCATAATCAAGGGAGCCAAATTGTCGCGAATCAGTGTAGCGATCGTAGTGCCGCCGACTTGCCCGACGCTGTACGTGTACCCCATCCCTGTCGCACCGTCATCGGTGGTGATCTTGACAACAATAAGGGAAAAGTTTTCCTGGACGCCATGAATTGCGTCTTCCATGGGACGCGATAGCGGTACGTGGTAAAGTTCCGTTTCTACTTTTTCGATTTTCATTTGCGCGATGGAGTACTGTCAATTCATGAGTCGGTTTCGAGAATTAAGGCGGGTATTATAGCCTAGCGATCTGCACTCTAAGAGCCTTAGAGGCCCTTCTGCAGCGAAAAAAAACCTGTTTGGCGTGGAATTTATTCGGAGAAGTTGACATAGATCGTCTTTTTTTCCAAATAGTTCTCCATTCCGTACTTACCATCTTCGCCACCAGTACCGCTGAGCTTGTGGCCGTTATGGAAGCCTTGGCGTTGCTCGCCCATGCCTCGGTTAACGTAGATCTCACCAAACTCGAGCTCGCCAACGACCCGCTGAATACGGCGGTTGTCATTGGTAAAGAGAAAAGCTGACAGGCCATAGTCACTATCGTTGGATAGCTCCAAGGCTTGCTCGAAACTGGATATCTTCATGATCGGGCTGACAACGCCGAAAATCTCATCACGCATGATGTCCATGTCGTTGGTTGCGCCGGTAAGGATCGTAGGTTCATACCAGAATCCTTTTTCAAACTCTGGGCCCTCCGGACGCTTGCCACCGAGTTCCAGCTTACATCCCTGCTTGATGGCGTGTTGAACCATTTCGTCCATTTTGTCCAGTTCATCGCGCGAGACTTTGGGACCGATATCGGTGTCGGACTTCATTGGATCACCAAGCTTTAACTTTTTGCTGGCGGCAATGTACTTTTCAAGAAACTCGTCGTACACGTCTTCGTGGATGTAGAACCGTTCGCTGCATGTACAGACCTGACCCTGGTTCAAGTATCGCGACACCATTGCCGCCTCAACGGCTTTGTCGACATCGCCATCTTCCATCAAGATGAACGGGGCTTTGCCACCGAGCTCTAGTCGAACGGCGGTAAGGTTAGGAGCACAGTCGGCAAAGATCTTTTGGCCAGTTGCAGTGCTGCCGGTCATCGTAACCAGTCGTGTGATCTTGTTGGTCACCAGCTCGCGACCGAGCTCGCGACCAGTTCCCGTAACAATGTTTAGTACGCCCGGGGGCAATCCAGCTTCAATCGCTAGACGGCCAAGTTCCAAAACTGCGACGGGCGTGATCTCTGGTGGCTTGACGACCATTGTGTTACCCGCCGTCAGTGCTGGGCCAATTTTTCGACAAGCCAGTGCAAACGGAAAGTTCCAAGCGAGAATGCCAACGCAAACACCGTACGGAACTTTATGAATCATCAAGTGTTCTTCTGGATTGTCTGAAGGGAAGATATCGCCTTCCAAACGCCGAGCACCGTGGGCTGGGTATTCTATGAAATCAGCCGAGACGCCGACTTCTCCCATCGCCAGTTCAAGCGTTTTACCTTGCTCCGAGACAAGTATCTTGGCAAGGTGCTCTTGGTTCTCGCGAATTTTAGCTGCCAAAGCGATCAGATGATTGCCACGTTCCACAGCGGGTAGCGCTGCCCAAGCTTTTTGAGCGTCGTTGGCTGCTTGCAGGACTTCCTTGGCGTCCTCGGCAGTTCCCGTCGGGACCGAGTAGATAATCTCTTCGGTGGCCGGGTTGTTGACATCCGTTGTGGCACCATCGGATGCGTCCTTCCATTGCCCGTTGATAAACATTCGGTAAGCAGTTTTTGAGCCGTCTGCCTGCTTCATTTCGTTGGCCATGATTGCCTCTTTTTTAGGTCGTCTCGTCGCGAGTGCAACTGTTGTGTTTGAGTTGGAAATTTATCTACATATCAAATGGTTTAGCGACCCATCCAGCCACCGTCGACCAGCATCACTGATCCATGCACGTAACTGGAGGCTTCGGATGCTAAGAAAACAACCGGCCCTTTAAAGTCTTCTGGGTTGCCCCAACGTCCCGCCGGAATACGGCCTAGAATGGATTCGCTGCGGACGGGATCGTCTTGGAGTGCTTGGGTGTTGTCCGTTGCAATGTAGCCGGGTGCGATCGCGTTTACGTTGACGCCTTTGCCGGCCCATTCGTTGGCCAGTGCCATCGTCAATTGGCCAATGCCGCCTTTGCTGGCCGCGTAGCCGGGCACGGTAATGCCGCCCTGATACGTCAACAGCGATGCTGTGAAAATGACTTTGCCGCTGCCTCGTTCGATCATGTCCTTGCCGAACTCACGCGACAAAACAAATTGTGCATTCAGATTTACCTCGAGCACTTTGTCCCAGAAATCGTCCGGGTGCTCGGCGGCTGGCTTTCGCAGAATCGTGCCTGCGTTATTGACCAGAATGTCGATCTGCGAGTGATTGGCTTTGACTTCCTCGATGAATTTATACAGCGCCTCGCGGTCCGAAAAATCGCATTGGTATCCAGTAAAAGAAACGCCCAACGCAGTAACTTCTTTTTCGACTTCGCTGCCACTGGTTTCAAGTGATGCTGATACACCGATGATGTTGGCGCCGGCTTCAGCGAGGCCGATCGCCATGCCTTTCCCAATGCCGCGTTTGCATCCGGTGACGATGGCTGTTTTTCCGGTTAGATCAAACTGTGATAGGTTACTCATAGGTTTCGTTTGGTTCTGAAATGGGTGAATTTGTTTCTGCGTCTGTTTTGACTTGGGCGATTTAAGTGCATTGGATCAGAGTTTTGATTCCATCGGGATTGGCGTCGATGGCTTCAAACGCTTCTTGCACTTTGTCGATCGGCATGACCTGAGTGATCAATTTATCGAGATGCAGTTTGCCACCGCTGGCAAGTGCGATGGCTTCGTCGAAGTCCTGTTCCTCGTACAGTCGCGCCCCGATCATGCGGATTTCAGACCAGAAAAACTTAAACAGATTGACGGGCTTGGGCTGCGGGTGAATCGCAACCATCACAACACGTGCTCGCACGTTGCAGACTTCGGTCATGACTTCGACGCCAGGGGCCGACCCTGATACTTCAAAAACGCAGTCTGCCATTCGGCCATTAGTTAAACGATCGACGGCCTCGGGCAGAGGTTCTTTGATCGGGTTGACTGCCTCGATGCCCAAAGAACTGGCAAGTTCCAAACGTGTTTCGTTGACTTCCGAGAGAATGACTTTAGCGCCTTTCTCCATCGCTACTAGCGCGATCAGCAGTCCAATCGGGCCGCCACCAATGACAACGACGGTCTCTCCACTAGCGACTTCTCCCATTCGGACGTCATGGCAAGCCACAGCCGCCGGTTCGATCATCGCACCGTGCTCCAACGACAGATCGTCGGGAAGATGGTGCAGCGTATACGCCGGCACTGTCCAGGAAGACTGCATGCCGCCGGGTAAATCGATACCAATGAATTTGAGATTCTTACCAACGTGAGCGAATCCCTTGTCGAATTCTGCAGGTTCACCGAATCGCAGCGGACGTACCGCGACGCGATCACCGACTTTGACATTGGTAACCCCGGGGCCAATTTCGGCGACGGTTGCTGATGCCTCGTGACCAATGATCTGAGGATCGGCGACGCGCGCGTCCATTGCTCCGTGGAAGATGTGAATGTCGGTTCCGCAGATGCCACAGAAGCCTACTTCGAGTCTGGCCTCGCCCTCACCAGGGGCTATGGTTTGGCTCTCGGCGACGCCGATGGTTTTGTTTCGAAGGTATTGGGCTGATTTCATACGTGCTGGTTCAATGTTTGAATGAAAAGGAAAACCGAACCCTAGAGAGCTCGGTAAAGTGGACTGGTTTGCAACTTTCGTGGGCCGGTTATCGCGATCAAGCCAGTCCTGGATCGACAGAGAATTTGTACACCGTTTTTTCGCTGTATTTGTCTCCGGGAGACAGTACGCTTCGCGGGCCATTGATATTTGGGCCGTTGGGGTACTTGGACGTTTCCAAACAGAAGCCACGAAACTGACCAAACTGAGGGCCGCTTTCGCGATTCAAATCGTCCGACGTATAGCGGCCAGTGTACAACAATGTGCCGGGCTCCGAAGAAAACACTTCCAAACGACGGCCACTGGTCGGCTCGGTCACCTCAGCGACTTTTTCAAATGCGTCGGGCGATTTTGAGAAAGCGTAGTAGTGCTCAAAGCCCATCGGCAGTTCACCAAAGCTGTCGCCAATACGTTTGGCGGTGTTAAAATCACATGCCGTGCCGGCCACGCTTGTTTCAACTCCGACCGGTACGTTGGTTTCGTCAGGTTCTAGATATCGATCGCTGGAGAGCTGAACAACATGGTCCAAAACAGTGTCTTTGAAACCATTCAGGTTGAAGTAAGTGTGATTGGTTAGCGACAGCGGCGTTGCCTTGTCGGTCGTTGCCGAATAGGAGATCTCGAATGCATTGTCGGCAGTCAGTTTGTACTCGACCGTAACGTCGACGTTACCCGGAAATGACTCTTCTCCGTCGGTACTCTTGAGTGAGAGAACCAACGCGACATGATCGTCTTCTTCGTTGGATTCTTCGACGGACCAAATCCGTTTGTCGTAGCCCACGATTCCACCGTGCAGGTGGTTGGGGCCATCGTTGGTGGCAACCTGGTGTTCAACCCCATCGATCGTGAATTTTCCATCCTTGATTCGCGCCGCATAACGTCCGACAAGGCAACCGAAGTATGGCGAGTTGCCTTTGTATTCGTCTGAGAAATACCCATCGAGTGTGTCAAATCCACAGACGATGTCGTCGATGTTTCCATTTTTGTCGGGCGTGGTAATCGAGGTGACGGTGCCGCCGTAGGTACAAATTTTCACGACGACGCCGTTGCCATTGTCTAGTGTATACAGTTCGACCGCATCGCCATTAAATTCACCAAACGATTCTTCTTCAATTTTCACTTTGCAATCTCCTTAAGGTGAACAAGTTTTAGACGCGATAAGCTGCTTTTGCGACCATCGAAGTAGCTTCTTCGGGAGCAACTTCGGTGCTTTGCTCTTGGACTGGTTCGGCAGCAGTTTGCGACGCTAGGTACTGGCTACCGGTCAAAACCAGCACGCCAATGACCATGCAGGCAAGTCCCTTGTAAAGAAACCCCTTTGCCCCCTGTGAGGCCTTGACCCACTCGCCTGTCAGAATGCCACTAACAACAGCAATCACCAAACAGGTTGTGTTGAAGATTGCGTAGACGACGATTGGTCCGTTGGCTCCAAGTGCATTTGCCGCAAAAGCGTACATCGCAGAGGCTGCGTAGTGAAAGAAAGCCATGATTGCGATCAGGATGACGTTCACCACCAACGCTGAAGTCGAAAACGAACCCCAAGCTTTCTTTTGCGTCAACTGCCAAGCGAAGTAGAGCGTCATCACAACGCCGCCACTGAGAAACACCGGCAGCATGACGGCCATCGCTGTCATCCACTCAGGGTTTCCATTTGCGACGACTAGCTCTTTTAATGGGCCTCCGCCGACAGTGAATGCCACGTTAAATCCAGTAGCCAACAAGCCACCAATGACGGCGATTGCAATTCCAGTAGCGTACGATTTCTTCTTGGGAGCATCTGAATCTTCGGCCAGTGCTGCTTCGTCTTTCTCTCGGGCCAGTCCGGCTTTTCCGTTGAACACGACGCCCATTAGCACAATGATCAGGCCCAGTAGGATCAGTCCTAGGACCGGAACCGCTGGCAGTGCTTCGCCGTAGTAAAGATTGATTCCCAGTGGCAGTGTGCTGCCGACGAGAATTACGGTTCCGATGAACAACGAGAAGCCGAGCGACAAACCGATGTGATCAATGGCTTTGCCCCACATCATGACGCCAACACCCCAAAGGAAACTCGATACAACCATCGTGGTCAAGACAGTGCTGTCGAGCCCAGAATAGATGGCTGAAACGCCCTTCATCATTGTGAACGTCAGAACCAGGGGGACGGCAAACATCGTCAGCAGAAAGAACAGACTCCACTTGTTCTCTTCTTGGAAATCTTTGACGTACTTACCCGGCAGAGCGTAAAGCCCCAACATGGCGCCGGCCAGAAGCGCCGACAATATACCGATCAACATAATCTGTATTCCTTACATTAAATG
>CAYTPS010000065.1:8540-17534 GCA_964439245.1 uncultured Pirellulaceae bacterium | reverse complement strand
CCGCGCGACCGCGTCGCCCTCAAGATTCTGGACCACCAACCGGACACGATTAGCACGGTAAAATCCCGTTTCTGAGCCGCTAAAAAAGGCACTCAGTAACACGCCCAACGCCAACAAGATTAAGGAAAACAAAATCATTGCTCGTCCTCCAGGCCGCTGCCCAAACGAACCTCTATCAGTAAGTTAGCGCGTCCTTTGGTCTCTAGGACTTTGATCTCTAGTTGCCCCCAACGGCATTCATCGCCCGGTTCGGCGAGTTTTTGAAGTGCTTCATGAACAACGCCCCCAAGTGTGACACAGGATGTCTCTGGCAATTCAACATCGAGTGTTTTCTTAAGCCGGCGAAGATTGACCATACCTGCGACGTGCCAGAGATTTTCTTCAATTTGCTGAATCGGATCACCCTCGAGCAACCTCTTACTCCGACTGGGATGCTTACTGAAAACCGCGTCGAGTACATCCTCGATAGTCAGGATGCCAATCGTGTCACCAAACTCATTGACCACGACGGTCACCTCTCGTTGGCGGTGTGACATCTTTTCGAATGCGTCTGCCGCCGTCGCACACCAGGGCAAATACAGCACAGGTTCGGCGTGCCGATCAACACCTGTCTCTGGAAGGTGAAATTGATTGTCCAACCGAATCGCTTTGGCAATCTCCGCGCTATCAGATTCGGTGACCAAAATGTAGCCGCTGGGAGGTAAGTGTTGCAAATCTTGTAGCGTCACCGGTGGTCGGTAGGTGACAAACTGCGTGCGCGGCCGCATAAATTCATCAACGCGAATATCGGACATGTCGACAATGTTTTGCAGAACGGATTGCTCCTGTTTGATCAACGCCGGGTCATTGCCCGTGTGAGCAATCACACGCTGCACATCCTCCAATTCGAGCCAAGCTTCCTCCTTGAATCCCGGCCAAATTATTCTGCGCGAAACGATGCAGACGAACTGCAGCATTGGCATCAGCGGATCGACCAATCTGACGGCAAGTGCCAGAGGCACGCTAAGATATTTCGCAACCGACCGTGGCTTCAGCACCGCCATACTTTTGGGCAGCATCTCGCTAAAGAAGATGATCGCCAACAACGAAGCAACAGCGAAAACAACCGCTCCTGTTTGGCCAAACATTCCAATCCGTTCGATTCGTATTGAACAAATGGAACTGATTGAAAAATAGACAACGTTAATCAACAGATTCCAAAACAGAATCGCCGACAGTAATCGGTCGGGTTGCTTCAGCAATTCGGTGGCTGCGCGTTCAGCAGTTGTACCGCCTTCCATGCCACGTAGTTGCTGCGGGCGCAAGTAGAAGAGAGCGGCTTCACTGGCCGAAAAGAAACCGGAGAAGGCCATCAATACGACCATCGCCAACAGCCATGGTGTCAGTGCCGCCAGCTCATTCATTTTCTGCCGTTTTGGCTCGACGACTGGAAACCAAAAATTCGCTTAGGCGGGGCAACGCGATCGCAACGGTGGCAAAGCTGTATACGCCAGTAAGCACAATAAACGCTTCAAGATATCCACCCAGCAGTAAACTTGTGATGGAGTAAAACATCGAAAGCGGAAGGGCAAACGACGCCAACGCCAGCGCCGATGAAGGCGTGTGCCAGCCTAAAGCGACATACAATCCAATCGCACCGCCGACCAGACACGCCAAGAATGGGCCAAACTGTGCCTCGACGCTGCCGGTGAATGAGACCATCATCACCATGCTAGTGATGACGCCCAGAAACAGAAAGAACACCGTTCCCAAACTTACGCCAATCGCCTGACGACTGAAGTTGTACGACATCCCGCAGTGAATTCCCAATACGATCACGAACACATTGATCGCGATAAAACCGAGCGACAGATAGACACTGTTCTCAACACTGATCGCGCCAACCCAGCAAAGGTAGACGATCATTGCCAGCGGCAGCAGAATCATGTCGGCGGCGACGGTCATTACGCCAAACAATTTCCCGAATAAGAACTCCTTGGGAGACAAATCGGTCACCATCAGTAGATCAAGCGCTCTACCATCGCGTTCGGTGGTGATCGCGGTTACGGCCAGTGCGTTGACCATCACAATGCTCACGAACAAGAACGGCGCGATTGGTTTGGCAATCAATGGTATGCTGACCCCGGAAGTGGATTGGCCAACCGAAAATCCTGAAAGCGTCAAAGAGTATATCGCCGCAAAAACAAACGCGGCCAACAACCAATAGGCAGCACGGATGAAGAGTATCTTTTTCCCGTACGCCCAAGTGCAGATCTCACGCCACAGAACTGGATTGTCCCAGACTCGACGGCTCTTTTTACTCGTGCTCCGTGAGCGGTCGTCCACGTGCCCGGAGCGAAATTGCTCTCCCTGTGACACGGCCTCTTTGCCGGTCAGCGCTGAAACCGATTTGAACGGATCGACTTCGGCGATAGTGGCAGCGGACGTATTTGCAGTCGCCGCGTCCTCGATACCGATTACTTTCCCAGTAAACATGTCCACGTCACCGGTGGGGCTGGCGTCGGCAGATGGAGCCTGGCCCGGCCGTACATCGCGACTGGGGTTCCAGCGTCGAACTCTAACAATGGTCAATCCACATAGTGCCACTGAAATCAATGTAGCGGCGACAAGAAAGGGCACGACGTCGGTCGGCCATGTTTCGATAACCGTCGGATGACTGGCAGCAAGAATCGCGCGAAAAGGACTGGCGATGGCAGCCAGTTGGCTGCTTTGCATACCAAAAATCTCAATCGGCAGCAACGCCAGCCCCTCAAACAAACCTATCCAGAACACAATCGCCAGTGCCACCAAGGCAAGAGCTTGAAAAGTCTTCTCGCGCCAAAAAGCGAGCGTGGCGCCCAAACTTCCTGCGACGACAACCGTGGCTGCTGTAACGGCAAACGACCAACCAACTTGCAGAAACGAAGTCCCGCCAAACAAGACGATCAGCATAAAAATGGGCAGACTCGCTACCAGCATTACACCAATATTCAATAAGCTGGCGAATAGTTTCCCCAAAACCAGTTCACTGTTGGAAAGCCGACTCATCAACAGCAAGATCAGCGTTTCGCGATCTTTCTCAATGGCGACATTGCTGGCGGACTGAATCGCCGCCAGAAACAACAACAACGCCAGTTGAAGTGGGGCTAGAATTTGGAATAAGGCAGCACCAAAACGCGCCATATCCCCAATGTTGAGGATTCGCTGAGTGCCTGTTAGGACCAGCCACGCCGTGAACGTCAGCAGCAACAGTGATAACGTATAGACACCGCGCGTCACAAAATGCCTTTTTCGCCGGGGCACTACGGCGGCTTCACGGGTGAATACGGGACCGATAAACAATCGAAATTTCTCCAAATTTCTGGTTAATTAGTCCATGATGACTGCTAGTTGGGGTTCTCGCAAGCCTGACCTCAAAGAGCAAAAAACACGTGTAAGCTTATAAAATCCCGGGAATCGAAGCAGCTGACTGCCCAGATCGAAGAAAACTCAACATTTGTAAGGCACAAAGGTGTTTTGGAATTATTTTCCTCACCAGACAATAAACGTCCGAATTCGCGCATCCTAAAAGTAGGTCCACGGTACTGTTTTGACTCCCACTTCCAAAAATTCTTCTCCCGAATCACCTGATCCCGATCTTCGGGGTCAGGCGGGAGTATCGGGCAGTAAAGATGCTCCGGTGGACGCTGGTCACGCATTTGAGCAATTTGCCAAACCGCTAGAGAATTTTCTTGTTGGAGTTCTCAAAAACGGTGCCGAAGCAAATGATGCGCTGCAGGCCACTTTTGTCAAATTGCTAGAGAAGGGCGACACGATCGTCCAGGAATCAGCGTTGAAAGGCTGGTTGTTCAGAGTGGCCTACAATGAAGCCATGCTGATCAAGCGGAAAGACGGGGTAAAGCGAAAACATACTGAAAAATTTGCTTGGCAGGTATCTCCCAACATTGATCCTGACCAACCCGTTGAGCGAATGCTGGGCAATGAGCGACAACAAGAAATTAAGAAAGCGTTAGACCAACTCTCTGCCGCCCAGCAAGAGGTGGTTCGTAAACGAATATATGAGGGGCTTAAGTTTCGAGAAATCGCCGAGCAACTGAACATCCCACTGGGAACTGTTTTAGCCCGGATGCATTCGAGCCTAAAGAAATTGAAGATCGTATTAGATGATGAAGCCTGAAGAAACAAATCAAGAATCTCAAGACAACACTCTTACTCCCGGCGAGTATTTTGTCGGCGAAGGTAGTGACAACAGTAGTCAGCATGACCAGTTGCAGTGGTTAGCGTTTTGCTATTTAGCCGACGAATTAACAGCTAGCCAACGTGCCGATTTTGAAGGCCGGCTCTCCTCTGAACTAAGCGTTCAAGAAGCATTGGCATCAGTGGTTGAGCTAAGTTCTGGTGTCCACCAAAATCTTCGCAACGTAGACTGCGCAAAGGATTCGATGGTATTGGAACGGGCCGGCAATCGAAGTTCGGTGTTCGGGCGATCATCGACATTATCGCGCATGCTTCTGATTGCGGCGACTGTTTTGGTGCTTGCTTTCCTAGGATACGGGGTTTCTCAAAACACAGATCGAAGCACCGCTCACAAAAACCTCGACGAACAAAACATTGTTTCAAATTTTTCTGCGGACGAGTGGATCAACAGTTTCGATGAAATCGATGACGATCAACTTACACTGACTGTAACTGAAGAGGACGTGCCGGTAGCTGAAGCGAGCGAAGAGGCCAACCTAGGCTTGGACCCGATGCTGATCTCATTTTATTCGGAAGTCTTCGATGGGCAGCAGGAAGAGAAAGATCTCTAATGCAAGCAGACGGTTTACAATTCGGTGTTATAAGAACGCTTGTAGCTGTGTGCGTTCTCCTTTTTGCCTCGACCATTGGAGTGAATGTTGCGAAAGCCATTGGTGACCCAGTTTCCCAACCCGTCGCTGCGGATAATTCGAACCCAACAGGTTCGCAATCGACGTTTGAATCGAATTCAGCAAAACTCTCGGACGTTCCCCAAAAAGAGAAACGAAAAGCAGAAGTCCTGCTCGCTCGCCGCCAAGTGGTTTTAGATTTCCTAGAGCAACACTTTCCTGAGTTGCGTGAATCTATTCTCAAGTCAGAGAAGAAGTCGCCAAGAAGATCGCGCGTCGCAATCAAACGGATTGAGAAAGATGTCCTTTACTTGCAAAAAATTCAGCAAAAGCAACCCGGCAAATTTGACTTGGTAGTCCAGCAGTGGAAATTGAAGACCGAAATTGAGATCACAATCGCAAAGTACTCTGGAAAAGAAACTGATGATCAACTGAAAAGTCGCCTCAAGCCACTGATTAAAGAAATGGTTGAGGTTCGTAAGTCAATTCTCAAATTCGACCGTCAAATTACCAGCAACAGACTCGACAAGCTTGACAAAATGCTGCTCAACCTTGAGACCAACGCAGAGCGCGTCGCTGAAAAGAGATTCCGTTCATTTCAAACATCAATTGATGCAATTCGCGCGAAACAAAAATCGAAACAGAAGAACTCAAAAGCCAAATCCAATAAAGATATTCCTAAATCGGCAGTAGCCCCCTAGCGCTTAAGGCATCATCGCTCACTGAATTTCATAGGCCACTCTTGCTGGGCCAGCTATCACATAAACCACTTCCAATTTCGCGTTCGAACCAGTTCCATTTTTCGAACACTCCCGCCACTTCCAAACTCCCTTGCCAATTGAAGGTGTGGGAAGGCTACTTGCAGCCCTGACACAGCCGCTCTGTGCCAGGGCTTTTTTTATAAATTCACTAATTCTGAGCAGTTTTGTTCCCAACTCTGGTGATGCAGTTTTCGCATCGGACTGTTAATATTAGGGCTACGGGGTGCGATTACCTCGATGTGGTAATTGAATGAATCCCCTTCCAATTCGGCAGGCTTACTGTCGCTGTTCCGGACAATCACTATGAAGATAGGTCGTACTTTCTCTGGGCTGCTGCTCGTATTTTCGGCCGCCTGTATTGGCCTCGCGCTGATCTATCTCCCCAATCTGATTGTATCCAACTACCGAGCCGTTGCGGCACTCGGCCAACCTTGGGCGATCATGTACCTTTGCGTCGTGGGGCTGGGGCTGATACTCTTCCTTGGTAGCGCTGGTTGGACGTTGTGGAAGTTATTTGGGGCTTCCCGCGCAAAACGATTACGCCGTGAGCGCCGCAATCGCAACCCGAGCGAACTTTCGTCAAGTCAAAAAGAACACGAAATCCAGGAGAACCTTTCGCAAATCGAAAGCCTTAAAGGCACCGCTGGAGATGCGGCAATCGACCAACATCTGGCTCCCCTAATTCGTGAAATCGAGTACAAGCGCGAGCAACAAACTCTCGAGATCGTTGCATTTGGCACAATCAGCTCAGGCAAATCCTCTGTGCTCAATTTACTTAGCGGTCGACAGACGTTCACAACCGATGTTCGGGGGGGCACAACGATCACTCGCAACGAGATTCCTTGGTCGGGTGCCGATAAAGTTACCTTGGTCGATACTCCGGGCATTGGCGAAGTCGACGGTGCCGACCATGTGGCGATCGCAGCAGAGTCAGCCAAGGACGCCGACATGGTCTTGGTTGTCGTTGACGGACCGCTGCGCGAGAGCGAACATGAGCTGCTTGAACAACTTGGACAAATGGAGAAAAGGGTGCTGATTTGCCTGAACAAATCAGATTGGTACAGCCAAGAGGATCGCGACAAACTTACGGGACAAATCAACCGGCAGACCAAAGACTTCATCAAAAAAGAAGACATCGTCGTTATTCAGGCTCAACCAGGAGAGCGCATTCGGCGTCGAGTTTTGGCTGATGGAACCACCTCGGAAGAGACGGTCGTGATTGAACCCGATATAGGACCTTTGGCCAATCGGATGATCGAAGTTGTTAAACGTGATGGCAAAGATCTTCTGATGGCCAACGTGTTGCTGCAGTCTCGCGGCCTAGTAGAAAAGGCACGTGATCAGGTGCAGCAATCTATCGACAAAAAGGCTTGGGCAATCGTGGACGGATATATGTGGGGAGCAGGCGGAATCGCTGCGGTCAGCCCTTTCCCCGTCGTCGACCTCTTGGCTGGCTCTGCCATCTCAACCAAGATGATTGTTGATCTTGCCGAAGTATACCAGCAGAAAGTTGACCTTCAGACCGCGTCCAAGTGGCTGGGCGAAATGGGGAAAAACTTAATCGGTGTGATCGGAGCTCAAGGGGCGACTGTTGCGTTGGCGGCAGTGACTTCATCTCTAGTAAAAACCATTCCATTCGCCGGTCAAATCGCCGGCGGTGCGCTTCAAGGAGCCGTCCAAGCATTGATTACCAAGTGGATTGGCTCGGTATTTATCGAGTTTTTCAAAAATGAGATGCGGCAGCCTGAGGGTGGCATGGCCGGGCTTGCCCGCCGTCACTGGGAAAAGGTCACAAAAGTCGACGAACTGCGAAAACTTGTGCAGTCGGCGCGAGAGAAACTATCTGATGCTAACTGATGTAGACTCAATGAATACGCAATCCAAACAAGGGTCTGCACAGGACCCAAACTATCTCGAAGCAGTCGACTCTGTCGCTGCCACTCTGGCGCAACTTAACGGATGCCCGGACTCCGAACGTGAACGACTGAAATCGGACATCGCCGATCTCACAAAGATGTACGACAAGGTCACCAGCGGACGCGTCGAGATCGCGATTTTTGGTGAGATCAGCACTGGAAAATCGGCCATGATCAATGCCCTGATCGGCCGCGCGGTGGCCGAAGTCGATGTGCAGGGTGGTTGGACGAAACAGATTTGGGGAACTAACTGGGATGGTTCCGGACACGTCATTCCCGGTTTCGAAAAATCAGAAGTCATCATTATCGACACTCCTGGAATCAACGAGGTAGACGGGGCCGACAGGGCAGATCTTGCTGAAACGACTGCCCGACAATCGGATCTGATTTTGTTCGTGACCGATTCTGATTTGAACGATACCGAATTCGCCGCCTTGGTAGAACTGGCGGCCGTTCAAAAACCTCTGATTTTGGTGTTCAACAAAATCGATCTCTATCCGGCTGAACAACGAGAAAAACTTATTGAGGTACTCAAATCACGATTGGATGGGATCATTCCGCCGGACCACTTCGTGCTGACTTGTGCCGATCCCAGAGAGATCGAGTACATCATCGAACAACCCAACGGAAAAGAGAAAACAGAATGGCGGAAACCTGAACCCGACGTGGCAGAGTTGAAATCGCTGATCCTTGAAACACTAGAAAAAGAGGGGCTTGGACTGATTGCACTCAATGCGGCCCTCTACGCGGCGGACAAAAGTGACAGGGTTTCATCAATACGGGTCGAAATGAGAAACCGGCAAGCTGATTCCGTTATCTGGACAATGGCGGCGACAAAAGCACTTGTGGTCGCACTCAATCCTGTTCCAGTTGTTGATATCGTCGGCGGCCTGACGATTGATGCACTAATGATTATCACGCTTTCAAAAATATACGGTTTGGACTTCTCTATGGGACAAGCACGTGGTTTGGCCCGAACGATTGGTGCTGCCGGCGGTATTTATGCATTGGGAGAACTGACCAGCTACGGGGCCAGTCTGTTTAAGGCGGTGACTCTTGGGTTTGGCGTCCCCCTTACGGTCATTCCGCAAGGCGCTGCTGCAGGATTCACCTCTTACATTATCGGGGAGGCTGCCAAGCGATACTTTGAACAGGGTGGCGCTTGGGGTGGACAATCAGCAAAATCGGTTGTTTCGGATATTCTGGCTGAAACAGATAAGGACTCGGTTATCGCTCACCTTAAGGAGGAAATTCAAAGCAAATTACAACTAAATCAGCACGGCAAGAAGAGCAGCTGGTTCGGCAAGTAGCGCCGTTTGTGGTTGGTTGCACCTTAATATATGCGTTTTTTGTAGATTTATCGGAGTGGCGTGCGATTCGTGACGTAGTGTTTCCTAACCCGCGACTGGTCTGACCTGCTTCTGCGGCAAGATCATTCGTAAAACTTCTCCCTCCCAACCTAAAAAATCATGG
>CAYTPS010000065.1:5960-8457 GCA_964439245.1 uncultured Pirellulaceae bacterium | reverse complement strand
AAAAAACAAAATCACCCGATTTATGAAAGACGAGTCGGGCCCTACCGCTGTTGAGTACGCAGTAATGTTGGCACTGATCATCGCTGCCTGCATTGGCAGCGTCTCGCTATTCGGCTCTACGACTCAAGCAGTCTGGGGAAACAACACTGGCTCAATCACAAACGCTATCAATTAGTGTTTGTTTGGTCGTTTTAGGTCTCCCCAAACACCACCTCCAAAGACTGACCGGGCCACCTTCAATGTGGACCGGATAATGTTCGTTTCGGTAGTTACCTGTGCAGGGAATTACCCCCGTTCAAACGACTGGGATCCTTTGATAGACTACTTGGACATCGCCCTTCACTGTCGTTGAGCGGCGTTCCCAGTGACAACCGTTCAAAACAGTCTCTCCAAATCCATGTCTCCTAAGTCAATTCTCTTTGTCTGCCTAGGAAACATCTGCCGGTCTCCCACTGGTGAGGCCGTCATGCAGCACTTCCTGAAGGAACAAGGATACGACCACGAGGTGCACGTCGACTCGGCCGGCACGATCGGCTATCACACCGGCAACCCTGCCGATTCTCGAATGCGAGCCGCCGGCGAGAAACGCGGATACTCTTTCCGCAGCCGAAGTCGCAAGATCACTCCAGAGGATCTCAAAACGTTTGATCTGGTCGTCGCCATGGACCGGGAAAATCTGAGCGATATTCTTTCTATCGATTCCGAGCCAACCGCAGAAGTAAAGCTATTGAGCGATTTTCTGGACGATACGTGGCCGCTCGATGTACCTGATCCTTACTACGGTGGAGCCGAGGGATTCGAAACAGTGTTGGACATGATTCAAGCTTCAGTCGAACCGATATTCGAGTATTTTTCCCAGAAAGAATCTCAATGACTGCCGCTGGCGGTCTGAGTGGAGATTCATTTCATTCCGTCGAAAGAATCATTCAAAGCAATCTCGGTACGAATCGATCCATTGCGACAGCGAAACGGGTTTCCGGAGGCTGTATCGCCGACGCGTTCCAAATGGTGCTTGATGATGGAACAAGTCTCTTTGCAAAAGTAAGTAGCGGACAAGGCGACGATCTGCGCGCAGAAGCCTCGGGACTCGAAGCTTTGCGAGCGACAAACACGATTGCTGTCCCCACCATAGTCGCCGGCCAAACAGACAATTCAACCAGCATCTTAGTCATGGAGTGGATCGAATCGTCCTTGCCGAAGAAAGAATTCTGGTCACGCTTTGGCCAGAAAATTGCCCAGCTTCACCTAGCCAATGATTCGATCGGACAATTCGGTTTCTTTCAAAATAATTTCATTGGCTCAAACGACCAAATAAACCATTGGAAAGACCAATGGCCCGAGTTCTTTGCCGAATTTCGGCTGGCCTTTCAAGGTGACCTTGCCCTAAAACGCCACTTGATCGACACCTCACAGCGCAAGCAAATCGATCGCTTAATTGAAAAGCTATCCACCTTATTCAAGTCAAGCGAGATGTCTCCAGCGCTGCTTCATGGTGACCTTTGGAGTGGAAATTTCCTTTGTGATGCCAATCAAACCCCCGTGATATTTGACCCAGCCGTTTACTTCGGCCACCATGAATGTGAATTTGGCATAACGACACTTTTCGGCGGATTTGATTCGACCTTCTACGAAGCTTATCATGAAGTCATTCCTAGAGACGACGGGACATCCGAGCGTATCGAGATCTACCAGCTCTATCATCTGCTAAATCACTTAAATCTTTTCGGACAAAGTTACTGGTCTGCCTGTCAGGCTATCTTATCAAAATACTCCTAAATTTTTGGATCTGTTTATGACCTCCTCTCACTGGCCGCAGAGTTGTTTGATGTTCTTGGGTTGTTTAGTGTTGGGGACGGTAGTTCCGGCAAACCTGTTTGCGATTCAGGATTCGGCAGCTGAGCCGATGGGGGCGGGCCAAGGCAAAACAGTCAGGCTGGCCACGTTCAACATTTCATTCAATCGCGACCGCGCTGGCATGTTGAAAGAGCGTCTCGCCACCGGCAAGGGAAAGAACTTTGAACGCATTGCCAAAATCATTCAGACTGTACGTCCTGACGTAATTTTATTAAATGAATTCGACTACGATGAAGGTGGCGACGGCGTGCAGCTGTTCCAAGAACATTTTCTTGGGAAAGCCCACGATGAACTCGAACCCATCACCTACCCGTATGTATTTCTCCGGCCGGTCAACACAGGAATTGATTCTGGTTTGGACATGAACCACGACGGAGTTTTGAAATCTGGCGAAGACGCCTTTGGATACGGAAAATTCCCAGGACAGTATGGAATGGTGATCCTTTCAAAATATCCGCTGCTCGAAAAGGACGCGCGTACATTTCAAAACTTTCTGTGGAAAGACATGCCCAACGCGCTTATCCCGATTGATCCTGAAACCAACAAGCCCTACTACCACGCGCCAGTGATGGACGTATTCCGGTTGTCCTCCAAAAGCCACTGGGATGTTCCCGTTAGCGTCGATGGTGCGACCGTACACTTT
>CAYTPS010000065.1:0-5950 GCA_964439245.1 uncultured Pirellulaceae bacterium | reverse complement strand
AAATGGAAAACGCAACCACGATGAAATTCGCATGCTGGCGGACTACGTAGGTGGAGAAGCAAAGTATCTTTACGATGATAACGGCAAGCACGGTGGACTCGGCGAAGGCAAACACTTTGTCATCGCAGGCGATCTAAACGCTGATCCTGTCGATGGAGATAGCCACGAATCTGCAATTAGGCAACTTCTCAATCATCCGGCCATCAATGCATCTGTTGCCCCGAAAAGCAAAGGTGGCGTAGCGTTTGCGAAGCTACAGGGCCGCAAAAACAGCGAACAAAAAGGGGATCCAGCCACCGACACGTCTGACTTCAGTGACAGAACTGTCGGCAATTTGAGAATCGACTACTGCCTGCCGTCAAAAACGTTGGAGTTGAAATCGCAGGCCGTTTTCTGGCCAGAGCCAGACGCCCCGGAGGCAGATTGGATCAAAGCAACCGATCATCGAATGGTATACATCGATGTCGTCGTTCCAAAGTAGACCAGAAAGCCCATCGATCGGATTGTGATCGCGGCTTTACGCTTTGCTGTTTGGTTAGTGAAAATTACGGGACTTCGTTTGGAGCCCCTTTGTATCGCCCAGATCCTCGATCCGGTTGACGATCAAGTGGACAACGTTATCACGTATTTCCAGTTTCCCACTAACAACCCAAGCTGGTGATTGGCGCGCGATTCGGTAATACTTTTCCCAAACGGGTGGTTTGATCACAAGATTCGCCACACCCGTTTCATCTTCGAGTGTCACAAAGGTGATGCCTTTAGCCGTCGAAGGACGTTGACGCATGATTACCAAACCCGCAATACAAACATGCGAGTCATTTTCACTCTTCGCCAAATCGCCACAGTAAATCACGTGCTGTGACTGCAACTGTGCGCGGTGAAATGACATCGGATGAGCCTTCAATGACAATCCGACTGTCGCATAATCTTCGACCACCTGTTGTTCCAGTGTCAGCGTTGGCAGAGCAAACGTATCGTCGTCTTCGGCCTGCAGATCTCCAAACAACGGCTGGTCCAGAGGCGTTTTCTCTTGCCCCAGTGCTTGCCACAGCGCCTCTCGACGATCCTGCTTCACTGATCCGAAAGCATCTGCGTCGCTCAACTGCTTAATCACAGCCTGCCCGATTCTTGTTCGACGTGCAAAATCGGCCACGCTACGAAACGCGCTATCGGCGCGGCTTTCGACAATCGCTTCAGCGTGGTCCAAACGCATTCCATTGATCATTCGTAATCCCAGCCGCAACTTTCGCCTGACAGGTTGCTCTTGGGAATTCTCCGCTGGCTCAAGTGTACAATCCCAGTCACTGTGATTGACGTCCACCGGCAACACCGTGACGCCGTGCTTACAGGCATCGGCCACCAGTTGCGCCGGTTGATAGAATCCCATCGGCTGGCTGTTGATCAGTGCCGCACAAAACGCTTCCGGATAATAGTGTTTCAGATAGCACGATACATAGACCAGCAGCGCGAAACTGGCGGCATGCGATTCTGGGAACCCGTAAGCTCCAAACCCAGCAATCTGGCGGAACACTTGGTCTGCGAATTTCTCGGTAAGCCCGCGCTCTTTCATCCCGGCCTTCAGTTTGGCCTGAAATTTTTCTATCACTCCCGTCTTTCGCCACGCCCCCATCGCCCGCCGCAACTGATCAGCCTCGCCCGGCGTGAATCCAGCAGCAACCACCGCCAGTTTCATCGCCTGTTCCTGAAAAATGGGCACGCCCAACGTGCGCTCCAACACTTTCTTGATGGCTTCGTTGGGATACACAGTAGGCTCGAGACCATTTCTTCTACGCAAATACGGGTGGACCATGTCTCCTTGAATCGGTCCTGGCCGGACCAGCGAAACTTCAATCACCAAATCGTACCAGCAACGCGGACGCAAACGCGGCAGCATCGACATTTGAGCACGACTCTCAATTTGAAAAACGCCCACCGTGTCAGCTTCGCAGATCATGTCGTATACATCAGGATCTCCCTGCGGTGTACTGGCCAACGTCAGCGTCCGCCCCCAGTGATTTCGAACCATTGCAAAACACTTACGAATGGCGGTCAGCATCCCCAAGCATAAGCAATCCACCTTTAGCAGCCCCAGTTCCTCCAAATCATTTTTATCCCACTGGATCACCGTTCGATTTTCCATCGCCGCATTTTCAATTGGAACCAGTTCGTCCAACTTCCCACGCGTCATCACCATGCCACCAACATGCTGTGACAGATGCCGCGGAAATCCGACTAGCTGGTCGGTCAGCAAAATCAACCGCTTACCCAAATCGGAATCAGGATCCAAACCAGCCTCAGACATCCGTGTGGCAAGCTTATGTTGGTCGCTGTAGTGCTCGACTTGTTTGGTCAACACATCCACTCGGTCCAACGACAATCCCAGTGCCTTGCCCATATCACGGATCGCGCTGCGTGACCGATAGGTTACGACCGTTGCCGCCAATCCGGCTCGATCCCGGCCATATTTTTCATACAAATACTGCAGGACCTCCTCACGTCGTTCGTGTTCAAAATCCACATCGATGTCAGGCACTTCATTGCGCTCGCGACTGATGAATCGTTCGAACAATAGATCGGTTGATGTCGGATCGACCGACGTAATACCCAAACAATAACAGACCGTGGAATTGGCTGCCGATCCCCTGCCCTGACACAAAATCGATCGACCACGTGCAAACCTGACCAGATCCCAAACCGTCAAAAAATAGGCTTCGTACTCTAGTTCTTCGATCAGCTTCAGTTCATGGTTAATCTGCTTGGTTACCTTCGGCGGGACGCCCTCGGGATAGCGTTTACGAACTCCTTTTTCCGTCAGCTCCCGCAAATAGACCGTCTGGGTTTTCCCGGGTGGGCTGAGCCCTTCAGGATATTCATACCGCAATTGACTCATGCAAAAGCCACACCGATCGGCAATCTCTATCGTCCTTTGAACCGCCCCCGGTAATAAAGCAAAACTGGCCTGTCGATGGGCAATCGTTTGCAGATGACGCTGCGCATTGGGGATCAATTTATCACTGCAACCCGCGATGGTAGTTTTATATTTCACGGCGGTCAGCGCGTCGTGCAGCGGCATGCGCGCCGCGTGATGGTAGAGCACATCACCACTGGCGACTGACGGTAAGCTGGTCTTCCGGGAAAGCTCTTGTAGCTGACGAATTCGCCATGCGTCGTCGACTCCCTGATATAACGCGGCCATTAAGTAAGCTCGATCTTGGAAGATCTCGCGCGCTCGATGCATCTTCTCAATTTGGTGTAAGCCATTGTTTGGCTCTGCATACCAAGATTTTGATCGGCCACAGTACCAATGATGGCTAGGATGATTCGGATCACTGGCAATATGGCTGATGCGATTGGCGTCTCCTGTAAATTGAGGAATCACGCCGGCGATCAAGCCGGCTTGGAATTCAGCAACGTCTTCCAGCTCCAACCAACACTCGCCTTTTGGAGCCCGGCGTCGTCCAACAGTGATCAGCTTGGATAGATTGCCATAAGATTGCCGGTCGGTCGCCCACAGCACCAACGGTGGTGCATCACCGAGCAAAATTTCGGCGCCGATGATCAGTTTCAGTTTCGTTTCACGTGCCGCTCCAAAGGCGCGTACAACTCCCGCGAGCGAATTTTCATCCGTTACTGCCAGCGCTGAATAACCAAGCTTGATGGCAGCATCGACCAGTTCGTCAGCGTGCGAAGCGCCGGCGAGGAAAGAGAAATTAGTCTTGGCGTGAAGTTCTGCGTACATCAAAACTCACCATGCAGAAACCACTGCTGCGTTTTCAAATCACAAAAAACCCAAAGCTGCTGCCCCTTCTCAGTCAACACGCGCCAGTAGTCTCGACGAACCATCATGCCGCGCCACCACCCCGTTTCAATACGCTCCGGTCCCCACGATTGCCTAATCCCCTGTACCGATCGATTGATGTGGCTGCTGACTGAAATACTAACCGGTTCCAAAAAAGCTGTATTCTTTAGTGCTGCCCGCGCTGCGTTTACGCGCCGGCTCACCTTCACCGGTACCGGAGGCTGGATCAATTTCAGCGGTCTGCCCAGCACATGCGAAAACGAAGGAGTGGACTGCCGACGGGGCGTGGCCACTTTTTGCAAGTGCTTCTTAACGACCGCTGGATCGACCAAAGGCTTCAAGCGATACGACCATTCCGGCTGCGCACCCTTTCGAAGTGTCGGAGAAACAACGTTCGCTACTCCCAACCGACTGCTCAATCGATTAATCAGCGCCGCTAACGCCTCTTTATTTAGTCCGGGCGTTTCATCAAACAACTGCCGCTGCCGCGCCACCGATCGCACACATGTGACAACCTCAACGGCAATGCGTTGGACTTCAATCGCTGTGCTGCGGTAATGCTTCGCTCGGCGATTACTATTTGTGTGATTTGAACCAACCTTTGTCTTCATTTCCCAAGGCATTTTTTGGGGTAATAGCGCTTGCTCTAACTGCATCGCCACCAGGGGCATCACATGGCTTTTATCTGCCGTAGGCTGAAACAGGTTCAAACGCAGTTCCACCGGCTGTCGTACGACTGAGCCAATCTTTTGCTCCACAAGCCGAACAACCCACTGCAAAGCCCCCAATTGCTGCGTTTTCATTTCTATACACAACCGATCCACCAAACGCGACACAACCACCTCAATCGTCTCCCGGTGACTGGTCGGATAATCCAAAATCTCTTCGGCCCGAAATTCAGCAGCGCGTTGGCAAACCACAATCGGTTCTTCGATTTTGCCAGACATCTGATCAAGTCGCTTCAACAAGTGGCTCCCCAACCGCGCACGCAGTTGCACACGCTCGATCTGTAACAGCTGACCGATTGTTTCGATTCCCAATTTCAAGAGAATCTCCGTCGACTCGGCCGACAACCTTAACGCTGAGACCGGCAACGACTTCATCACCTTTTGATCGCATTGCGAGACGATTACCGGATGACCGTCATCGGCACAAAAATGAGCCGCTCCCCACGCCAGCCCAGTCGTATCGGCAATCGCGACGCTGGTTAAGTATCCCAGTTGCCCGCAAAACGTTTGCAACTGTTCGGCTAACGATTCCAGCCCACCAAAAAGATGGCCCAGTCCTGTGACATCCATCAACAGACTCGACGGCCCGAACATCGGATTAGCCTTGCCTTTCTTTCGGTTGTCAATCTGAGAGAAATCTTGCTCCAGCCCAACGATCGGTGAAAATTTTTCTAACATCCACGCCAATTGCTCAATCGCCTCTCGGTCCGCCACCGGATCATGCTCGCGCAAGAAAAAAAGCGTCCTATTTTCAGATTGTTTTGATGCATGTTGAAGCAGCGCTTTGGCTTCGGCCAATGGCATATCGCGGCGGATGCCCAACTGCCGCGCAAGCGGACTAGCTGAAGTGACAAGTTTTCCCTTGCGCGAATCGTTACGAAATAAAACCACACGCTGCTGACGCAGTTCAGGCTCGGCGACGATCAACCGCTGTATCGGCCACTCTGGCAGCCACAGACACAGAATGCGCTTGGGTTGGGATAGCATGGATTTGCGCCGATCTGCTTGTCGCTGATCCAAAGCCTCGACTGCCACCGATACGGTTGGACTCACCTGATCGTCGATGTTCATGTTCACTGCGCGCCTTCCGGACGCTCCCTGTGACCGTGTTGATTGACAGTAAAACCGATTGCCCCGTATGGTTGCCTCGGCATCGCACCATCTGTAAGCGTGTGAAGAACAAATTGGAATCCGCTTCGGGAAGCGGTGGGGCAGGACTAACTAGCCACTGCACTTCGGCCCATGAAGGTTGGCGCGCCACTGAAAGAGGTCGTACAAACAACCCCAAACAGCCACTCGATTCGGCCGAAAGTTGAAAACGCCTTGACCAGCGATCATCAATCTTGGGCAATGGTCCCCAAACTGCTGCCACAGCCGGGCAACGTAATGACTGATCAATCGCCCACAACAGATCTTGGTCGAC
>CAYTPS010000064.1:17266-17553 GCA_964439245.1 uncultured Pirellulaceae bacterium | reverse complement strand
TTGGACACCTTCTCTCACTTTCAGTTGGGCTGCAAATCGCAGGTGAGGATCCACGACCGGAAGCTCATTGGCGAAATAGGCCATGTAGGACTTTTTAGAGTTTTCATGGTCGCCCATTTTGCTGAACAAGCAGGCGTTGTAGTAGTGATCGACGGGCGACTGTGGGTTCCTGATGGAAACACTCTCGATTCCACCTTCGGCTTGTCGTGTTGCAAACTGTTCTTGCATATCACTCAGGGTCATGGAAAGTTCCTGAGTGCTGCGCATATTGATTTTGGCCGACTCGG
>CAYTPS010000064.1:9076-17256 GCA_964439245.1 uncultured Pirellulaceae bacterium | reverse complement strand
TGGTTGGCCACTGCAATAGCGCTACTCTCACTACTAGAAGTGGGTTGACTAACCCCGAACCAAAGTGCTCCAGCAATCGCTGCTGCTACCACTGCGCCGCAAACGAATTTCTGACTGCGTTTTTGTGCTTTTGATTTCGAATCGGGAGCGTCCTCTGAATCCACGGCAGTCGGTAGATCAAGTGGCTTCAACGGCGCACCTTTGCGTTGGCCTGTGGCGACCGGAACTAGATCCGCACCGGCACAAAACGGTGCGAGCATGTCGGCGACCTCTGCTGGCGTAGACGGTCGGTCATCAGCATGTTTGGCCATCATTTTTTCGACAACGGCGATGATCCCTTCAGGAATTTCGGCGTGGGCCTCGGACAGTGAGGGAGGAGTCTTGCTGGCGTGAGCCAATAGTTTTGCAGTCAGTGTTGTGTATCCAGGTCCGTTGAAGGGAGATTTCCCGCTCAACAAGCAATACAGCGTGCAACCAAGACTATAGATATCGGCGCGAATGTCGACGTCCGCGCACTCGGTGATCTGCTCCGGCGCGATGTAGTCGGGCGTGCCCATCATCGATCCGACGACGGTCATGGATGTTTCAAGTTGTTCGGCATTGCGAAGCATCGCGATGCCAAGGTCGAGAATTTTTGCCTGACCTGTTCGTGTCAGTAGAATATTGGATGGCTTAATGTCTCGATGAACTAACTCTTGCTGACCGATGTGCTCAAGTCCGAGTGCTGTTTGGCGAATGATCTCGCAAGCGTCAGCCGGTTCAAAACGCCCGATATCTTCAAGAACCTGCTCGAGGTCAGGGCCATCGACAAATTGCATGGCGATATAACACAGCCCATCGATCTCGCCAGCATCGGTTGCCAACACGATGTTGGGGTGGTCCAACCGTCCGACAGCCGCCATCTCGCGGCGAAAGCGATTGAGTCTTTTCGGGGACGTCGCAAGTTCTTGCGGTAGGACTTTCAAAGCAACGCGTCGCTCTAGCTGTGCGTGTTTGGCCTCGTAAACGGTACCCATCGCACCTCGGCCAACCTCCCGCAAAATCTTGTACGGGCCCAGTTGTTTTGGAGCGCTCGCTAGCGCCACAGCAGATGCCGCGACAGCAACACTTGCCGAGGAATCGCCAATGGCAAGTGTATTGTCAGCGATGGATTCAGAATTGAAATCAGACATGTAGAGTGGCTTTAAAAACGAGGAAGTTGTTTTCACTTCGGGGATTTCCCGCGTTGGAAACATAGGTTTTCTCGGTCCAAAGGCGTAACATTTCTACATCTTTGATCATTGCGAGCGTGCCATAGCCCGCATCACCCTCACAGGTGGAACAACCTTGTAAATCAAATGGACGACAGAGAATCAGGCGACCTTGTGATGCCCGGTGGATGTAAGAGGTTATATGGTCACGAAGCTGCGACAAAATTTTCGTTTCTGAGCATCGACTTCAGGTAGTGCGGATTTAGTCCGGGCCTCTATTTACGCCAGCAAGATTTCAAGTTGCACTGGTGTTACCGCTAAAGCGTGGCAGCCCCAGCTTGAAACTGTTTTCACCTTGAGTTGACCCAGTGTTTGCCAAACTCAAACCAGCTGACTGCCGCAGCTATATCGCAAGAGGCAGCAAGTCTGGCAAACATCACGCCATTCGATTAACATTAACGTTGGTCCAGCCACCTGTCATTCATCAAAATGAATTCCAGAGGCTCGTGTTTACCGCAGAGATCGATAACCTCCTCTGCCCCACAACTTGATTTGATTGAGTTGTGATACACGGCGTTGAATCAGCCCAAAGGCACATCATATTCTTCCTCCCTTTCTGTGCCTTGCGATATTCAGAGTTCTATACTCATATCCCCAATCATATACATCAAATATGACTGCAAAATTAATTCAGATTCGAGGGCGTCGCGCGTTCACTCTTGTCGAGCTACTGGTGGTGATCGCAATCATTGGAATCTTAATTGGCATGTTGCTTCCGGCAGTCCAGCAGGTTCGTGAAGCGGCGCGTCGCACAGCGTGTCAGAATAATTCGCGGCAACAGATGTTGGCAATGCACAACTTTGAGTCTGCACGTCAGTTCTTTCCGCCGGCGTGGAACGGAATGAAAGGAGAGTTCCTTGCGGTGCCCAGCGATAGTACGAGGATGATGAACGGGCAGCCTATTTGGAACCACCGATTTGGAAACTTCTATGGCTGGCAAGTTTTCATTTTGCCGTTCATCGAACAAAACGCACTCTATGACCAGATCGATCTGACCCGAGGCTGGTCACAAACGGACCGAGGCTTGGGTGGCGCACAGCACCATCAACCCGCGAGGTTCCCGGCTACCTCTGCCCGTCGGATATAAACAACGGAGGCCACACAAATTACTCGGGCAACAGCGGAGATAAAAATGCGAGGACAAGCTACGTCATTTCGATCGGAGCTGCTGCCTTTGAAGACCGCCAGGCGGGACGACTGTCAGAGCTGTGGTGGGTTGGCTGGCAAGATTCAAAGACCACATTTTCCAACATGATCGACGGCTCAAGCAACACTTTGTTTATCGGTGAAAGAAGTAACGAAGAGCTACTCACGAGCTCCGGTGCAATCGATTTCCACGGAGCGATCTGGATGGGGCGACAGGGTTGGAAGCGCTGGTGTGTAGCAGGCGAAGGCCCCGAAAGCGCCACTGATTTCGAAAATGCTCCCAATGCCGATGGAGATCGCCGAGCTTTCAACATTGCATCGAGTTTGCACCCCGGCGGTGCGACATGCGCTCTGGGAGACGGCTCGGTGCGATTCATCTCAGACAACATTAGCCTAGAAGTCTTTCGCAATCTCAACGCGATGGCGGACGGTCAGGTCGTTGGCGAAATTCGCTGACTTACTCAAAGTTAAAGAACTTCCTTTGTCGATTTTCCACCCCAACCTCTGGCCTACACGACGTTTTATAGGGAGATGAAATGGCAACGTCGGCAAACGCTAACTTTTTATCAATCAACCGGATTGGCGAATGAAACATTATTTTTTACTGCTCGTGCTTCTGGTAGCAGGCTGCGGAAGTGGTGAGTTTCAAATAACTAACGTTTCCGGGACGGTAACCTTCGACGACGAACCGCTGGTAGGCGCGGAAGTTGTATTTGCGCCGATGGGGGAAGCTGACGCCATCGATGTTGGCCCAGTATCGGTCGGTACGACGGACGCCGAAGGACGATATTCGCTGACCACAATTAGAGGCCAGAAAGGCGCGGTGGTAACAAAGCATCGTGTATCAGTGGGATTAAAAGACATCAGCCGTTCAGAAGTAGCGCGCAGATTAGATGAAGAGTACGCCAAGAAACCCAGAATGTCAGAGGGCGAGTTTTTGGCGTTGGAGCGAAAAATCCGTCAATCGATGAGAAAAGAACTTTGGACCTCTGAAATCGATCCCAGAGAACGGCTCTGGCCCACCGGCGAGATCACGAATCAATTCCTCGCCTCGTCGTTGCACCAGATCGTGCGTGTACTCGGGTGCACCGCCGGCGCCTCCGCTGTTGGCCACTAGTGTAGTAGCACCAGAGAGCTGATTCGATTCCCAAAGGTAGCTATAAAAATAGTCATGCGCTGCACCGTGATTCTGATAGCCAAAAAAGGAATCGTAGCCCTGAAGCGCAGGAAGAGACTCTTGATCGTTTATCGTTGGGGCAGGGTCCGGCCCATTTATATTTCGACTACCAGTGGCACCCCATCCCCATTTATCAACTATCGCATTTTTATAACCAGCGTCACTTAAAATTTCGGCGACGGTTACATCCTGTGCTCGCAAGCCCGCACCAATATTGCCATTGCGATCATTTGCTGAATGCCCGCTGTGAAAGCCAGTCAGCAAGTTTGCACGACTGGGAGAACAAACGGTCGCCGCGTAAGAACGATTTAGTTTCATGCCACCGGCGGCAAGTGTGTCGATATTTGGGGTTTCAATATGAGTTGCCGGATTGTTGTACTCAACCGCCCCACCCCAAATCGTCAGCAAATATATGGACAATGTTGGGGCGTTCGATCTGCGCTTCCGCATGTGAGTTCCAAAAAAGCAACAATTGGCAAAGACAAACAAACTGGAACGTAAGCCGGATCAAAAAGCTCATGGAAGTCGCCCAAATGATGGTGCTAGTGAGTATAGAGAAGCGGAAATTTCTAACGAGACACGCGGTATCGCAGAGCGGGCCGAATGTTTGGTCTGTAGTATAAACTAGAGTACCTGAAACAGGCCGGGGAACAGTCACGAAATCGCTATATGGTCTACGGTATTTTGTCTCTAAACTTTTTTGAAAGCGTAACGCAGATAGAGTCCGAAAACATGAACGTAAAACCAATATCTGAAGGAGACAATCGCGGCTGCGGCACGATCTTCCTCGTGCTTTTTGGCTCGTGCTTTTTTCTATTCGCCGTTTTCTTTCTCTGGATGACGGCAATCGCACCGCAGTTGAGGACCATGCAGTCAAGCGATTGGATAGAAACGCCCTGCACTATCACCACCAGTAAACTTAAGATTAGTCGTGGTGAGGGGACGACATACCGACCTCAAATCGAATTCGAGTATTCCGTCGGGGAAGAAAGCTACGAATCAGATAGCTACGATTTTACTGAACTAAATCGATCGAAAGCGAAGTGTAAGGCGATCATTTCCGCTTTCCCTGTTGGGAAGCAAACAAGTTGTTACGTCAATCCGCAGGACAGCGCAGACGCGGTCATCGAGCGCAGTTACGACTTCTCCTACATTGGAACGCTCCTCCCTGTGATATTTTTGCTCGTTGGCCTTGGGATCATGCTCAGCCCTCTATTGCCCAAAAGTCGCTCCAACTCGATTTCAGGTTCCGCGAAAGCTTCAAGTGACGTTCTCAGTTCCTCATTGGCCGCTTCCAATTTCACGGGACAAGCAGCCAACGCGTCCTCGTCATCGCACCCTGCTGACATCGAGGACGCAAACTGGGACATTCCCAAGACTCTCAAGCCAACGCAGAGACGTACAACGACGTTTGTGGTGACGGTCTTATTCGCCGCGTTCTGGAATACAATTGTGGGCATCATGACATACGGAATCATTAAAGAGGGGTTTGGTGCTGGATTCTCCATTTTCCCAACGTTGTTCATGATTCCCTTCATCCTGGTGGGACTAGGATTGATTGTTGGTGTGTTCTACACGCTGGCGGCAATCTTCAATCCAGCTGTAGAACTAGCGATGTCAACTGGCGCAATCGAACGCGGAGGATCGTTTGATGTGGCATGGCAGTTGTCTGGCCGAACCTCAAGAGTCAGTTCACTAAAAATAACGGTCGAGGGGGAAGAATCGGCAACCTATCGGCGCGGGACCGACACGATCACCGATAAAAACGTATTCTGCAAGATTCCGATCGCCGAAGTCACTGACCCGCAGGACATCGAATTTGGCAGCATATCGGCGACGATCCCGCCGGACACAATGCACACTTTTGTAGCCAATCGAAACAAAGTCACTTGGCGAATTGTGGTTCATGGCGACATTCCACGATGGCCAGACATCAAGGAAACCTATGAATTCCGAGTCAAACCATGATGAAAATTGAATTGACAAAACGAGAGGCCAGCTTTGTTCCAAGAGAAATGATCAAGGGAACCGTAAGTTGGTCTGATACCGAAGGCACATCGCTAGAGGTGCGTCTGATTTGGTACACCGTTGGAAAAGGCGACCGAGATTTCGAAGTCGTCGCCGTTCATAAGTCCCCCTCGTTTAGCGCCTCGGGCAAGACAACATTTGAGTTTCTTGCGCCGACACGTCCTCAAAGTTTCTCTGGAAAGCTAATTTCACTTCAGTGGGCCATTGAGGCCATCGTGTTTCCGTCAAAGAGCTCTGAACGGGCCGAATTGGCGATCTCCAACACCGGCAGTGAAATCAAATTGGCCAACTTGTCCCTAGCGGAGCCAACATGAATCAGATTGCAATGACGACTGATCAATGTGTTTTAGCGAAAGACAATCCTTTTGTGGTTCAGCGCACTGATGCGATATCTTTCGATTTTGCAGAAACTGATTTTGAGGACATTGCTTCTTTTGCGCATCACGTTGGGACATCAAACTTTCGCGGGGCAATCCTCGGTCCTCACGGTCATGGGAAAACAACTCTGCTGTGCGATCTGCAGAAGTGGTTTCTCAGTCAAGAGATTGATTGCGAGTTAGTATTTCTTCCGAGAGAAAAAGCCCCTCGACAAGCAACTTTGGCGGAGACGATTCAACGCGGACGCCGCGGAGCCATCATTCTGCTTGATGGGATTGAAAGATTGCCTTTCGTGGCACGTCAAAGATTGGTTGGTCAATCGAAATCGTTCAACGGATTCATCGCGACGACACATCGCCGGGGTCGCCTGCCAACGCTGATTCAATGTCGCACCTCTCAGCGTACTCTGATGGCAATTCTCGATGCACTCGAGTTAAAACGCCCTGAAATTCGCGCTGCCGGAATTCCTTTGCTCTCCAAATACAACGGCAACATGCGGTTTGTCTTAAGAGAGCTTTACGACCAATATGCCAACGGTCAGCTGCAAGGTTCCGAGGGCGAGTTCGCCTCATAGGAAGTTTATTTTTCGAACGAAAAACAATCTGGGATCAATGACTCTATCGACTTTACCGTGCGCTGCTTGGGGTCGTCCGCGTCCACGCAGATTACGGTAATGTCGCTTCCGAATTCGTGGATGAACTGCCGACATGCACCGCATGGCATCGCCAGCGGGACTGCGGCGACGGCGACGGCAACAATCTCTTTCTGCGCATCAGCGACAGAACTGCAAATGGCGGTACGCTCGGCACAAAGGCACAATCCGTAGGAAGCATTTTCGACATTGCAGCCGGCATAGACCGTTCCCTGGGCCGTCAACACTGCCGCGCCGACCCGGAATTTTGAATAGGGAGCATAAGCATTTTCGCGTGCTGCAACGGCACGGTCGACCAAGTCGTCGATTTGTTTTTGGTCAAGTACATGAGATGGCATGAGGAGATCACCTGATATCTTTTTCGGGTTCGACATGTATTGTCGCAAGTAACGCAATGTGTTTCTAGTGTGAAACGTACGGCATGTCCACTGCGGCCTCTGTTGGCCAAATCATTGAATCGTCTCTACGATCAGCGGCGGTGGCGTAACGGCTTGTTCTTCAATGGTCACTGCCGCCCGAATGAGTTCCGTCGCATAGCTCTTGGCACTGCCCTCGCAAAACAAGTGGGCGATTTTATCGCCTTCATTGATCTGGTCACCAATGGCCACTAGGAATTCAATACCGCAACTCGGGTTAATCTTGTCTTCCATCTTTTTGCGACCGCCTCCCATTTCGATCATCGCCAACCCCAATCGGTCGGTGCTGATCCGAGTCACGTAGCCGCTTTGGGTTGCCGTAACGTCGGATTCCAATTCGCGTTTACGAGGTTCGTCGAGATCGCCTCCGTGCCCTTTGACCATTTCGCGCAATTTTGCGAGTGCTTCTCCGGAATCAATGCGACTGTTCAACAATTTCAACACTTCGTCCATTGAGCCACATTTCTCTGCCATAACCAACAGTCTGCCGCACAGATGAAGTGTCAATTCAGTTACGTCGTCGGGGGCTGCTCCTTTGAGCAAATCAACGCATTCGTCTATCTCAACGCCGTTGCCAATCATCTTCCCCAGGGGCTGGTTCATGTCAGTGATCACCGCTTCGACCTTGACGCCCAACTGCCGGCCAACCGATACCAGTGATTTAGCCAATTCGCGGGCACGGTCAAGCGTTTTCATAAAAGCGCCGCTTCCCCACTTCACATCCAACACAAGGCAATCGATACCCTCGGCGATTTTTTTGGACAGAATGCTGGCCGTGATCAGCGGGATCGATTCGACAGTGCCTGTCACATCACGCAGCGCGTAAAGCTTGCGGTCGGCCGGTGCAATACTGGCCGTCGCCGAGGCGATCGAACAAGCGCTAAAATTGACGATACTGCGAAATTCATCTGCGGAAATCTCCGTGCGATAGCCGCCGATCGATTCCAGTTTATCTAGAGTACCGCCTGTCGTGCCAAGCCCACGTCCCGAGATCATGGGGACTTCCACACCACAGCAAGCCAAAAGTGGCGCGAGGGCTATCGAGGTTTTGTCACCTATTCCGCCGGTAGAATGTTTGTCGACCGAGGGCTTGGCGCCGGTGGTGCGTCAGGAAATCTGGGCGGCATTGGCAC
>CAYTPS010000064.1:5321-9066 GCA_964439245.1 uncultured Pirellulaceae bacterium | reverse complement strand
ACTCAAGCGTCTCTCCGGAATTGATCATCGCTTTGGTGAGAGCTGAAGTTTCGGCGCTGGTCATACCTTGAAAGTAAACGGCCATCGCAAAAGCGGCCATCTGATAGTCGGGGACATCTCCAGAGGTAAATCCCTGAATTAATTCATCGATCTGTTCATCAGTCAGTTCTTGCCCGTTTCGTTTTTCTCGAATCAGTTGTGCGGCGTTCATGAAGTGTTTGTTGGTTAAGGAGTGAAAGAGCAGGGGAGTGAAACCCCATGTTGGGTTACCGCGCCCAAGCGAAGCTTTAGTGGCCGGTTACGTTATTTCCCCAGCTTGATGCCAGTGATACTACGTTGCCATACATGTTTCTCACCACCCTATGCTAGCAGATTCTCAATTGCGGTGGGGCGGCCACTTTTCTACTATCCGGCCGAGATATTAGAAACAAATTTCACAGAAGAGTGAAAGACTGATGAAAGACGAAGGCAAACAAATTTTCTGTATCCGTGGCCACATGAAGTCAGGCACTAACTGGCTTTGTCGGCTACTGAATCTGCATCCGGAAATCTCTAGTTCGGGCGAGTATCACTGGGAAAGTTACTTTCGCACATACCTTCACAATCGTAAAGTCTTTCGGAATCTTGACGAAATCGAATTACAATCGGCGACCATTCGCAAAGAGCTTCAACAACTGGCTCACCGGACGATGTTCAAGCTGTCCGATTCTAACGCTCGATTTATTGGCGATCGCACACCGACCACCATTCATCCAGTCGTCTTCAAGGACTCGGCCTATTTGTGCATGATGCGCGACATCCGGGACATCGTCGTCAGCAAGGTCTTTCACTTTTTGAATTCGCCACGAGTGATGGCTAACTTCAACATGGCGGCCGAAGTCGCCGGGCTAAAGCCACAGTTTGACAACGACCCGTGGTTCTTTCACAAACATCCAGAGAAGTTGTTAGCAAGCGAGCGTTTTGTAAGGACGACTTGCAAGACGTGGAGGCAGACGATCAAGTCTAACCAGAACACGGCCAAGAACCACAAAACGATTCGCGTTAGCTTCATCAAATACGAAGATCTTCACCGAGATCTAAATACGTCGTTGGTCAACGCCGTCAAGTTTATCGGAGCTGACCCTGCTTTGATGCCGCCAGTTCCCCGATACCTTCGTCCGGGCCATCGTGATGAGAACCCCAACAAATTCAACCGCAAGGGACAGGTCGGAGATTGGAAAAACTACATGACTGGGTCGGCCAAACGTTGGATCAACGAAGAGTGCGGTAATCTCATGATGGAGCTTGGTTACGTCAAATCGTTGAATTGGAAATTCGACGACGTTTCAAAGCAAAAGCCAAACCAAGAGCAACGACCTGCACCGCAAAAGCGCCGTGCAGCTTAGGCGGTCGCTTACATCTATCGCATTTCTCGTGGTCTACCTTGAAAGAGACTGATGCATTTGTGGTAACAGTCCCCTCTAGGGCAACTCGACCGCCATGTTGTCACGGTGAATTAGCTCTGTCCGGACGTTGGCCCCCATGCGGTCGACGATCTGGTCACTGTTGAGCCCCATGACTTTTTCCGCATCGGCTGAATCGTATTCCGTCAAACCCGTTCCAACAGCGAGCCCGTCCGGTCCCACGATCCTTACCGTGTCGCCTCGACTAAAGCTCCCCTCGACCGCCACAACCCCCACCGGCAGAAGACTCTTGCCGCTCTCTAGGGCTTTCAACGCTCCGGCGTCAATTCGATACTGTCCCGATACATCTAGGCCGCCGGCGATCCAGCGTTTACGTTCATTGATCGGATTGGGAGCAGGAGAGAACCAAGTTGCTTTCTTGCCGTCGGACAATGCCGAAAGCGGGTTGAGCTGATCGGCCGAGGTAATGATCATTGCGGCACCTGCCGCTGTCGCGATCCGCGCGGCTTCAATTTTTGTTTTCATTCCTCCACGCGAAAACTCAGACGCTGCCGCGCCCGCCACCGCTTCAATCTCTGGTGTAATCGATGGCACGACTGCAATGTGTTTGGCATTGGGATCTTGATGAGGCGGCGCGGTGTATAATCCATCAATGTCCGACAACAATACCAAGAGGTCTGCTCCCACCATCGACGCTACGCGCGCTGCCAAACGATCGTTATCTCCGAAGCGAATCTCGGCCGTTGCCACAGAATCGTTCTCATTGATGATGGGAACTGCTTTCCACTTGAGCGCTGTCGTGATTGTGTCACGCGCGTTGAGATATCGGCGACGTTCCTCGGTGTCGCCGAGGGTCAGCAAGATCTGTGCGGCTGTCATTGCGTGATCCGCTAACGCCTGCGAGTAAGCGCTGCATAATGCGATCTGCCCAATCGATGCCGCCGCCTGACTCTCCTCTAGCGATAGATTGCCGCTTGCAGGTGTAACTCCTTTGGCCATCATGATCTGCCGCCCAAGGGCGATCGAACCTGATGAAACGATGATCACGTCTGTACCATTACTTATCAGTTCAGCGACATCCTGAATCAAAGAGCGCAACCATTGATGGCGAATGCCTGTTTTTTGATCGACTAGAGACGCCGAACCAATTTTTACGACGATTCGGGAAAAAGATTTCAACGACGAATTCAATGGAAACTGTCCAAGTGGTGGAAATTTAAAAATCGCATTCAGTAAATATGTCAGCAGAGCATCCAGTCACCGGTTCAAAAGTGCGACAAAACTGGCCGACCCTTTATCCCTCATGACCAAGGATCATCTATTTCAGATTCGTCGATGATCTGAGTAAACTATAATCACACTGTGACCCCAGCCACACCCCTGCGGTTCACTGTTGAGACTATCAAAAAATGCCGATCTGCCGAATTCCAGTTCTGCCGCAACATCAACGCTCCTACCGAAGCGTGAGAAGAATCCATGCTTAAACCAGACGCCAATCGCGAACGAATCATCGAACTATTGGAGCATGAGGGCGGCGTTACTGAAGAAGCGGTCCGAAAAGTATCGCAAGAAACGGGCGTCCCCGAAGCCGACATTTGGGGCACCGGAAAGTTCTACTCGCTGATAAACCAACCCGGCACACGTGTGCGTGTCTGTGATGGACTGACATGTCAAATGTTTGGGGCCGATGAACTAGCTCGCCAAGTCGTCGAATCTGGAAAACAATGCGAGCGCGTTAGCTGCCTTGGCCAGTGCGATCTCGCGGTGGCCAGTCTGAGCGAAGAGATGGAATTGGTAACCTATTCCAAAAACGAAACAAGCATCAGCCCGGCCAGTGAAAATCTTGCGATCAACTTGGCCGGAGAGGTTGATCTCGGCTATAGCGCATTGGCCAAGGCACGCCTGATGGGTGCTGAAGCGGTGATTGAGGAACTGAAAACGTCGGGCCTTCAAGGTAGAGGCGGCGCGGGGTTTCCGGCACACTTCAAATGGACGTCACTAATCAATCAGGCCGAAGCCGAACGCTACGTGGTTTGCAATGCTGATGAAGCAGAACCTGGCACCTTCAAAGACCGCGAGACGATGCTTCGTCAGCCGCACAAAATGCTAGAAGGGCTGGCCATCGCGGCGGCAGTGGTTGGCACGCGCGAAATTTATATCTACATCCGAGGCGAATACGTCAATGAAGTGCGCGTACTAGAGGCAGCCATCGAAGAGGCACAGGGAAAAAACGCCAACGGTCCACTTAGTGATTTCAACGTCACCATCGTTCGGGGGCACGGGGCCTATATTTGCGGAGAGGAAACGGCGCTGTTGGAATCGCTCGAAGGCAAACGTGGCAT
>CAYTPS010000064.1:0-5311 GCA_964439245.1 uncultured Pirellulaceae bacterium | reverse complement strand
TTTCACGATTTAGGACGAACCGAAGCCGGGTCCAAACTGTATTGCATCTCCGGCCACATCAACAAACCGGGCGTTTACGAAATGCCGTTGGGTGTGACACTGGATGAACTGGTCGAACACGCCGGTGGCTACGTAGGTACTCCCCTAGCGTTTTCGCCTGGCGGTGCTTCCTCGGGCTTTCTTCCAATCTCCAAGCGCAACCTACCGCTTGACTACAAAAACCTTGCCGAAGCTGGGTCGATGATGGGAAGCGCCGGCATCGTCGTCCTCAACGACACCATCGATATGGCCCAGGCTGCAGATTGGCAGTTAAAGTTCTTTGAACGCGAAAGCTGCGGTCAGTGTGCGCCATGTAGAATTGGCACGCAGTACATGCGCCGCCAAAACGAAAAGTACATTCAATTGGGGGACCCGGCAACTTTCGAACATACCGACGACGTCGCCTGGGAAATGGAGGAAGGCTCCATTTGCGGCTTGGGCATGATCGCCGCAAAACCACTCACTTCCGCCCAAGAACATTTTCCTGATCATTTCAAAACACGCACGTAGCGGTGGCTGCGGCGATGCCACTTGCGATTAACACGAAATTTGAGAATCCCATGAGCCAATCATTTTCAATCAAGCTCAACGGTCAGACCGTCGAAGCCTTTCAAGGTGAAACCGTCTTTCAGGTGGCTGCTCGGACCGATGTCAAAATTCCGTCGCTATGCCACGATGACCGTCTTGCCCCAGCAGGTGCATGTCGTGTGTGTTTGGTTGAGGTCGCCGGACAGCGCCGTTTACAGCCCGGATGTGCTTGGGTGGTCACGCCCGACATGGAAATCACGACCGAATCTGAACGCATCGAGAAACATCGTACTGTCCTTTACAATCTGTACATGGCAGATCATGACCTAGACGACGCCGGATTGCCGATCGAAACGGCCAACGGCAACGAATTACGTGACCTCTGTAAAACGGTCCCATCGATGGGACTCGAGCCAGTCCAGGCACCTCGCGCAGCGCGACCGGCCGATGACAATCCGTACATCCAATTCGAACCGGAACTGTGTATCTTGTGTGCGCGATGTACTCGGTACTGCGACGAGGTCGAAGCCGTCAACGCAATCACACTGTCCAATCGAGGCGGCGAGACGACGATTGCCACCGCTGGCCAGCGGAGTCTAATTGACACGACCTGCGAGTTGTGTGGAGGTTGCATCGACACTTGTCCAACCGGAGCCTTGGTCGAAAAGAAAGCTCCCGCCATCCTGGTGCAACTTGGCGGCACCGAAAGCGTAAGATCCACCTGTAACTTCTGCGGCGTGGGATGTCAGTTGGACCTGCATGTTCAAAACGACAAGCTGGTAAAGGTGACTAGCCCTGAGCCAGGTGAAACACTTAACGATGGCAACTTGTGCGTCAAAGGCCGTTTTGCGTACGATTTTGTTCATCACGCCGACCGCATTACCGAACCGCTGATTCGCGGCGAGGACGGTCTGCTGCATCCGGCGACTTGGGAAGAAGCGATCGCCGCTACCGCCGAAGGTTTGACTAGGGTCCGCGATCAGCACGGAGCTGACGCACTTGGATTTGTTTCTTCGTCCCGCTGTACGGGAGAGGAAAACTACCTGATGCAGAAGCTTTCGCGAGCGGCTTTCCACACCAACAACATTCATCAATGTGCCGCTACCTGACATGCTCCTACCGTCGCCGGTCTGGTGACAATGTTTGGTGCGGGTGCGATGACCAATGCCATCGATGAAATTCGCGATTCGGAAATGATGTTTGTCATCGGCTCCAACACCACCGAGGCACATCCGATCATTGCGATGGAAATGAAACGCGCGCGGCAGCGCGGGGCGAAGCTGGTCGTCGCCGACCCGAGGAAGATTTGGTTGGCTGAAATGGCCGATATCCACTTGCAGCTCAAGCCGGGGACCGATGTCTGGCTGCTGTCGGCGATAGCTAACGTCATCATCAGCGAAGGCCTGCACGATCAAGCGTTTGTCGATAAACACACCAAGGGCTTTGACACGATCAGTGAAAAGGTAAAGAACTATACGCCAGAGGAAGCTGAAAAAGTAACCGGAGTTCCTGCCGAAGACATTCGCGCCGTTGCTCGTATGTACGCCACGACCAAGCATGCGGGGATTTACTACACGCTGGGTATTACCGAACACACCCACGGCACCGACAACGTTTATTGCTTGGCGAATCTTGTGCTAATGACGGGGCACTTGGGAGTACGTGCCGCGGGAATGAATCCGTTGCGTGGTCAGAACAATGTTCAAGGCGCCAACGACGCCGGTGCGACGCCGATTTACTATCCGGGATACCAGGAAGTCACCGACACCGCTGTTCGTGAAAAATTCGAGGCCGCTTGGGGAGTGCCGCTGTCGCCTGACGACGGACTCAACTTAAACGTGATGATGAAGGAGATGGCCAAAGGCAACATCAAAGCCATGTACGTGATGGGCGAGGACATTGTGGTCTCCGAGCCAAATGTCAGCCAAGTGGAGGCGGGGCTAAACGAGTGCGAATTCGTCGTTTGCCAAGAAATTTTTCACAACGAGACGACACGGTTCGCCGATGTGGTGTTGCCGGGAGCTTGTTTTGCGGAAAAAGACGGCGTGTTCACCAACAGCGATCGACGGATACAGCGTGTTCGAAAAGCGGTCGATCCGCCAGGCCAAGCGCGTCCGGACTGGGAGATCTTGTGCGACGTCGCTCGCGCTTGCGGATACCCCATGCCTAATTACCCGAGCGCAAAGGAAGTGTTTGACGAATACGCTTCGCTGACGCCAAAGATTGCGGGCATCTCATACGAGCGATTGGAGAAGAACGTCGCCGGACTTCAATGGCCCTGCCCTACCCCGGATCATCCTGGAACTCCAACATTACATCTAGATGGTCCGATGATCGGCAAAGCCGAATTCCAAGCTGTCGATTACCGCCCCAGTGCAGAACTTCCCGACCAAGACTACCCGTTGATTCTCTCGACCGGTCGTACACTGTATCACTACAACAGTGCAACGCAGACTCGTCGCGACGCGGGGCCAGTTGCCAAACAGCGCGGCAACTTCATCGAAATCAGTAAGCGCGACGCCAAGATCTACGGATTGCAGCACGGGGACCGCGTGAAGGTATCTTCTCGTCGTGGTGAGGTTGAGGCAGAGGCTTGGATTTCGCCGCGCGTGCGTTTTGGCTGTATCTGGATGCCAATGCACTTTGCCGAAAGCCGGGCCAACCTGTTAACCAACGATGCTGGTGATACGGTCACCGGCACAGGCGAGTATAAGGTCTGCGCGGTAGCGATAGAAAAGATAACATCTGGGGTCACCGAAGAACTAGAGTTAACAAGCAGCTAGACATTCTTCAAATTCCCAGATTCACCACTAAGAACGGTTAGGAATCCATGAAAACTTGGATCGCTCTTTTTCGTGGAATTAATGCCGGTGGCAACAACACCTTACCGATGGCCGACTTGCGAGAGCATTTGGAAGGGCTCAAACTAAGAAACGTTCAGACCTACATTCAGAGCGGTAACGCCGTCTTCGATGCGCCTGCGAAAACAGCCACATCGATCAGTCAGAAAATTAAGCGACGCATTAGTGACCGCCACGGTTTTGAGCCCCAGATATTCGTACTTTCAAAAGACGAACTAGTGTCAGCGGTTGAAGCCAACCCATTTCCCGATGCACTTTCTGATCCGAAAACATTGCACTTCTTTTTCCTTGCCCAAAGTGTGGCCGATTCAAACTTCGAGGCGATCGAAAATGCAAGAAAGGCGACCGAGGACTTCAAATTGACCGAGCGTGTTTTCTATCTTCATGCACCGGAGGGAATTGGCCGTTCGAAACTTGCCGCCAATGTGCATAAGTATCTAGGAGTCGCAACGACCGCCCGTAATTTTCGCACCGTTGAGAAACTGATGAGAATGAGTTCAACATGCCGTTAACCACCACGCTTAACTTTTTTGGCGAAACTGAATCGGCCGTCAAGTTTTACGAGCAAAATCTTGACGCCGAAGTTTCGATGATGATGCGTTTCAGTGAGTGTGGTGATCCGAAGGTGGCAAGCCTTGGATTTCCAGACAAGATATTTCATGCCACCTTTCGCGTGGGAGGCACGCAATTGATGGCGTCAGATATTGGTTGCCATGACAAGGACAACGTGGCCAGCTTCTCCGGTTTCGCGCTCGCGCTGCATGTCGGCACTATCGAGGCAGCGGAAAAATACTTTGCGGCGCTGGCCGAAAACGGCGAGGTTCAGGTCCCAATAGCCGAGACATTTTTTGCAAAACGATATGGAGTGGTGGCGGACTGCTTTGGCGTCTGGTGGAAAATCATCGCCGCTGATAAAGAGGTCGTGTGATTCATTGTCAAAGCCAACGCGTCTGCTTGTGGAGCTAACGTTAGCTCAACAGACCGTACATCACGCCTGCCATACAAGCTGTCATGCAGCACGCCAACATACCGCCGAACATCGCCCGCATGCCAAGCTGAGCCAGATCGCCCCGACGCTCGGGAGCCAGCGGCCCGATACCGCCGATTTGAATTCCAATTGCGCCGAAGTTGGAAAAACCACATAGGGCATACGTCAGAATGACTTTGCTACGCTCCGACAAGGAGCCGTCAACAAAATCCGCCGCGTCAGGGCGAATGGTGGTCTCTGACATCTGGTAATAAGCCACAAATTCGTTGATGACCATCTTCTTGCCAAGTAGATCTCCCGACAACGCGCAGTCGCTCGCTTCGATGCCCATCACCCAAGCAAGTGGATAGAAAACTAGTCCAAACAAACCCGAAAGCGACCATTGAAGATCGAGTCCAACTTTTCCGCTATCGTCAAACACGAAACTAAACAGATCATCTAAACCAACACGAGCGGTAGCTGACAGGATCAGTTCTCCCATTCCCGCGGCATTGATCAGATACTCGATTAGCTCACCCAATCCCACAAGTAGCGTGTCGATCATTGCAATCATGGCCAAAAATGCGATCAACATCGCAGCGATATTGATCGCCAGTTTCATACCATCGCTGGCACCAATTGCGGCGGCCTCGATCGTATTGGTGGCAAGTTTCTCGGCGCCGGCGTCGCTATGGGCAACGTCGACAGGCGTGTCTACTTCGGGCTGTAGGATTTTGGCAATCACGATCGCCGCCGGGGCAGAAATGATCGACGCCGAAAGAATATGCCCAGCGCTAATGCCTTGACTCACAAAAATAGCCATCAGACTCCCGCTGATCGTGGCGAAGCCGCCAACCATTAGCGCGTTAAGTTCGCTGCGTGTCATCCCTGCAACGTATGGCTTGATGACTAGGGG
>CAYTPS010000063.1:9426-17558 GCA_964439245.1 uncultured Pirellulaceae bacterium | reverse complement strand
GCCCTTCTGGCGATCCATATTTTCTGCGTTTACTACTACTGATTTTGAAATGCAACACGCTTGCAGACTGTGTGCGTATGAACGGCCAGCAGCGACATAAGCTCAACCCAATTTAATTTGACCAAACATCGTGCCACAAACCACCAACGCAGAAACTACAACTGGGCGCAAACGATGGGCCAACGCGTTTGTGATTCAGATTTTGTGCTGGCTGTTTCTGACCCTAACCGTTGTCGGGCTATTCTACTTCGCAGCCACCACAAACTATTCCGAGACTCCTTCCCCCTTGTTGGACAGAACGCGGGCAATGCTGCTGCCCGGGCAGACGTCCCATGGGCACTACCAAATCGAACTTGCCTGTAACGCCTGCCACACGCCAAACATGGGCGTAAAACAAGACGCATGTCTCGACTGTCATCAAGAAGAATTGAAACTGGCACGTGATACTCATCCCGCCAAGAAGTTCAACGATCCGACCAACGCTGAGCGTCTGCAGGTGTTAGATGCACAAAAGTGTATCACCTGCCATCGCGAACATGTTCCCGACCGCACTCACCCAATGGGTTTAAGCTTACCGACGGATTACTGTTACCACTGTCACAAGGACGTGATGGAGGAGAGGCCCAGCCACGCAAATTTTGCTTTTAACAGTTGTGCCACCGCTGGATGCCACAACTATCACGACAACCGTGCGCTGTACGAGAACTTTCTGAAAAAGCACATGGACGAACCTGACGTGTTTGACAATCCGCACATTGCGGCTATTGCTGAGCTGGAAGAGACAAAAACTCCTCCAAACGCCGAAGAAGCATTAACTGCCGAAGATCAGGATGCGCCGGCAGACCACCAAGCGTCCGGCCAGCTGCTACATGATTGGTCTGAGACGCTGCACGCCAAAGCTGGCGTGAACTGTACCGCTTGTCATGTCGCAAACGAAGAGAACGGCTGGGAAGATAAAGTCTCTCATGAGACATGTGCCAAATGCCACAAGTCCGAAGTCGCCGGTTGGTTGCAGGGGCGTCATGGGATGCGTGTCGCTCAAGGGTTGCCGCCGATGACGCCAGCTGAAGCGCGGCTGCCGATGAAATCTGCACGAGCTCATGAACAGCTCGATTGTTCATCCTGCCACGGTGGTCACCGGTTTGATACTAGGGCGGCAGCCGTCGACGCTTGTTTAACATGCCACAACGATGATCACTCCCGCGCATATCAGAAATCCAGTCACTTCACATTGTGGCAGGATGAGGTAGCAGGGCAGGGCAATGTGGGAACGGGCGTCTCTTGTGCGACCTGTCATATGCCTCGATGTGAGAACGAAAATGGCGAGTCCTTTGTACAGCACAATCAAAACGACAACTTGCGTCCCAATGAAAAAATGATTCGCAGTGTCTGCATTAACTGCCACGGCGTCGGTTTTTCAATCGACGCACTGGCCGACGGAGAACTGATCGAAGCCTGTTTCGCTGGTCAGGCAAAAGACAGCGTAGACAGCTTGAAGATGGTCAAAGAGTGGTTCGAGTCGCGGACTCGATAGGCGCTCCCTAGTCTCAACTGACGATCCTGCAAAGAATCGTATCATCCGTATTGCGTCGGCTGGTTTTAGCAATTCGGCTAACTCACTTCGAGCAAAAGGCATAAAGAATATTTTCTATTTCATAATTTCTCAAGCTTTGCTCAGAAATCGCTCAAGTTGACTGCCATCACCCCAAAAATTGACGTTGATCAGGTCGGTGAGACCCTGTAATTCTTTCATCCCGCTAAGGCGTTTAGCGGGCCAGATGTCGACAGAGGTTGACACTGGGAAGACTGGGTTTGATAGGGCAGAAATTTGTTCAATCTCAAACGAATTCGATCGCAGATGCACTTCGGCGTAATAGGGCTGCTGTTAGTCGTTGCGCTGCTTTCGTTTGCTGCTTTCCAAGGTGTTTGGAAGTTCCGCACTCTAACAAAAAACATCCGCGCCAAATCTGTCGAACTTCCATTGGCCGCAGATCTGAACCTAAAGATCAGCCAACTGCGTTCGGTGCTATGGGAAGACGATCAATTTTGCTCGACATCCATCGCTTACCAGGCCGGTGAGAAGACCCCAACAGTTCCTGTCGAATTTACCGACAAATGTACCGCAGTTGAAGCGGCGCTTGATAACTATTATCAACAGCTAGTCCAGACTGGGCCAGAAATACCGAATACATCAGGAAGTGAAGCTGGCGGTTCCAAAGAACTCTTGTTCGTCGCAAACTTCCGCAAGCGTTTGGAAAAGATCAAACGCGATCACCACGAAGGTGACGAAATTCTCCACGGTGGTCACCATGGCCTGATCAGTTCGCTCAAAGAAGACCTCGAAAAATTGCAAACTAGCGCAGCGGAATTACCGCTATTCACGCAGCAACGTATGATCGCGTTCGCCGAACAAGCGCGCCGAGAGTACCATACTGCGAACTGGTTATGTGTTGTCTTTACAATCACCACCATCGGAGTGATCACGATCCTGATGGCGCGCTTTCGTCGAAGAATTTTCAATCCATTGGAAACGCTCTTAGAGGGATCTCGCCAAGTGGCCGCTGGTAACTACAGCCACCGAATTCGTTTAGACACCGACGATGAAGTTTCCGAGTTGGCGGATGCTCTAAACGACATGACGCAAAATTTCCAGATGATTCAGAAGGATCTAAACCGCAAGGTTCGACAACGAACGCGCGAAGTTATCCGCAGCGAGAAAATGGCTAGCGTCGGCTTCTTGGCCGCTGGCATCGCCCACGAAATTAACAACCCGTTGGCCTCAATCGCGTGGTCGGCCGAAGCCCTTGAAATGCGGGTGCATGAAATTTTTCCGAGTCAGGAAGAATCAGGCGAGGATTCCGGATCGACTGCTGACCTTCAGCAGATGAAAAAATACCTTTCGATGATTCAAGTCGAGGCATTCCGCTGTAAAGAGATCACAGCCAGTCTCTTAGACTTCTCTCGCATGGGCGATCCCAAGAAAGGGCCAACAAACATTGCTGATGTCGTCGGGACGGTTGTCGAGATGCTCAAACCACTATCGAAGTATCGCGAGAAGAATATTCATTTCCACGCCGATTACTCAGTCAACGTCACCGCCAATGCTCAGGAATTAAAACAGGTTGCACTCAACCTGATCACCAACGCGCTTGATAGTGTTGACGAAGGTGGAACAGTAGAGATTGACCTGGTCACCGAACATGGACACGCCGTCTTGCGCGTCACCGACGATGGGTGCGGCATGACAGAAGAAATCAGAGAGCACTTGTTCGAGCCTTTCTTTACGCGTCGGCGTGATGGACAAGGAACCGGACTGGGATTGTCAATCACCTACCAAATCATTCAAGAACACGGAGGCGACATCGAGCCCTCCAGCGCGGGCCCCGGAAAGGGCTCAACCTTTGTCGTCAGACTCCCATTGTTGCAGCAAAACGAGCAAACGCATGAAAAAAAATCAGCGGCCTAAAGTTGCCAACGGCAACCATGGCGAATCAAAACAAAAATCTCTGCGAATTCTGTTCGCCGATGACGAACTGCATTTGCAAGAGCTGATCGCAGCCGAACTGCCGCGCATGGGCCACACAGTTACAGTCTGCGCAGATGGTAAAGCAGCCGTCGCTGAACTAGAGAAAAATGCGTTTGATTGCCTGCTGGTCGATCTGGACATGCCGGGGCTAAATGGAATCGATGTGATTGCGAAAGCCAAAGCAATCGCACCCACGATTGAGGCCATCGTATTGACCGGAAAAGGTTCGACTGAGAGTGCGATCGCCGCGCTGCGATTGGGCGCGTTCGACTATCTGGTGAAACCCTGCCGATTGGTCGAGCTTAAATCCTTACTGCAAAAAGTGGCGACGCGATTGGAACTGAACAACCGCATCTATGCATTGGAACGCCAACTGCAATCAGAACAGGGTGAACCTCAAATGGTGGGCAGCGACCGCAGCATGCAGCGCGTCAAAGCGCTATTGCAAAAGGTAGCACCAACCAATTCAACGGTCTTAATCCATGGCGAAACAGGAACCGGAAAGGAACTGGCCGCCAGAATGGTTCACAACCTGAGCCTTCGTCATGACCAAAATTTTGTTGCCGTCAATTGCGGCGCACTTCCGGAAAACTTAATCGAAAGCGAATTGTTTGGTCATCGACGTGGTGCGTTTACCGGTGCTGATGAACATCGGAAGGGCATGTTCGAAGTGGCCGATGGTGGAACATTATTTCTGGACGAAATCGCCGAACTCCCCAAAGCAACCCAAGCGTCGCTGTTGCGGGTGTTGGAAAGCGGAGAAGTAAAACGTGTTGGTGACAGCGAGCCCTTTCAGGTAGACGTCAGAATTGTCTGTGCAACTCACCGTAGCCTGGAAGAGATGGTGGCCAATGGTGATTTTCGCCAAGACTTGATGTATCGCATCAATACATTCGTCGTTGACCTACCGGTGCTGCGTGATCGTACTGACGATATTCCCGAACTAGCGTTACACCTGCTGAAACGATATCGCCCTGAAGCCAAATCTATCGCTCAGGCTTTTGATGGGTCGGCGATTAAGCTGCTCCAATCTCACAACTGGCCCGGGAACATTCGCGAGTTGGCCAACGTCATCGAACACGCTTGCATTCTGTCTGATTCGTTGCCGATCACGGCTGCTTCTTTTCCCAGCAACCTTGGCAACCAACGCCCGCACACAATTCCAATTCGTAGCGTTGGAAAATCGCTTCGGGAGCTGGAAATGGAAACGATTTACGCAACATTAGAACAATTGGGCGGTAACAAAACGGCCACCGCTGAGCAGTTGGGCATTAGCCTCAAGACCCTGTACAACAAGCTGAACAGTGATATGGATCGCAAGGCCGCCTAAGCTTTATTGAAGGGCAACAGCGTTCTCTGCAGCTTGCAAAGCTACTGCGCGTAAGTCACTTTTTTTAGCCTGCCCTGCATCGCACTCCTCAGACGGTTCAACGTTTTCTTCGCCCATCAGGTTACTCTACTGATAAATCCGTTCTCCCGCTGCCGAGAGCCTGCGTGAAGACTGTCTTTTGTCGTACCGATGGAATTTGACAGCAATCGTGCTGGCAGTTTTCACTAACAGCCAATCTTGAGCCTGACTGAGGATTGTTCTACTCTCCGCCCAAATCTACACATCACCGGTCGGCGCTTACGTTTGGGTAAGCGTGTTGCCGCTTTCAAGCTTGATGCGAGAAAAATTATGGGACGGACCCCAACCAATCAACGGCTCGACACACTACAGCGCTTTGTCAGCCTAAACGTTTGCGGAATCATCATTTGCCTGCTGGCCGTTTCCTCTGGCTGTTCGAAACTTGGTTCGCAGCGCGGATTCGAAAACACCAGCTTTCCGTTTGGCAACCGCAGCGCCCAATCCGCGTCCGAAACTCCATTACAGCGTGCCGCAAGAAGTCGACGACTCAGTCGCGATCAAGTGGCCAAACGCGTCCCCGACAACCCCGTGCGCGAAGAAGTACGCGACGTGAAAACCGTCACCGCGCGTCCGCCAAAATTAAGCGCGATGCCAAAAATGACTCTATTCGCTGAACCTGTGGTTTCTGATGCATCACAAGTTTCTTTCGAACAGGAAGTCGCCCCATCATCAAAAAGTGAATCGGACAAACCCAAGCAGTCGGAATTCGATCCGACCGCCGAACCACCAACGCAAATATTTGCTCAACCAGTGCAAGAAACAACTGCCAATGAAGAACCCGCAGCGCGCCTCGCTAGCCGGCGCACTTTGGCTCCAATGTTGTTCAATCCCAAAACTCGCAAAGTGAAATCTGATTTTGAAGGTAGTTTACGTGACGCCAAAGCAGAAGTTCAAGTGAAGCCTCCTGTCCTGAAGGCTACCAATTCAATTCAAGTCAAAGAAACACTCGAGCCGCTGGTTGTTGTCAACGACGATAGCGAAGCACCTGTTAAGGCTAGGATAGATGAAATCTCTCCTTTCCCGATTGCACCTGAGATCGCTCCCACAGAAAGCTCGTCTCAAGCCGATCCGGTCGTTTCAACTGAAGCCTTCGAACCCCAAAACATTGCGTCTCCAGAGCGGCCAGCTTCAATTAGTCAGAGTAACAACACTCCGATCGTTGATGAGTCGATGGGAAGTCACACGGTTGATTTTGAACCGCAAACGACTACCCGTGTGGTCGAATCTGATGTCGAATTAGAGAATGACGCACAAGGCGATACGATGGGAAACGGTATCCAGATTGACGCTGATTTTGCTGCCGACTTCGACGCTTTTCCCTCAGAGTCTGAGCCAAACGTCGAAGAAAAATTCGAGGAACCGACAGTACAACCCGTGGCCGTCGAGGTTGCTTCGTTGCCGCCACTCCCAAAGGTCCAGCCACTTCCTGTGCTCGATCCTCCAGCTGAAGACGCGCTGGTTGAATCTATTCCCGAACAAGAAAAGCACCAAATTGCGGAATCGGATTTCGAGCCACTGCCCGAACAAGCCAAAATCAGCTCGACCTCCACACACGATAGCTCCTTGGGCTACGATCTACCGGAAACTGCGATTTTTGCAAATCATGTCCCAAATTTCGATCCAGGGCGTAACGCCGTTCCGATGCCAGTTGACATTGCTTCACTCGACAGTACGGAACTGATCAAGCAGAATTTTTCCACAGTAGAATTCTCTCCCACCGATTTACCACTACCTCAGGACGTTGATGCTTCGGCGGAAGAATCAGAAAATCAGTTCTTGGCCGCTGAACTTGAAGAACAAGACGATTCCGAACAGGCCACTCCTACGCACGTGCCTCCGGTTGGTGTCGATGCACTGATAAAACTAAATGCGGTTACGTGGCAATCACGATTGGCACAGACCGTTGACCTAGTTCAGGAACAACTGAACCAGCAGGACATTGACTCAGACACTCGTACCAGCTTGGAAGTCAATCTACGATTGCTGGATGTGCTCAGCCGTCAGATGGGAGATCTTGTTGAGAACCAGCAACAATTCTCTTCTTCAGAAAACCAGTACTGGCAGGACCAGTTAGAAGCCATCACGTCCATGCTAAAAGTGGCTGACCCAACAGATGGGCGCGCCAACGAATTGCTCCGACATCATACCGCTCACCAAACGCTGACTCATTTGCGAAACGCAGTGGCTCATTTAGAGTCGTTGGCCAACCTGCGAGTGGTGGCAGGTGAATTTTGCACCGAAGTATCGGGATACGGGCAATTCACCCCTTTTGCCCAAAATGTGTTCCCTGTTGGACAAAAGATCCTCGTCTACTGCGAAGTTGAAAACTTCAACTCAGCTGAAAAAGAGACCGAATCTGGCGTTTCATTTCTCACCCGTCTACGTGGAAGTTACGCAATCTACAATTCATCAGGCCACGCCGTTCAACAAGCTGAATTTCCCACGCTAGAAGATTCTGCTCGGAAGCACCGCCGCGATTTTTACATGCACTTACCGATCACCATTGGCAATCTTGAAGCTGGAAATTATGAGCTTCACCTGTTGATTGAAGATCTAGGCGGAAACAAAACGGCTTCGCTGACGCCTCCTCTACAGTTCACTGTCGAGGGCTCGCAGGATCAACCTATCGCTCGACAAGCACGTCGTTAAACAGTGAAGGCGTACTTCCTTCCGAAAAACGGAAGGGAAGAGTTTGGCGAAATGTTTCTGCGGTAAGGCGCTATCATCGAGATGAACTTTGCGGTTCTTCAGCTAAATTTTCCGTAGGGCTGGCAAGTTGGCGTAGGCCAAGTGTAAATTGAGCACCTACCTGCCGACCACTCGGCAGCATCAAGCGTCAACTAGCCACCGCTCTGCATTTCATGCTGCTTGCCAAACTTCTCGAGAAACGTTTCCCTGCGACATTGCGCAAGCGTGGCCAAAAAATTTTTGCGGCGGCCGACATTATCCTCGGCGGCTTCGATGGTCAGAAGGTCAATATCTCGATCGACGGCGAGGATGATTCGGAACTTCTGATGCTTAGGCGGCTACAGAACCGCCAGATCTACACCAATTGTGGTTGTCGCGAATTCTCCGCCAATAAATCCTGCCAACACCTGTGGGCTGCGATTCTTACCATCGATCAACAGCAGCGGCGAGACCTCGCGAAATTTGTGCTGGAATCCTTTGACGTCGCGCCGCCTCAAGACTGGCGAAACG
>CAYTPS010000063.1:0-9416 GCA_964439245.1 uncultured Pirellulaceae bacterium | reverse complement strand
ATCCACAAGATCCAAAAGACTCAAGAAGCTCAACAGTTTCATCGTCCGCCGGATCCACTGAAACAAAAATCCTCGTCGACCGAAATCCTCTACGTCATCGAGACAGAAAAAACGACCTCGCGCGGACAAACGGGCATGACTCTCTCCGTACTGCGCGGGAAAAAGAACATTGATGGATCTTGGGGAGATCTGGCAAAGCTAAAAGTGACTCGGACGGTGGTGGATAATTTACCCGATTCCATCGATAAAAAGACACTCAAATTTCTGCGCGGTGCCAGTGATTTCTTTGAAGATATCGCCACCAATCAGTTCGAACTCGAACGCAACTGGGATGCTGATCTGATCAACAGCCTAATTCTATCGGGCCGAGTTTGCTGGACTGAAGAGGTGCGTTCCAAAACGTGTCGGCTACGCACGATTTCAAACGGTGGTTTCGACATCGCGTGCGAGGTGGGAGTAGAGCTAACAGAGAGCGATGGCCCCGGCAGTCCAGCCACATTCGCAGCATTCGTTAAACTCGGGGACCAAACAGGTGCAGGCGAACAGCGTTTGAGTGACGAAGAAATCGTGGCTTTTTCGAGAGACGGAATTGTCCTCACTGATAGTGCGCTCTATTTGGTGAAAAACCCAGACGCAGTTCCCGTATGGTACGGTTGCCAAGAAAACCCCGACGCTCAGGTCGACAGCCATGAGCGCGAAAACTTTCTTGAAAAACTGTCGACTCTTGGTGGCATCGTGGATGTTCGGCTACCGGAAAGCTGGGAAGTCACCGAGCAGACCTCCATCACTCCTACTGGCGAGCTACGTCTAAAAAAGAACGACTACCAAAAGGACTTTTATGGCGAAGTCTTTATCACTTACGGCGACGTCAAATATCATTTTTCAGATCGACGGCTGAACACCTACGATCCTGAGACAAAACGTTGGTTTGCCCGCAACACAGATGCCGAAGAGCATTTGATCGATGCGATTGAAAATCTTCCTGTCGATTTTACAAAGGGAGAAGCACTTGTCTCGTGGGACTTGAAATTCCACCAAGACCGTTTGCTGGAAGCAATTGAGTTCCTTGCCGATAAAGACTGGACCGTGCTTTTGGAAGGTCAGCCGATTCGCACCCCCTCAAACATCTCCATCGCCGTAGAATCTGGACAGGACTGGTTTGATGTTTCCACCGAAGTTAAGTTCGAAGGCCAATCGATTCCTTTGCCCGTTCTACTGTCGGCGATCAAGGAAAAACAACACTTCATAAAATTGGCTGATGGGTCGCGGGGGCAGCTGCCGCGCGAAGTCATCGCCCAATATGCAGGGCTGGCCAGCATGGGGCGTGAGGCCGATGGTGTTCTCCGCTTTCAAAACAGTCAAGCCGCTTTACTTGACGCGATGCTTTCGTCGCAAAAAAACGTATCCTTTGACGCCCGTTTCCTTGAAGCGCGCAAACGTCTCGATTCCTTCAAAGGGATAAAACCGAAATCGCCTCCAAAATCTTTCGCAGGCAAGCTTCGCAAATACCAGCGTGAGGGGTTGGGCTGGCTACACTTCCTTTGCCAATACGGGTTTGGCGGTTGTTTGGCTGACGACATGGGACTTGGAAAGACAGTCCAAGTGCTCGGACTGCTAGAGGCCCGTCGGACGCGCAAGGTACCTGCGGGACAATCAATACTAGCACCGAGCCCCGTTGCCGATACAGACCAAGAGAAACCAGAAGCAGTAACGACAACCGTCATGGCGGCGGCTAAAAAATGCAAACGGCGTCCTGCAATCGTCGTGGTCCCAAAGAGCTTGATCTTCAACTGGATCGAAGAAGCGGAAAAGTTCACGCCGCGTCTGGGTATCTTCAACTATACGGGAACCGACCGGAAACAACGATTGAAAAAAAGTGACGGCTTCGATGTGCTGATCACAACCTATGGAACGCTGCGAAAAGACATCGTTGATCTAGCACGCGTGCACTTCGACTATGCCGTCTTGGACGAATCGCAGGCAATCAAGAACGCGTCGGCTCAAGTCGCCAAAGCATCGCAACTGCTTGTCGCCGACCACCGATTGGCGATGACCGGCACCCCTGTCGAAAATCACCTTGGCGAACTTTGGTCGCTGTTCGAATTTCTCAATCCCGGCATGCTGGGAGCGTCAGGCAAATTTGAAAAACTTACTCGGCTGGACAAGAGTAGTGCAAAGGAGCGTAAGCGCGTTGTGCGGTCTCTCTCGAAAGCCATGCAGCCCTTTGTCTTGCGACGCACGAAGGAGCAAGTACTTAAAGATTTGCCGGCCAAAACAGAGCAGACTCTTTTCTGTGACATGACCGCTGCGCAGAAAAAGAAATACGAAGAGCTGAAAACGTTCTACCAAGTAAAGCTGCAGAAGAAAGTGGAAACCGAGGGCATCGGAAAATCAAAAATCCATGTGCTTGAAGCGCTGCTGCGTCTTCGGCAGGCGGCGTGTGATCCGAGGTTGCTGGACAAAGACAATAAGCCGGGAGCAAAGTTGGAACTGCTCCAGCAACAGGTTGCAGAAGTCGTTGCCGAAGGACACAAGGTTCTGATTTTTTCACAGTTCACCTCACTTTTGGCATTGGTTCGTGAGCAGTTCGATGCGGCGAAAATAAGCTATGAGTACCTAGACGGTCAGACTTCCAATCGCCAACTTCCCGTTAGTCGGTTTCAAAATGAGCCCTCGGTTTCCGCTTTTTTGATCAGCCTAAAGGCGGGTGGGCACGGCCTGAATTTGACGGCGGCCGATTATGTATATTTGCTTGATCCATGGTGGAATCCGGCAGTGGAAGCACAAGCGATTGACCGAGCCCATCGTATGGGCCAGACACGCCCAGTGATCGCCTACCGCCTGATTTGTCGCGATACGGTCGAGGAGAAAATTATAGAACTGCAACAATCCAAACGAGAGCTCGCCGACAGCATTGTCCAAGCCGATGAGTCGATGTTGCGGACGCTAACGGCCGAGGACATCCAACTGCTGCTGGATTGATCGACCACAGCCGCTTACACTACTTGGCTGTAACCGCTAATTGCGACGACATTCGAACGATCAATTTCTCCAGTACCAACCGTCCCCGATCTTCTTTGGAGTGCGAACGCTTCAACTGCAAGTCAGCTTCTCGGATCCAGTCCAAAATCTGGCCGGCGCGTTGAGAGCCTAACTGCTTCAGCCGCTTTTCTGAATTCTCCAGCTCGCCGTTCCAGTTCTTGAAGCCCGCTTCCTGAATCGCTTTGCCCAGCTGTGGCCTCTGCCCCGAACGCATTTGCTGGTAGACGATTTCTGTGGCTTGTCCGTAGCGACGCAACGACCAAGCTAACTGCCCGAACAGGGCTAACGGATACTCGCCACCACGAATTAGTTGATCGAGCAATGTCAGCGCTGTCTCTGCATCACCGTCGATCGCCGCATCGAGTGCCTCCCACATCGTGCGCGTGCGCCAACCTCCCACAGCCTGTTTGATAGTGGCTTGTGTGACCTTGCCAGATTTGTCGGCATACAACGCCAGCTTTTGCAGTTCTTGATCCATCTGGCCAAAATTGCAGTCCGTTAGATCGATGATCGTCTGAGAACCGGCCGCCGGCAATTTGAAACCATATTCGTTTTCTGCACGTGTGACCAGCCATTGTTGGACCGCTTTGTCGTCACGCCTTTTACTGCGTCCCTGAAGCGGTTCGGTACATTTGATCTGACAGCCTGCTTTGTTGGCCGCTTTGTACAAACGAGTGTTGGCCGCCCACTTGTCAACGAGAATCACTAGCAACCCATCGCAGCCGCTGTTGGCCACATCTTCAAGTCGCTCCCGATTGGCCGTCACAAACGTGTCGGCCTGATCAACGATGATCAGTTTGGGTCCAGATCCGCCAAACAGCGAGCGCGTTGCCAATTCGTCATTGACATCAGCCCACGCGGTGTCGGTACCTTCAAATTTGTGCGGTGAAAAGTCAGTATCACCTCCGGCAAAAGCGGCAACCAATTTTTCGATCGCCAGACGTTTGAGAAATCGATCCGTTCCAAAAACAGGACACAGCCCCTGGGGCAGGTCTGCCAGATCTTGGCCCAAAAAATCGAAAATGTGAACGGTGCCTTTCATAGGCTTATCAGATCAAAATGCGATAGCATTTTCCAGCCCCGGACTCGTAGCCTTTATTTAGTTAGGAAAAACGCCTCTCTTTAAAGGGTTTGACGCAACTATTTGCCTATTTATGGCCGCAGGTTCGATCCAAGCCAATTGAACTGACGGTGTGGCATGGCACAATGGGCAATCGTCATTGACTGACTAACCCTCCTCACCCGCCTTTTTTTACACCAGTAAAGGCAGGCTGTATGGGAACAGGAAAAGCAACTTTGATTAACGGATTGAGGAGTACTTTTATGAACAATCGCTTTTTGGGCCGCGCGACAGGCATTTGTTTCGCGCTGGCACTGTTATTCGTGTTGGCGGCCGGTGATGCTGCTCACGCCGGTGGAAGTTGGGGCAGCTCGCGCGGCGGATTCGGTGGCGGCGGCTTGTTGGGCGGTTTCACACCAGTCCGAAGTCTACTAGGCGGAATCGGCAATGGAGTACGCGGTGTTGGAACCGGAGTACGCAACGTTGGAACGAGAATCGCTGGTCTTGGAAGCGTCGGTTCGCGCGGCTTCGCTGGCGTCGGTTCGCGCGGCTTCGCTGGCGGCGGATCAAGTGGCTTCGGCGGATTTGGAAGCGGTGGCGGACTATTCAATAACGGCGGCCTACTTGGATTGGGCGTCGTACCAAGAGTTCGAAATGTGCTCGGAGGAATCCGCGACCGACTTGTAGGAGGCAGCCGAGGTGGTCAAGGAGGCTGGGGATGCGATGGCGGACTTGCCTACGCAGGTGGCTCAACAGGCTCGGCCCCCGCGTTCGGCGCTCCAACATATGACTATGGAGCTCCAGCATTCACCTATGTTGAACCAGCAGTAACCTTCGGCTGCACCGGAGGCCTAGTCGGCGGCCTTTATCCAACTTCGGCTACTGCGGAATACTACGGCGATTGGGGTCTGAACTACCTTCAGGGGCCGGGACTCTCCCTAGGGTACGATGCTGTTGCGATCGATTCATTCGATGTTGCTCCCTACAACCAAACAGGTCTTGTGTATGACTCAATCGAATCTGTTTACGGAGCGGGAGTTGGTTCTGGACTCTCCTACGACACTTCTGCGATAACTGGCAACAGCTTGATAGAGTCCAGCGATCAATTTACCGCTCCCCTATCAGTGGAGACAGGCTTCGCCGCTCCAATGCTCGACTACGGTGCAGTTCCAACGCTACCGAGCGACGGAACAACTGTCCCACAGCTAGGCGACCAATTGATTTCAACACCCAATCCTGGTACGACGTTCGGCCCTATAGAAGGAGCAACAACACCATCATTAGATGGGGGGTTTGGCGCTGGGCTTCCTGATGCACCTTCCCCCGACGCAGAAGACGAAGACATCAATTCTAGTGAACGAGGAAAGCAGATTCCGAAAGTAGAACTGGCCAGTATCTCACTACGGCGTCCGGCCCTACCTCCTGTTCTAACCCGCGCCGGACTAGACGAAGCTGTTCTCGGACTTAGTGTGCCCAAAGACGCCAAGGTTTACATCAATGGCAAATTGACATCAACTCCGGGAACCCTTCGAGAGTACGTTTCGCGAAAGCTCAAGTCGGGTAAGTCGTACAGCTACCGAGTCAAAGCCGTCATCGAACGAGCCGGAAAGCATATCGTGCGTTCAAAACTAGTTCGTATCAAAACGGGAACCAGCCAACTGGTCGAGTTTGATTTCGTTCGTCCTCAGGTGACCAAACTTGTTCTCAAAGTGCCTGCGGACGCAGAAGTGCTGCTCGATGGCCATCAGACCAAAGCCACCGGTATCACACGCATCTTTTCAACTGAAGCACTTATCAATGATCAATCGTGGGATGATTACCACGTTGAGGTGCGTTACCAAGTCGCTGGCAAACCAGTGGTCCGAGAGCAGTCTTTGACACTGACTGCTGGCGCGACAAAAGTGCTTGAGTTTGGTTCTCAGGTTTCTGGCGAACAAGTCGCCAGCAATTAGTTTCACGAGCCAATCAGAAATCTCACAACCCGTTTTCGCTCTTTGGCGGAAACGGGTTGTTCTTGTTTTGGGCAGGCTTTGGAGAGTGCCTCAGCCAGAGAACGAATGAGGATTTCCCCATCGATTGAGTTGCCGGCCGAGAGGCTAACTAAGTTAGTGGTATATTCCCAACTACCGGTCGCGTAGGCATTTTTTCAATTAAGATAGTACGATGGGATCGAAAAAACGAAAACCTGAACCCCCAAAAGCACGAACTCACGAAGCGCAGGAGGCACCGCCGTTTTTTCCGGAAAACGATTCCTCGCTTGAAGTGACCGATGAGGCAAATCTAAAACCTTGGGTGCGACGTCTGGTGAGCGTGTTGATCGTAGCGTTTCTTGCGACCGTGGTACTTGGGCCGCTTTCCAATCCGATCGCATCGCGGCATCTGACCGCGCCATTGGCGGCTTGGGTGTCGCCCGTTCATCGCGCTCTTTTTTTGGGCCATGGCTATCGCTTCTTCGCACCCAACCCGGGACCATCACATTTGGTGCAATACAAAATCACACGCGCCGACGGCACGCAATTGGAGAACGTCTTTCCCGACCGAGAGACGATCACACCGCGTTTGCTATACCACCGCTGGTTTATGCTCAGTGAAACGGTTTATTCGGAGCACGCTCAAACGCCAAGCCCACGCGAATTTGAACGCGTCAACCTCCGCCGTCTCCAACAAGTCAAAGCTTTGAAACAAGGTGGGCGATTGGTTCTAGCGAGATCGTTGGAGGAAACCCGCCAGAGCGAAGAGGTGGCCTATCAACAAACGCTGAAGCGCATCGAAGTCTTGGTTCGAAGCATTGCCAATTTTCTACTAGAAAGAGAAGGCGGCGAGGAAATTGAGTTAACGGTTGTCACGCGTACCTTGCCTTTCCCGACTGAAGTTCGCCAAGGCGCAGATCTCGACGAAGATCGATTTCTTCAGTACGAAGCCAATGCCGTCATTGGACGCTTTTCGAAGGCCGATTTCGCCAGCACGGCGGTCCCTAGTGAGCCAAACGTCGAAGAGGTGCACCCGTGAACAACGCACACCCTGCGACGTTAACCGAATCGTGGTTTGCGGCTTGGGCGGTCGCGTGGAACAAGTTTTGGTTCACGCCACTGTCGGCCCATTCGCTGGCCATCATCCGCATCTTCACCGGGGTCATCGCTTTTTACACGTTACTGGTCTGGTCGTTTGATTTCGAAGGCTTCATTAATGGCGGATTGATATCTTCTCAATATCGAGACTTGCTTTACAGGACGCCGCTTGAATCGGCGATGGCGTGGAGCCATTTTGATTGGGTCAGCGCTTCGTGGCGAATGCCAGTGCATGTATTGGGCCTTGTCATCGTCGCGCTGTTCACCATCGGGTTCTACACACGTGTGACCGCAATCCTCACAGCGTTGCTGGTGATATCTTATTCAAACCGAGCGATGGGAGCGCTGTTTGGGTTGGATCAAATTCTGGCCATGCTGACGCTGTACCTTTCTATAAGTCGTTGCGGCGACGAGTTCTCAGCCGACAACTGGATCAGCAAACAAAATTCAGGCGAAAAAAGTTCGACATCGGTGGCGAATGCCGTCGCGACGCGTTTGATTCAAGTTCATTTGTGCATTGTTTATCTGTTCGCCGGTTTGGGCAAATGCCAAGGCGATAAGTGGTGGGATGGAGAGGCAATCTGGGGCGCAATCGCAAACCATGAATATCAGACGGTCGATATGCTGTGGCTCTCGGAACACATGGGACTAGTTGCCGTAATCACGATGCTGGCGTTGTTCTGGGAAGTAAGCTACGTCGCGCTTGTCTGGCCGCGACTGACGCGCCCCGTCGTACTGCTGCTGGCGGTTCCATTGCATCTAGGTATCGGTATCTGTCTGGGCATGTTGGAATTCGGTTTAATCATGCTGGTGGCCAACATTGCGTTTATCCCAGCCAGTTTTTTCCGTTCGGTCAAAAACTAGATCGATGTAATTTGGTTTCTGCCCTCAAAACCTTCAGCCAACGAATTGCCTAGCACCTACCGGTACCATGGTGGGCAGGCTAAGATTTGTTGCGTAGCGATGATCTTTCTTCATCGCATTCGCCTCAACGCGTCTTAAACGCATGCTCTTATGCTGAAAATCTCTATCGTTCCTGTTACCGAATTTCAACAGAACTGCTGTATCGTTTTTGACGACCAAACCAATGCAGGAGTGATTGTCGATCCCGGCGGCGATTTAGAAAAAATTGTCGCGGCAGTGGGAAAAGAGGGAGTAACCGTCAATGCAATTTGGCTGACGCATGGCCACCTTGATCATGCCGGAGCCGCCGAAGCAGCCAAGGCTCATTTTGAAACGGAAATCATTGGGCCTCACAAGGCCGACAAGCTATTGCTGGACAATATCGTGATGGCAGCGGCAGGTTACGGCCTCAAGGGATTCGCCAATGCCTCGCCAGATCGTTGGCTGGACGATGGGGAAACCGTTTCAATCGGCGAGCACGAATTTGAAATCCGGCATTGTCCCGGACACGCCCCCGGCCATATTGTCTTTATCAACCATGCCAACAAGATAATTTTGATGGGCGATGTTCTATTCGAGGGCTCGATCGGACGGACAGATTTACCGGGCGGTAACCATCAACAATTACTCGACAGCATCGCCAATAAGCTAATGACACTCGAAGATGACTACCAGTTCATCTGCGGACACTCGGCCCCTTCGACAATCGGTGCCGAACGAAAGACAAATCCATATCTCCAATAGGTTCTGCAGCTGAACCGTTGAATAAATCTGGAGGCGACCGTTGAAACGCATTTTGATACTTAACGCTTTGTTGTTTTTCACCGCGCGAGCCAGTGAAGCACAGGTTCTGTCACCTTACGATCTTGGTGGAGCCTCCAAACCCAAAATACAGAAAAAACTTGGGGCGGAACAAGAATACTATAAACGGGTACATCAGACTTCATTGCGGTTGATACTGCGTGGCGAGACCGTGCAACCCAAAAAATTCCTCGAAGGGTATCAAGCCCAGTACCCGCAGGACGCCGAGACCGCATATATGCTTGGCATCATTGACGCGCAGGTCGGCAACATCGACGCTGCTACTGAATCGATGAAGAAAGCGTTAGAACTTGGATTACCAGTCGGACGACTGGTCGCTGGACCACGGGCATTGTTCAAACCTCTTGCCGAAACAGAATTGATTCAGTCGCTGGTCAAGTCGCACTCCAATCGGCCAGTTCACGGTCCTCTAGTCGGCAATATGGCAGGATCGACGGCTTCATTCTGGGTTCGAACGGCAACGGAGACTAGAGGGCATTTCAAAACTATAAAAATAGATCAAACCGTTTTTGGGTGAGTAG
>CAYTPS010000062.1:0-17919 GCA_964439245.1 uncultured Pirellulaceae bacterium | reverse complement strand
CGATAAGATCCTCCCGTGGTCCGCGACTGCTAGAGAGCGTGTCTATGGCCGAGTAGACGAACTGCTTTGCGGTTATGCTCTGGATGTCGGACAATCAAACTGAAACTTGAAAACCCTCTCTGTCGGCGGAGCATCCGACTCTCCCGAAGGGAGGTTAATGACAGCCCTAAAAAGCCAAAAAATCTGCCATGTCAAAACGCGTACTGATTCTCTGCACTGGAAATTCCTGCCGTAGCCAGATGGCCGAGGTGATCTGGAACTCGATCAGCAAAAAACACGGGCTTGGCTGGCACGCCGTTTCAGCCGGCTCCAAGCCCAGCGGTTACGTCCACCCGATGTCGATCGTGGCGATGAGGGAAAAGGGCCTATTGACCGATGGTCTGGAAAGCAAATCATCCGAGCCGTTTGCCAATGAAGATTTTGATCTGGTGGTTACGGTCTGCGGCAACGCCAAAGACGCTTGCCCTGTCTGGCCAGGTGCAAAACAGCTTTTTCATTGGCCGTTTGAAGACCCGGCTGACGCCACTGGCTCCGATGAGGAAAAACAAAGTTGCTTCAACGAGATCCGGGATCAAATTTGGGCCAAAATCGAGAACTATCTTCTTGGGCGGCCGGAATTTGACGACGCCACCCGAGCCGACTGTTTAAAACTATTGGCGATGGCTCTGACCGAAGACACCGGCAGTCCTACGCTTGATGGTGCGGTCGATTGCACGACCCAATCCGTCATTCCCCCTGCCGCAACGGCGTCAGCATCATTTGTCAGTCGCGACTCGGGCATTGTTTGCGGTGTCGAGATCGCGAAACTGGCGATCGCAACGGTTGCGCCTGAATTGGAACTCGACTGTCACGTTAACGATGGCGATCAAGTTGGCCCCGGAGACAAAATCGCGACCTTTCGAGGATCCGCGCATCAGATCCTGACGATGGAACGAACTTGCCTCAATTTCATGTGCCGACTCTCCGGCATCAGCACTCTAGCGGCTCGATTCACGGACCAAGTCAAAGGCACCAACGTTAAGGTGCTGGACACACGCAAGACGACGCCCGGTTACAGGCGTTTGGAAAAATACGCGGTCGCCTGTGGCGGCGGAGCAAACCACCGAATGGGTTTGTACGACGCAATCATGATCAAAGACAATCACTTGGCGTTTTATCGCGAGTGGAACAAAGATTCTAAAGATGCGATCGTCGAGGGCTTGGAATTGGCCCGTAATTGGGTGGACGCCAATCAAGCATCTCTGCCGAACGGCGCTCAAACGGTGGTCCAACTGGAAGTCGATACGCTCGAGCAATTTGAAAGAGCACTACCGTCCAAGCCCGACATTGTGTTGCTGGACAATATGACCAACGAGCAGCTGACAACCGCTGTCAATCGACGTAACGAAGCGGCTCCCGACGTACTACTGGAGGCCTCTGGCGGCGTGAATCTAAAAACAATTAGCGGCATCGCCCAAACAGGCGTCGACCGAATCAGCATCGGCGCGTTGACGCATTCGGCGGTCAATTTCGACATTGGTTTGGATTGGACGATCGAAAAGTCCCAGTGATTGCTCCAAACTGAAAATTGAGACTCCGGTTGTTTTCCGTTTGGACGCTGACACGGATTTCAGCGCAAAAAAAAGGACGGTAAGGCCCCTTTGGCATCCAAGCCAATCCTTACCGTCACACCTAGCTCGTTGCTCCCCAGCACAAGCAGGCAACCGAAACTTATGTCAAAAACCTCCGGAGTCAAAGGAAATTCTTCGGACAAAAAAAAACTGTCCGTTTCACTTTGCGAGCTATCCGACAGTCACCGAAGATGTTCTCAAAATGCCTCAATACGGGTCTCGTCGGTTCATTCTTGCCACGTCAAAGTGTTGTAAAAACGCAACGATGAGGCCCTAAAACGACCTGCCGACGTTGTGTTTGTGAAACGCCTATTGAGCCCGTCCCGAGTGGCAACAGCCAGTTTCTTGAGGAAATTTGCTTGTTTTCTCTGACTTTCGCGAAAAAATACGGGTCCTGACGTTTCCGTATCCACCCTTTGCTCCCATTGGCATCCTCCGTGCTACTCAACGATTGCATCAATCGATCTTCCACGGAGCCCAACATGGCAAAAGCAAACCAGGTATCTGCATCCCCCGTCAGCAAAAAAATCGGCAGCACGAAAGCCGGCATCGAAGCAACGGCAGAATCGAAGTTTTCTGATCGCCTAGACGAATCTGCAGTAGATGATCCAGTACGCATGTACCTCATGCAAATGGGTCGTATTCCGCTTCTGACCAGAGACGAAGAGGTCGATGCGGCTACAAAGATCGACAAAGCCCGTTTCGAATTCCGCAACACGATGCTGGCCACCGATTTCATGCTCAAAGGCGCCTACGATGCACTGCTGCAGGTCTCAAAGAAGCAGCTCCGCCTAGATCGCACAATCGAGGTCTCTGTTACCAACAAAGCAGAGAAGGAACGAATCATGAAGCGTATCGTTCCTAATCTAAAGACTCTCAAACATCTGCTGGTGGCCAACAAGGAAGACTTCCTGACCGCGATCAGCAAAACAACCACTCCCAAGATCCGAAAAGAAGCTTGGGAACGTCTGACTCGACGTCGCAACAAATGTGTCCTGCTGGTCGAAGAACTCAATCTGCGATACAGCAAGCTTCAACCGATTTTCAATCAGTTGCAACAGATCAACACTCGGATGAAGCAACTGCATGAGCTTCTGCAGAAGGCCAAGGATCCAAACTACGTTGGCTCACCGTGTTCTGAGATCAAAGCTGAATTGAACTCGTTGATGCTTCAAACATTTGAAAGCAGCTGCACGACGTCCAAGATTCAGCAAAGCGCATTCTGTCAGCCGGCAACCTGCGTTTGGTGGTCTCGATCGCTAAAAAATATCGCAATCGCGGATTGAGTTTTCTTGATCTGATTCAAGAGGGCAACACAGGTTTGATGCGAGCCGTCGACAAGTTCGAGCATCAGCGTGGCTACAAATTTTCGACCTACGCGACTTGGTGGATTCGCCAAGCGATTACTCGAGCCATAGCCGACCAGAGCCGCACGATTCGCGTGCCGGTTCACATGATCGACACGATGAGTAAGGTCCGTGCGGTGATGCGTGATCTCGTGCAGGAACTGGGACGCGAGCCATCCGTTGAAGAGACAGCCGAGCGAGCCAACCTATCTTTGGACGACACCCGCGTGATCATGAAAATGTCACGTTCACCGTTGTCACTCGATCAACCGGTAGGCGACAGCGACGAAAGTTTCTTCGGCGAGTTCCTCGAAGACTACCGCGACGACGACCCACTTTACGAGACACATCAAGCGGCACTTAAGGTCCGTATTGAAGAGGCAATGGAGCACCTGAACTACCGTGAGCGTGAGATCCTTCGCCTTCGGTATGGCTTAGCCGACGGGTATTCTTACACGCTCGAAGAGGTCGGCAAGATCTTCTCTGTAACGCGTGAGCGTGTCCGCCAGATTGAATCTAAAGCGGTCCGAAAACTCCAGCAACCGTATCGCAATCGAGGCCTATCAAGCTTCATCGACGGCGTTGAACCACAGCCATGGGAAAGACCAGCGATGGAGAACTAGAGGTCTGGCTTCCCCGACTATCCAATCTCGCAAGAGGTTGGATAACTGTTGGCGGTCGCGGGGCAGTTTAACTGCCAGCTAGTTGCCAATTTCGTCGATCTTAGCCGCCAGAATGAAGTCGTTCTCGCTCAAGCCACCAATCGCGTGTGTCCAAATTTCGATTCGTACATTTTTGTAGCTTTCCAAATGCAAATCTGGGTGGTGGGCTTCCGCTTCGGCAACTTCACCAACCTTGTTAAAGAAAGCTAGTGCGTCGACGAAGTTTTTCATTTCCCACTTCTTGACGATCCTCTGTTTGTCGGCACTCAACTCCCATCGTTCTAGCGAAGCAAGCTGCTCCGTGACAAAGGGCAGGGGGCAGGGCTCTACGCCGCCCTCACAGGGCACACATTTCTTTTGCGTGAGCTCGCTGGCAGATTGAATTTCCATAACGTGGCTTTCTATAGGGTTAAGTGACGCTCTAGTTGTCGTTTCAATTTCAACTTACCGTTTTTATTCACTGCTGGCTTCGTCATCTACTTCGGATTCTTCTTTCGATTCATCTTCGTCAGATTTGTCTTCGTCGGTTTGAGCATCCGACATTTCTGGCTCTGACTCTTTTTTCTCAGCCGAATCCTCTTCGACGACGTTCTTATCTTCGGACTCGTCTTTTTCCGACTTGTCTTCGGCATCGTCTTTTTCAGACGACTCTTCTTTAACCGTCGCTTCTTTCTCCGAGGTTTGTCTTTCTCGCCAAGGTTTCTCCATCTCGTAGCTGGCCAATTCCTTTTTCAGGCTTTCCAATTGATCATTCTCGGCCTTCATCCGCGCTTCCCGTACCTCTTGGTCCTTAATCGTCGGATCATTTTTGGTCGCCTCTAGGTCGGCACGATTTACTTCGATTGCTTTGCGACTCCACTCTCTGGCCTTTTCAAATTCGCCCACCTCGGCGTAGCCAGAAGCCAAAGTGCTAAGAATAAAGGCCTTCTTAAAATCAGTTATCTCCGCTGCGGTGGTAGCCAACTCAATCGCGCGCTCACCGTCTCGCACATCGTCCATGGGCGATGTTGCCAGAACCCATGCAAGATTATTTAGCAAACCTGAATCGCCGATGTACTCCTTGTCCAATTCCGCGGTAAACGCATCCCACGCCTTCATCTTCTCCATGCGGAGTGGTTCGGGAACACCGTCACGAAATTTCGGCGGATCGGGACGAGGAAGCGAGCGTTTAAATTCGGCGATGTCCTCGGTCAAATCGACCCCCAGTTCGTAGTCGTCGACCGCCTCTTGGTGATCGCCGGTATGCAAATGGCAATCGCCTCGCAACCGCAGTGCCTCAAGCCTACGTTGAGTGACTTCGTAACCGGCCGCTGGAGAAAGATCATCCCAAACTCCCTCGCTATACTGTTCAAGTGCCTCGTCGATGACTTCGACCGATTTAGACGGTTGGTCATTCCCTAAGTACAATTGTGCCAACGACATTTGGAGCTTAAAGTTCCCCTTGTTGATGTCGTTCAGGCGTTTGCAATCCTCGATGGCCGCATCGAGGTTCTCGTCCATCTGGTGCAACCCCATTCTTCGCAGAAGAATCTCGGGGACGCTAGGCGCGATTTCGAGTGCACGATCAAGATCGGCAATCGCATCTTTTATTTTTCCTTGGTCCGCATTGATTGCCGACCGCATCATCAAAGCTTTGTAGTTGTCGGTGTCCGCCTCCAAATTCTGATCGATAGCGGCCAAGGCTTCCGTAGTTTTGTCCATCGTCTGTAGCACAATCGCTTTGGCCAACAGCAATCGCGGGGCAGACTTCAGCTCCATGGCTTTGTCCAAATACCGCAGGGCAGCGTTCTGCATGACGTCTGATTCAGCAAACTGTGGGTTCTTCATCAGCTGATCGGCTTGAGAGGCGTACGCATCGTAGCTGCCAGCAGATTCCAAGACAGCGTCCAGATCCTCGAAAGCTTTTTCTATTTTGCCCGAACGCATCAACAATTGACTGCGTAGGCCTCTGGCCTCTCGGTTTTCAGGGTTCAGTCGAATCGCCTCGTCCACATCATCCATGACCGAATCGGCCAGGATATCATCCGAAAGCCTCACTTTTTCGATCAAAGCTTCCGACATCAGCTCGTCGTCGCCCTGAATTAGAGAAAGCGCTTGATCGATCGCCTCTCTTCCTTTCTCTTTGTCGCCTAGAGGCAAGCGTTGTAGCTTGGCAGTTAGAACGTAGGCAGATGCCATTTCAGGATCGATTTCCACGGCTTTAGCCAGACGTCGAAGTGCTTCGCGTCGAAGTGGTTTCCATCTTGGGTCAGGTTTTCCAAAAGCGCCAGGCAAAATTCGCGCGCTCAACTGTTTCGCATGTTCGTAGTAGGCCGTTTTGGCCAACACTTTGGCTTGCTCTTCACCGGCCGCATTCAGGCCTTTTTCAATCGCCTGCTCACACAGTCGAGCAACTTTGTCGAGGTCGCGTGTCGATTTGGAGCTAATCTTCAGATCGAACGCCTTGTCCAAATCGTCCAGCCCGGGCGTCTCCTCGGCCTTCCCGTCGTCGCTTTCCACCTTACCGGTAGCCGGCGGATCTTGAACTGGCGCCGGGTCGGCGACTGCGGTATCCTGAGCCACAACCAGAACGGTTCCTAAGTCAGATGCTCCCCATCCCAGGCAAACCATGAGAATCAACAACCGGAGAACTCTTACGCCAACAGGCCCATCTACAGACATCGTAAACCCTATCCTAAATTGTCGCTTCGTCACCGCGCGACATGCCAAACGGAAAACAATGAACCTAAACCTTCTTGGTTGGCTCTAGTTTGCATTCTACGTGATTTCTACTTTGACGTCATTGCCGATACCAAGGCATCCCAAGCCTCCACATAACCCGTAGCATTACTTGATCAAAGTGCGCCTATGCGCGGCCGGAGTCGCAACTCGCTGGATAACTTACTGGGCAAACCATCGAATCTCTCGCCAGATCGACTACGAGAATCTTCTCTAGGCGTCGCCCGGTACCCTAACGCCAAACAACCGAAATATCGGTTTCGCACAGTTTGCTACGCACGCCGATCAGAGATGGATCGCGCTGCATGACTTGCCAAGCCGAGCTTTCAACTTGCCCCCCGTTTGCATAACCAGTTCAAACCTAGGCGGTATAAGAAAATCGAAGTTTTAATCGAACTCGGGGTTTTAACCGATCCAAGAAACGGCTTTAATAAAAAAACAAACCCCATTATCACACCATAAGGGAAAGACGCCATGTCGTTGGACGACTTGTTTCCTAAGCCTCGTCGCTTCTGTTCGCTTTCAGCAGCCGTACTCATTCCCCTTCTGGCTTTTTCACCGACAACCGGATTGGCGGCGGAGGCGACGGCAAATAAAGATGCAACTAGCGTTGGCAGTTCAGTATCTGATGGCTGGGGCAACGCGCCGGTGCGATCGGAAGAATATTTCTTTTGGCTGGCGTTGCTGACAGCGTCTTTGTTAGCGCTGTTTTTCGCTTTTAAGTTCTTCCGAGAAATGAAACGCGCCGATCCCGGCACACCCCGAATGGTCGAGATCGCCCAATACGTGACCACCGGTGCTCGCGCGTACCTGAAACAACAATACTTCGTCGTCGCCATTTTCTTTGTTGTCGTTTTCGGATTGTTGATGGCTGCTCGTTGGGCAGGAATCCAACAGTACTGGGTTCCGTTCGCGTTTCTCACCGGCGGTATCTGGTCTGCCGTTGCAGGATACATTGGCATGACAACAGCAACAGCTGCCAGCAGTCGTACTGCCTCTGGAGCAATGCGATCACTCAATGATGGCTTACAGGTTGCGTTCCGCAGCGGCGCTGTGATGGGTTTGACTGTCGTCGGCTTAGGCACCCTAGACATGTCGATTTGGTACGCGGTGCTTCGGTTCGTTTGCCACTTGGACCTGCAAACGATTACGGTAACGATGCTGTGTTCGCTGATGGGTGCTTCCACGCAAGCACTGTTCGCGCGAGTCGGCGGAGGAATCTTCACCAAAGCGGCCGACGTCGGAGCCGATCTGGTTGGAAAGGTCGAGCAAGGAATTCCAGAGGATGACCCGCGCAACCCGGCAACAATCGCTGACAATGTAGGCGATAATGTGGGCGACGTAGCCGGCATGGGAGCTGATCTCTATGAATCATACTGTGGCTCGATCTTGGCGACGGCCTCTCTAGGCGTTGCGGCGATGGCAACGATTGGCGGAATGAGCGACGCCCCCGAAGAAATTCTGTCGATGCAAGTCAGAGCATTGTTTTTGCCAATGATTGTGGCAGCCATCGGAATTGCAATGTCCATCGCATGCGTGTTTTTGGTGAAAGCCTCCGATGACGCCAGTCAAAAAGCGTTGCTCAAAGTAATTGGACGCGGCATCGATTCGGCCATGGTGGGAACATGGATTCTCAGTTCCATCGCCACTTGGGCAATGCTGGGAACAGAACATCTGGGGATTGCGGGCAGTATTACCGTGGGATTGATCGCGGGTTTCGCGATTGGTAAATGGACCGAATATGTCACCAGCGACGAATACAGTCCGACGCAAAAACTGGCCGCTCAAACCGAAACAGGCGCTGCTACTGTAATTATCGGCGGCGTAGCCGACGGCATGAAAAGTACTTGGATGCCGGTATTGGTTGTCTGCACATCGATGATGCTGGCTTTCGGATTTGCCACGGGATTTGATTTCGATCGCCCTGAGCTTTATACGCTCGGGCTTTATGGCGTCGGCATTGCAGCTGTTGGCATGCTTTCGACACTGGGAATTACGTTAGCGACAGACGCCTACGGACCAATCGCAGACAACGCCGGCGGCAACGCGCAAATGGCAGAGCTGGAAGAGATAGTCCGAAATCGGACCGATGCGTTGGACAGCCTGGGCAATACCACCGCTGCGACGGGCAAAGGGTTCGCCATCGGGTCGGCCGCGCTCACTGCACTGGCGTTGCTGGCCGCTTATGTCGAACAGGTGAAAACCGGTTTTGAAAACTGGGCTCACTCAGTTGACCAGGCTGGCGTAGTGGCAGTCGAGGACACGTTTTATAAACTCAATGATATGTTTCTAGTCCGTAAAAGCGGCGGCCAAGTGAGCAGCTTCTTCGTGCGACCAGACACAATTCGAAACCCGGCAGTTGAAACAGCTTGGGATTCGACGGAAGCATCGGCCGCGCTGCCGGCAGAGATCATCAGCCAGCAAGAGGGACAATGGATCTTCAGTGCAACGTCCGATCCTTTGATTGCGTTGGAATCTGCCACGATGTTGGACATTGCAGATCTCTACGACGCGACGGTGCTCAATCCGCGCGTTTTGATCGGCGTATTTCTTGGATGCATGGCGACGTTTGTCTTCTGCGCGATGACCATGAAAGCCGTCGGTAGAGCGGCTTTTGGAATGGTGGAAGAGGTACGTCGGCAATTCAGAGAAGACAAAGGCATTATCGCGGGTACCTCTAAGCCCGACTACGCAAAACCGGTCGCGATCAGCACCAAGGCGGCTCAACAGGAAATGATCTTGCCCTCGCTGATGGGGATCCTGACGCCAATTGCCGTCGGATTGGTGTTGGGAGTTGGCGGCGTGCTGGGATTGCTGTTAGGTACGTTGTGCTGCGGCTTCTGTTTGGCGATCTTCATGTCAAACTCTGGGGGTTCGTGGGATAATGCCAAAAAGTTCATTGAGGCAGATAATCACGGCGGCAAGAACTCCGACGCGCATAAAGCAGCGGTCGTCGGCGACACTGTGGGTGACCCTTTCAAGGACACCAGTGGTCCGAGCCTGAATATTCTGATCAAGCTGATGAGTATCGTAAGTGTTGTCGCGGCAGGGTTGATCGTCCGATATTCCTTGGTAGCGATGGGTGTTCTTTAACTATTTTTGAGCGGGCTCCATCAGCAATTTCCAGAGGTCCGGGACCAGCTGTCCTAAACCCCGGATTTGTTCCAGATAGTGGGCGTGGGACGGTCAGAGCTGTCGCATAACCAATAGAACGCTTTCATTTTGTGGTTTTCTTGCTCAGTAACATGCTGGAAGCCAAAAAATCGTTGGAAAAACCCTATTACCCGACTATTCTTACGGGTCGGAACTTCACAACTTACAAGTTCTTTTCTCGAGAACAACAACCATGAATCAACTACTTCGATTTTCGCTGGCGTTACTTGCCGTTGTCGCTTTAACCACTGGTGTGCAGGGCGACTCTCCTTCGGGCGAGGCCAAGCCAGAAAAATTGACGAAAGAACAACGCCTTGAGAAAAAGCGTCTGTCTCGGATCTCAAAAACAACTACCCCGGTGGAAGGTTTCGAGCCGGTTGAAATGTTCTCCGCAATGGAATCCGGTGAGATCGAAGTCATCATCAAAACCAAAAGTTCTGCTGATTCGAACATCCTAGTCACGAATAATTCTGATAAGCCTCTCGCGATCGGGATGCCTGCCGCGTTTTCTGCTGTGCCAGCCATGCGTCAAGGTGGTTTCGGCGGAGGCGGATTTGGCGGAGGTGGCGGTGGTCGTGGCGGTGGAGGAGGATTTGGCGGCGGTGGCCAACAACAAGGCATCGGTGGCGGTGCTGGCGGTGGCCGTGGCGGCGGAGGCTTCGGCGGCGGTGGCGGTGGTCGAGGTGGCGCAGGAGGCGGTGGCGTCTTCAACATTCCCGCAGGCAAAGTCGGCAAGGTCTCAATCAAGACAGTTTGCCTCGAGCACGGTAAGAAAGAGCCCAAGTCTCACATGGATTACGTGATCCAACCTCTGGAAGCACTAAACAACGATCCAAAAATTAAAGAAATGATCCGAATGCTCGCAGAGGATGAAGTGACTCAAAACGTCGCTCAGGCTGCTGCCTGGAATGTCACCGATGATTTAAGCTGGCAAGAACTGGCTGTTAAGAATCGTGTTGAAAGCAAAATGGGCGGACGCACCGAACGTTACTTCAATCACAATGAATTATTGATGGCTCAACAGGCAGTTGCTGTTTCAATTGAACGCGTCAACGAAAAGGCTGCTCAATCTAAAGATTCTGAAGATTCCAGCGAGTCTTATCCTTATACAAATGAATAGAGTAATCTAAACCCATTTCATTGGGATCAAATCGAAAACGTCAAAATGCCGGCTTAACGCCGGCATTTTTTTTGGCGTCTCACTAGCCCCAGAACCCATATTCGAGTTGTGAAAATGCCGACGAACCGACGTGTCCTGAATTAAGGAATTTCAATAGAATTCAGGCTCCATGACGAATTGCAAGCTCAATCGTCTGTTCTGCGTCTTTCAACACCCATTCGCGCTGTCCAATGCCTCAAGCACGTCGCACTCGTACATACTTAATTGCAAATGATCTGCCGACAACGGCGAGGAAAGTGCTTGTCCTGATACTTCTTCAGGCCATTGCTAGTCTAGTGTGGTTTGGTTCGGCAAATATTTCACCAGCGCAACAAACGAACCTCAACCTACCGCCAAACTTCGGTCAGTTCCGCCACGTCTCTAGTCCACTCAGACCGACAGCGCCGGCGCTGCCAACCCAACAAGAGATGGTGCCGGACTTAAGGGATGAAACCTTACCTCGCGAAGCAGCACCGAACCGCCAAACGGCGATTGAGAACATCGAACAAAAGCTAAAGGTACTCGAAGAGTTCATCGGAACAAAACCAGAGCTGGCCGCTGAGATCAAAGATCTCATCGATCGAGCCAAACTCCAACTGACCGAAGCGCGAGAGTCAATTTCGTCGGCTGCCGTTTTCGATGAACAAACACGTTCCGCACCTGCAAAGATTGCGGCGTTGGAAAGCAAGCTTGCCAATGAAGATTTTACTGTAGAACTCCCGTTCGACGAAAAAACCCCGATTGCCGACCTACCGCCGCTTGATCAGCTTCAAACATACCTAGTCACCAAACAGGACGCGCTCCAACAAGCGCTCGAGCCAGTAGAAAACCTATCTGCAGCCGAATTGCGACAGAGAATCTCTAGCATTAAAACGAAGGCGACTTCGACCACGGCGAAACTTGCGGAGATAGAGCGTCAAATTCAAACTGATCCCCTCTCCGAAGACGAGCAATTCATCCAAGCACGTCGGTGGAGTCTAGAGGCGGAACAACTGAACCTAAACGCATCGCTTCAATTGGGAGATGCCGAAATTCGCTTCCGTGAGGCGGCTTCGAACCTTCCGGAGCTCCAGAATGCGGTTGCTCAAAAACAGGCTGCCGAACTAGAGAAAGCGATCGGAATTGCAGAGAACGCGATCAATCGAATTCGCTCACAAGAGATTCAAGATCTCAGACTTCAGTCTCGCAGCACCCAAGAAACCGTCTCTCCACTGCTGCACGCGATCGCCCAAAGCAACACGGCGCTGACGCAGAAACTTTCGGCCATCGCTAACGAGATTAAAACACTCGACGAGGCAAAAGACGCGATCGAAGCAGATACAGTGCGTGTAAATCGGGAAGAGATGACAACCAAAACGCGCATCAAGGTGGTTGGATTGAATGATAGTTTCGGTCAGATGCTGCAGCGCGACCGTGCGGGACTTGCCGAAACCCAACAGCGGCATGTGCCAATTAGCAAACGCAACCAACAAATCGCAGACTCACAAATTGCGATTTTTCGATGGGAGGACGAGCTAACCAAACTCTCAGATCTTCCCGCGGCAACGTCGGCGACTGTAAGGCTACTACTCGCGCAGGCTCCTAATGATTCAGATACCGAACCACAATCCAATCAGCAGCTGGAAAATGAGGCGCAAGGGTTGCTAACGTTGCGAAAGGATATTCTGACACGCCTCAAGCAGCTCGAAAAACAAAAGAACCAAACGCTGGTCGCATTGGAGGCCGAACAGAAGCAATTGACGTCTGCCTGCGAAAGCTATGCCTCGCTGATTGACGAGAATATTCTGTGGGTGCGTAGTTTACCGATGGCTGGCCTTTCCGACACACAAGTGGTTGCAAACTTCGCGAAGAATCTTGCACAACCCGCGCGTTGGAATGGCGTTTGGGAGGCGATCACTAAGAGCTTTCGCAATCGCTTTTTACTGTCAACCTTAATGACACTTGTAGTTGTCGCGATGTTTCTTTCCCGCGGCAGCATTATCGCGTCTGCTCATTTGGACGGTGAAAAGGCGATCAAACGCAGTTGCCGCGATTTTGGTCTAACACTAACAACCTACTTGCGAACCATCGCGCTTGCGATTGCGGTTCTGTCGCCGCTGGTTCTACTGGGTTGGCTAATGACAAACAGTCTTGAATCGACGCGGTTTGCGGCCTCATTGGGAAAAGCATGTTATTGGACGTTCTTGATCGGTTTGCCATTCGAGTTTCTACGTCAAACATGCCGAATCGATGGGCTGGCACATTCCCATTTCTCTTGGACCGAACGCACACGAAACGTACTGTGGAACAATCTTAGTTGGTTCATTCCCATTGGTCTGCCATTGATTGCATTGCTTACTTGGTTGCCAGCGGTCGGCATTGAGCACCGGATTGCCGGTGACCAAGATGTTGACGCGGCGGCGGTTGCTTTGCTGGAAGCGCCTTTGGAGCTAGATTTCTCAAATACTCCCCCCACGACTCAAGAACCTACCCTTGGTGCATTGGCTTCTAAATTTGAGCTCTCAGGTAGCAACGCTACGAATCGACTTGGGCGTATCATCCTGTCAATACTGTTGTTAGTTTGCTTAATCTTCACGTTTAGGACGCTGCACCCAAACTACGGCATCCGAATCGATTCCAGTAGCACCGTGTTTTCGCAAACAGTTTGGATGCGCATTGGATACGCGCTTTTTGTAAGCGCGATCGTGATCCCGTTGGTTCTAATGGTGATGGCGATTGTGGGCTACTATTTTTCATCGATTCAGATCAGCAAAAGCTTGCTGACAACAATCGCATTGGTTATCGGCGTCGCAGTAGTCTACTCAGGTGCGATGCGGTTTTTGTTGGTGCGACGGCGACATCTGAGATACGAGCAGTTGGTGCACCAAAGGAATCAGGCAAGACTAGCGTTGGAGAAAAAAGGCGGCCCAGAAGCAACCAGCAGCCCGGCGGAGATGATTGACATCGACCTCCAAAATGATCCCGGGCTAGATATCACCGATGTCTCCCGACAAGCACGGGAACTGACCAACGTAATTTTCCTGATGATTTCCGCTGTGATTCTATGGGGTATTTGGCAATACCTGCTGCCCGCGTCGAAGATTATGGATGAATGGGAACTTTGGCCGATCAGCATCGGTGGAAAAATCGAATCCGTCACCATCCGCGATGTCCTTTTCTCCGCCATAACATTCTTGGTTACCTATTTTGGCGTCCGCAACATCCCCGGCATGCTAGAGCTTCTGCTACTTCAAAAACTTCCGCTTGATGCAGGTGCACGGTACGCCGTTACGACTATTTTCAGGTATCTGTTGTTAATGGTGGGTTGTATTTTTGCGCTGGGCTACCTCAAAATTCCGTGGTCTAACTACAGTTGGCTAATCGCAGCGATCTCGGTCGGCCTTGGTTTTGGTTTGCAAGAAATTGTTGCGAACTTCGTCTCAGGATTAATCCTACTGCTGGAACGTCCTGTGCGTGTCGGTGATGTCGTGACTATCGATGGCACAACGGGAGTGGTCTCTCGAATTCAAATGCGAGCGACAACGGTGACCAATTGGGACAATCAAGAACTGGTCGTTCCAAACAAGGATTTGATTTCTGGAAAACTACTGAACTGGACACTTTCCAGCGTTGTCAATCGAATCGCCCTAAAATTTGGGGTCGCTTATGGGACCGATCCAGAGCGCGTTCAGAAAATCGTTCTCGATGCTATCTTATCCAATCGGGCTTTGTTAAAGGAGCCTCCACCGGTGGTAACCTTCCAAGAGTTCGGTGACAGCAGTCTCAACTTCACTTTGCGCTGTTGCGTGTCAACGATCGAGCGGCGTTGGATCATCATCCACGAGTTAAACGTTGCCATCAATCGAGCGCTAGCTGCGGAGAATATTTCTATTCCGTTTCCCCAACGCGATGTGCATCTCATCCCTGTGGAATCAAAAAACAAAACAGACGTTTAAGTCTTGGAGAAAACTTCCGATGATTTCCTAAATGCAGAAGTAATCGATTGCACTTTTATCGAACTCCAACTTAAATGGTCTCAACGGAGACGGACTGGACAATATTTTGATGGAGCAAAGATCGTGTGGGATACATCACAGGGCATCCGAACCCTTGAAGGCGCTGAAGCCTATTTGGTGAGAGAACTGGTACACTTCCTTCACGATCAGATCTTGGTCGGCATAGAGATCGGCGAACCCCACATCTCCAATGTTTCGGTTTTTGATTCTTTACAACCGACACAGCAACTGGCAATGCTGCACACTGTTGCCGAGGGATTGCTCGATTCCAGCAAGGCACCTCCCAAGCTCACCGCAACTTGTGAGGGTACGATCTATGCGATCTTTCGCGAGCTTGAAGCGCTGATTGAAGCTGAGGTCGATTTCGAGGCGCAGTTCGCCCGCCCCGATCACCGCTTACGTAAGCTTGCACGCAACGCTTGGATTGGAGGTTGCCAACAATCCAGTGCAGGCGACGTTTTAGCCAGTGCTGAATTGAGCGGTTATACCATTCCCGACATCAATTGTACTGACATGGAACAGTGGGCTGATCTCGTTGAGTCAATTGCTGATCACATTCTTTGGGACCGCGATTTTGAGTTTGAAAAACTCGTCGGAGATGCGTCGCCAGATCAAGCAGAAGTCATCAAGCAGCAACTGGGCATTAACGACGACTATTTCTCTACCGTTGCGAACGATATTCGGGAAATCGATGTCGAGCGAATCAGCGCACAAATTAGTCTGCTTACACCCGCGACTGAACCTGTCAGCCCAAATCAACGGCCTGAAGTCAAACGCAGTGTTGCCTAAGAATTGATGACCACATTTGCGGGTAAAGCTGATTCACTGAAGCAAATCTAGCCAATTCGATTCTGGTCTTCCCTTCGGCCACGAGTATTGCCGTCGTCCGAGGCCATTTCCACCATCGAGGCTAATTTTTCTGGACTCGACAATGACATTTTCCAATAGTCACGCGCTTTGGCGACGGCCTGTCCCAGCACGCTGTGCTCGGGGTACTGTCCCGATGAGTTCAATTCTCCCGCTTCGATACCCGTCATCAATTCGACAGCCTGCTCAATTCGCTCGACGGGCCAAATACTGAAATTTCCCTGCATACATTGCTCAACAACATCCTCTCTAAGCATCAAATCTCCCGCATTGGACTTAGGTATGATGACGCCTTGATTTCCGGTCAGACCAAAATGGTTGCATGCGTCAAAAAATCCTTCAATCTTTTCGTTGACGCCACCGATGGCCTCGACATTGCCGTGCTGATCGATAGCACCTGTCATCGCCATTGTCTGTTTAATCGGCGTTTCTGTCAGAGCGCTCAACAAACAAACCATTTCGGCTCCCGAAGCAGAATCTCCATCGATGCCACCATAGCTTTGCTCAAACGCGATCGAGGCACTGAATGCCAAAGGATGTTCGGGAACGAGCAGATGCCGCAACAGACCGCCGAGAATCTGGAAGCCCTTGGTGTGAATCGAACCAGACATACTTGCCTGCCCCTCGATATTAATTAGCCCCGCAGTTCCAGGACTGATAGTGGTCGTGATTCGCGCTGGGAACCCGTACGTCAACGGACCAGAACGCATCACCGCCAACCCGTTGATCTGCCCAATCTGCTCTCCCGATGTTTTGACGATCAGCGTACCACGTTCCACCATCTCCTGAAATTTTCTTGAGGGTAGGCTGGCACGATTCTTCGTCCTTTTCACTGCTTGTTTCACATGTTCAGCTTGGACGGTATCACCATCAGCCAAAAATGCTGCCTCTCGAGCAATGTCTGCGATTCGTCCAAGCCGAGCCGTCAGTTTTCCGGGGCGAGCGACGATACGCGCTCCATGCTCAACCAATGCAGCAACAGCTTCGAAATGAAATGGCGGCAACGATTCGTCCTTGCAGAGCTGCGCCAAAACGCTGGCGTATTGACTAATGCCGTGCTTGTCACGAGGCATTTCGCTATCGAAATCGGCCAATACTTTAAACAACTCGCGGAAGTCGGGATCAACCGAATCTAAGTGGTACCAAGTCGGTGCATCACCAATCAAAATCACCCTAACATCAATCTTGATGGGTTCGGGCTGAGTAATGACCTGTTGTCGCATCCATCCAATTTCCGGCGGCACAATCTCGAGAAGTCCTGTTCGCAGTGTACGCATCAACGACCGGTATGCCCCCGGCTCAGAAAGCAAATCGTTAACATCCAAGATCAAATAGCCTTGATCGGCCAATAATAACGCACCGGCTCGAACACCTCTGAAGTCAGACATGGCACCCTCGGGCCCCACTTCTGGTTCGACGGTTCCCAGTAAATTGATCAGATTGGGTGTGCATTCTTCGATGACCGGACGCTTCTGGAGATCAGTATGCGTCACTAGGATATTCACGCCGTAGAGCTCTTTGAAATCAGGGCGATTATCAGAATCAGACTGCAATTGGTTTTCCGTCAGATCCTTCACAAGTTGCTCAATGTGCGTCTTTACAACCGGTTCATCGAATGTCTCAAGAACCGGATCGGTGTAGCTGGCCAGCAACGTTTTCGCGGCCACCTGCACGACGTCTTTCATCTCTTCACCGGCTTCACGGACGATATCATTGATACTTCGAGAGATCTCGTGCAGCTCTTTTTGGAAGGGCGGCAATTTCTCCTCGTAGTCATCCAACTGTTGCTGTTCGGCTTTTTCTTGTGCAATCAAAACCTTCAATTGGTCCACAGGAACGGGCTGACCATCAAACACAGGAAAAATCATGCTCTGGGCAAAACTCCCTTGGTTCGGGGTGACCAAAGCCATTTTTGCCGCCTGGACCTTTTCTTCCAACGGGCGCGTCAAGTCGCGAATGGTCTCTTGAACGCGCTGCTGGATTGCCTGCCGCTGCGACAGCCACGGCTCAGCATCGAGTGCCTTCCCCAACCCGTCATTAACGTACTCGCCAAGCTCTAGCATTTGCTGGCGAAACTTCGGCGCTTTTCCCGCGGCGAGCCGAATAAGTCTTGGTTTGTCATGGCGGTCAAAGTTATAGACGTAGCAATAATCGGACAGCTGTTTGGTCGGCGGAGCCAGTTTCTTGATCAATTGGCGAACCATTCGGATGCGACCTGTACCGCGGCGACCTCGGACAAAAACGTTTTGTCCGGGAGAAAGGCAGCGAATCCCAAACTCAAGCGCCTCTTGGGCAGTTGCCTGCCCCAACACGTCTCCAGCCGGATCTAAGTCAGCTGTGGTCTGGAAATCAAAAAGCGCTGTATCGCACTCCCATCGCAGTTCTTCCGATTTTGCCACTCTTAGGCTG
>CAYTPS010000061.1:7244-17981 GCA_964439245.1 uncultured Pirellulaceae bacterium | reverse complement strand
CTCCATGCCCAAGATTAACATCTCCGTACCGCACGAGCACGGACGATCTGCCGCGATCGAAAAACTGAAGTCTTTCTCCGAGAAAATGCGCGACAACCTTCCCGATGGTGTGTCGGGTGTTGAAGAGGCTTGGGGTGACGATGGCACGTTAAACTTTAAGGTACAGGGCATGGGAATGGAGATCGCCGGCACCTTGGAGCCCAGTGACAAGGAAGTCCAACTGACAGGAAACCTTCCCTTCGCCGCGCTGCCATTTCGCGGCTTAATCGAGTCCCAACTAAAGACGGGACTTGAGGACGCGCTTGGATAGTCTCTGAGATGGTAAACATTCGAATGGCGACTGCCCGCGACATGCCAGCCGTGATGGACTTGATCAACGAATTGGCGATCTTTGAGAAAGCGGCCGATCAGGTCACCAACACAGTGGAGCAATTGACGGCCGATGGCTTCGGCGAACGCCCGCTGTTCGAGACGATTCTTGCCGAAGACGACGGATTGATTGTCGGTATGTCGTTGTACTATTTCAGGTACTCGACGTGGAAGGGTAAGCGACTGTACCTTGAAGATCTGATCGTTAAAAAGGCTCATCGCGGTCAAGGAACGGGACGGCTTTTGTTCGAGGCGACGATCGAGAAGGCCAAAGAAAACAGTTGCACGGGCATGATGTGGCAGGTGCTAGACTGGAACAAGCCCGCCATCGAATTTTACAAAACCTACGCCAGCGATATCGATGGTGAGTGGATGAACGTCAAAATTAACTTTTAGGCGTCAACAACACTTTGCCACAACAGCCCTTCGGAGCGGAGGCTTTTGCGGCAACCGTCCACTGGCAACTTGCCACCGACCTCCAATGTTGCGCGATGGGCTCTGCTGTGGCAACGAGTCTAAGCACCCACTTTTTGCTTAAGCTCGGCCAGCTGCGCATCGATCTCCACGTCGGGGTCGGCCTCAAATTCTTGATCAAGTTCTCGATCCGTTGCCGAAGAATCATTTAGCTCTGCATACGCTTCGGCTTCGGCTTCGGCGCGTTCCACCTTGCTCCGTAAACGATCGAACTTTGCAAAAGCGTCTCGATCAAGCTGCGTACTTACTCCCAGATCAAGGCTTTCCATCTTCTTGCGAAAATTGGCGGCTCGATGACGGGCTGACAATGTGGCAAGACTACGCTGCGCCTCGGCTAGTTTGGCCTTCATTGCATCAAGTTGCCTTCGCAAGGACTGCCCTGTTTCCTTGGCCAATTTCAGCTGGTCCTGTAACGCCGCCACCAAGTTTTCGTGCTCCTGCTTTCGTTTGAGTGCTCGGCGGGCCAAATCATCATCGCCCGACGCTACGGCTTTTTCGGCGCGCTGTTGCCACGTTTCTACCAAGACTTGATTGTTTTTCAGCTCTTTGGCGATCGTCTTTTCACTTGCCAAAGCACGCGCGGTGTCGCGTGTTGCGTAGGCGATAGACTCTTCCATCTCACCGATGGCTTGTCTGAGCATTTGTTCGGGGTTCTCAAAACCCTCAGTCAGCTCGTTTAGGTTCGCGGAAATGATGTCACTGATACGTTGAAAGATGCTCATAAGATTTTCTCCAGATGAAAAAGGTGTTTCGTAAAATTTGGCTTAATTGATTTGTAAGTTAGCTCTCAAAACTGAAAGGGCTGCCCAATGGTCGGGGGCGACCGCCCATCGAGATGTTCGTAGGAAGCAGTAGTACAAAAATGACGCCACAGGCGAAGCCAAAAAGATGGCCCATATTGGTCCAATTCCAGCTCCACCAGAACAGACCTAAGACCTGTAGTACGGGTACCAGTAACAGGAACCACCATGCTCGCAGTTGCACTCTGTCCCATCGGATAAACCAGTACACCCAATGTTGTGACGGCGCGAGCAAGCCCATCAAAAGTGTCAACGGGAAGACAGCCACGTAGCTGATTTCAGTTTTTGCAGACGGCAACAGCATGGCCATTACCGCGATGATGGCGAAGATCGCGCCTGAGGAGCCGACCAAGTAGGAACCGACCATGAATCGAGCAAAAATGCCCATCCCCAATACAGTTGCCAAATAGCCCAACAGATACCAAGCGTTCCCTAGTCGCTGATTGACTGGATTTCCGATCACCCACAACAACCACATGTTGATCATCAAGTGAGCCAATCCAGCGTGCGAGAATGCGTATCCGATTACGCTGAACCATCCCGTGCCTGGGCCGACAGGTTGTTGAATTCCCAGAAAAAATGCCAATACGTTGATGGCGATGATCAGACTGTTTGCCCAAGGTGCTTCTTTGGAGGCAGCCGATGTGTGTACCTGAACAGGAATTGCGAGAAACATGAATCTCCCCTTTAAGGGTGAAGTATTGCTTTGACAAAAATTGGCACAACCGAGTTGGCATCGCCAGTTGGGTTGTCGCTCTACTTCGTTGATGTCACGTAGGTACGCCTCTGGTAGAAAATCTCAAAGAAATTTCAAAAAGTCTATTAAACGCAGAAATACCGAGGAAAAAACGGACGCCGCTGGCCTCACTCCGCCGGCGGAGCCAAGCGGATCTTGGTTAGCGTGTCCTTAATTCGACGCGGCTTGTTCTCTTGCAGCTGCAGGCTCTCAAGCCTTTGGTAGGTCCGGCCAACGGCGTCTTCCAAACCTCCGTGGCGACCTAGATAATCGGCCAAACCACTCCACTCAGCCTGAAATTCTGCTTCTGCTTCTTCTGGCGGACAATAACGAAACACCTGAGCGCGGAGGTTTGCCTCTAAACTCTCGCCCAACCTTTTTCGCACATGCCGATAGTAGTTGTTGACGGCACTGGAACTGATATTCAACAGCTCTGCCACCTCGTCGATCGATAGGCCTTGGCACAACCGCCCGTGCAGCACGCGAAAATAGTCGCCCTTGCCCTCGGTATGGTAGTCCCGTGCGAGTCCCTGCAACGTGTTTTGCAACAGATCATCGACCCATGCCGCCATAAACCCTTCGTCCAGTGCCGGTGAAGATTCTTGGTTTGCCTCGCGGATCACTTCATCGACAAACTTTTGCTCAAACAACTCTTTTCGGCGGTTGGACCGGAATTGGTTGGCTTGCACGCGACACACGACACTGCACAGCAGGGTGCGAAGTTTCGCCTGTTTCGAGTTGACCCAGCGTTTGAGTAAGCTGTTGCGAAGCACAACTTCAAACGTCTGCGACGCCACGTCTTCTGCATCGGCCAGCTTGTAATCGCCACGTCGCAACGCGAAACCGCAAACAGGCCCCCAGTAATCGGCCAGAAAATCCTGCCAGTCAGAGTCATCTCCGCCCGCGGCCAGTCGCTGAATGAGGGTATGTCGAGTTTGCGGAAATGCCATCTGCCGAAACCAACGAAAAGATTCACAATACCAATAACCAACGCAAATTTACCGCACTAGTACATTATTTTCAACAAAAGCAATTTTCATTAGTGATACCGATTTAGCCGGACATTAAGCGTTGTAGAATCGAAGTACTACATTTGAAACGAGGCAAATCATGGGTGAGCTAACCCAAACTGGACAACTTTTGTCGGACTTGCTGGCGGTGGAAACGCCCAAGCCATCTCAGGTTTTGAATTGGATTGCGCAATTGAACGATCAGGTTCAGGGTCTGCATGCGACCGGGCGTTTGCATCGGGAAATTTTCTGTGAAAAAATCTGGATCGATGGATCCCGAAACGCGACACTACAACCCGCAGCAAATCAGAAAATTGTTTGCGGTGCGGCGCACGAGCCCAATCGGCTACCACCTGAGTTGGAGATGATCGACGAACTCAAGTTGTCGGACCAAATGGAACAGGTACATGATGAGCTAAAGTCACGTGATTCCGACTGTGCCCCCACTCGCATCGATATTTATCAGCTGGGCGTTCTTACGCTAAAGCTGTTAACGGGGACTTCCGTGTCCCAGTACCTAGTCGATCCAAAGACCAAGTCAACTGTTCCCCAGCACTGGCAAACGTGGATCGATGCGGCGATTGGCTATACCCCCGCCGACCGCATCTATAACTGCGAACAACTCAAGAAGATTCTTGACGACCTTATTTCATCCAGCGCGCCCCCAATGGATTCGCCGACACCACCAACCGGCACTGGCATCGATCTCTATCGTGACACACCGGCATCTGGAAACGCAGTCGTCGCTGAATCAACGCCAACGGCGCAGCCCGTCAATGGTGGCTCAGACGAACAAGCCCCGCTACCGTTTGAGCAGTTGGGGCAGTATCGAATTGACGCGCCGCTGGGCAGTGGTGGAATGGGCGACGTCTATCGTGCTTACGACCCACGACTTGATCGGAACGTTGCGATCAAGGTCTTGCCGGCAGAACTCTCTCGCAATGACCAGTTCGTTGAGCGATTTACTTCTGAGGCGAGGGCCGTAGCGCAACTGACGCATCCTCATATCGTTCCCGTCTACAATATTGGGCAAGACAAAGGCCACCACTTTTTCGTGATGGAGTTGGTGGAAGGTCAATCTCTGGCTCAGTTACTTCACCAGCGAGGCAAACTGTCTTCCGATCGCGCTTTGAAAGTAGTCCAGCAGGTTGCTGCGGGGTTGGCCGAAGCGCATCGACACGGCTTGATACATCGCGACATCAAACCAAGCAACATTTTGCTCTCGAGCGAAACAGACACGGCGAAACTGGCCGATTTTGGCTTGGTCAAATCGCTCAACAGCAACGTCGATGGGACCGCAACTGGCATCGTGATGGGAACCGTTGACTACATCGCACCGGAGCAAGGTCAAGGTAAACCTGTCGATGGACGTGCCGATTTGTACTCGTTGGGCGTCCTGCTTTACCACTTGATCAGCGGGCGACTGCCGTTTGTCGCCGATAGTCCGACAGCCATGATTTTCCAACATGCCTACGAACAACCGACGGCTTTGCGCGAAGTGGCTCCGATGGTCTCGGCCGAGGTCGAGGCGATAATTAATCGTTTGATGAGCAAGGATCCCGATCAGCGTTACCAAAGTGCACAAGACTTGATGGAGGCTATTTCCTCGTTGCCAGCGCATCAAGAAACTGCGTTCTACTCCGGCCCAACGAGTAGCTCTCGCGCGGAATCGGAGATTGTCATGGCACCGCAATTCGATAAATTTCCCGCCCCACTGAGCAGTCAATCGGATGGAAATTTTGTTTCGCCGATTGATCAAGGATTCAACACACGTGCTTTGGCAATGCTCAACGAACATGCCCCAGCCGCGCTTCGTGATCTGCAGAATACCGAACAACAAATTGCCGGTGGAATTGCAGTGTATGTTGGCCGTCGAAACAAGTTAGCAGAGCTACGCAACGAGGCCCTGAGCGTAGAAAAAGAACTGAGCAAACAAATTGCTGACCAGCAATCGGCCCTGACTTCTGCGGCGCGACGCGTTTTCGAGGCCGGTAGTTCGATCGAAAAACAGAACGCCAAAGCTCTACAAGCCCAGCACTTAGAAACCATTGAAGCCCTAGAGCAGCAACTGGCCGATCAAAAAGAACAACGGGCTCAGATGGATGATCGATTGGCAAACGTCGACGCGCGACTGCAAGAGATGCGCAGCCAACAACAATTGCTGTTAACACGACTTGAGCACGCCCGTGCAAAAACCGGTGGTACGATGGACCAGAAAGCGACCGGAACTGCGGGTGAGTTTAGCGATCCCCGCAATGGAGCTGGATTCCCGAAAGTAGCCGGAGGAGCTTTGGCGGTGGTGGCCACATTGGGTTTGCTGCTGGGAGTTCTGGCGATGTTGTGGTCGACCGGGAGCAAGGAAACCAAAAACGTTCTGGTGCCTATTGCAGACCTAACTGCTGAGGGAGACTTCCAACACGAAATAGAGCAACGCATTTCCGGCAAAGAATTTTGGATTATCAATAAGGAAGCTTCTGCGGAAATTGATTCGAGAATCATTCCACTGGAGAACGGCAAATGGAAGGAGGGTGTCTTCACTTGGGAAACAGTGGGATACGAAGTTGACCACGTTGTTCTTTACGACAAAAGTCGCGACTATCGCGCGAAACTTTTCAACCACGAGTTTCACTACCAAAGCCCCGGTAACCGCACCAAGGGTGCTTGGAAGATCCGTTCGGGAAAATGGTCTGGTTTTGGAAGTGCAACGAAAATCTCAGCTGTTAATTCAGGGTCAAAAGCTTTTGGGCGGACGCGCTCTATTGATCGTGGCGGTAGCTATACGATTAAGAACTTTAGTGTTGCCGGCAGTGATAAACTGGTCGTTGCCGTCATGGCTGAAGTAAGAAGCGGAGGCAAGGCTGCATTGACGGTCACCTACGCGGATCGGAAGCTGGAACCCGCAGTCGTGCTTGGTACCGAGACGCGTGCCGCGATATATTTTCTTGATCAGCCTGTGGAAGTTGCAAAGGCAGGTACGATTTCCGTTAAAGCACCGGATAATAGGTTGCTCAATGGTGTCGGCATCTATGCAACGGCCCTAGTCGGTACGGCTGATGGGGTAAGCCAAGTAGCATCAGGAAAAGTGGGAGATCCGTTCTCAGAAATTAATATTTTCAACAAGAGCTCTTATGTCTTGGCCACTGCGGCTTCGAATGACCTTTCGGTTAGCACTCCCTCGGGCAGCGTTAACTCGATCGTCTCTGTCGATGCCCCCTTTGTCGAAGTCGGGAACTACAACGGACACGGCAACGAAATCGGTTCTGCGTTGGCTGCAACTGCCGAATTTCACACGACGGAGGCTGGTGCGTACAAGGCTATGTTTCCGGGGTTAAGTAATCGCGACAATCGAGAAGCCGTTGTCATTGCGGCGTTCTCTGCGGCTGACTCGGCCGAAGCAAAATAGTTCGGTCGAAAGATTGCCAACCGCTTTCGCACACTACTGGTCCACTCGGCTGAACTGCTTGTGCTGGATCACAATCCGCATCAACGAAATCAGAACGAAGATAAAGAGGATGCTAACTGGGAAACCGCCAATAACGGATATCGTCTTGATACCCTCCACGCTGGCAAAAGCGATCATCACCCACGCCACAATGCCAACCGCCAAGCCCCAAAGCACTTTGACGATTAGCGCCCCTTCGGGATCACTTTCAGACAAGTGCCGACTACAGATGCTGGCCATGGCGGTCGTGTTCGAATCCGCCGATGTCACAAAACAAATAAAGGCGCTGAACAGATAAAACACTGTCATTAAAAAACTCAGCGGCAACTGACGAAAAACCTCGTAGGTGACATTCTCGGCCCCGAGATTTGGATCGTCGATAACGGCAGACAGATCGGCAACATTGTTCAATTGAAGATCCATGGTTGTGGTACAAAACACGGCCATCCAGAACATGCTGAACAGCGCCGGCAACAAAAGATTAAAGACCAATGTTTCGCGCACCGTTCGACCAAGACTGATTCGGCCCAAGAAGCACGCTGTCACGGGCGCCCAAGCCAACCAGACGGCCCAATAGAATGCCGACCACGACGCAGACCACTCACTGCCCCCGATATCAAATCCTCCCGTGCTCAGTTTAGGGAACTCAAAAGCAAACTTAATCAGTGCCGACCAACCGTTCTGAAAAATTAATAGCGTGGGTCCGGTTAGAAGTACGAACGCACACAGCAGGAAAAGGCCTTTGGTGTTTAGATCCGAAAGAATTCGAATTCCTTTGGTCAATCCCGTCGCACTTGAAACGATAAAGCTCACGACAATAGCGGCAGTAATAGCAGCCCACAGCCATTGCGTTTTAGCGAGGCCAAACACCTCTCCCAATCCACTGGCAATCACCAGGATGCCGGTTCCCAGCGAGGCTGACATGCCGGCAACCAGTGCAAACAAACAGATCCCGTCAATCGCATTGCCAACCCACGAACGGTTCGTCAGCCAGTTTTCTTTACCTGGGCCTAACAAAGCAGCGACCATTGACCGCAACGAGTAAGGTTGTTTCATGTTGTAGTACGAAAACGCGAACGCAATACTGACCACCGCGTAGATACAGTATGGTGTGATCGTCCAATGCAAGAACACCACACTCAACGAATCGATCGCTGCCGCCGGCGTATTGGGTTGCGAATCGAAAAACGGCGGGACTTTCGACAAGTGAAAAATCGGTTCGGCAGTAGACCAAAATAAAATCCCTGTTGCGATACTGGTACATACAGTGATTGCGAACCAGTTCCAACGGCTGATCAGCGGTTCGGCGTTGGCTCCACCAATCTTCACCGCGCCAAAAGGCGATAACGCGATTACCGCGCAGGCAGCAACCGATAGAATCGAGCACAGCGTAAACAGCCAGCCAAAATTGACGACGATGAAGGTTTTGATACCTGTAACAACAGCGTTGAACGCCTGCCCATCAAACACATTTAAACTGACCATGAAAATCAAAGCCACAAATGGCGGCCAGAAGACCCAGTGGTTGAGTGATCGGTGCAGTTGTTTTTCTACTGGTTGGTCCGCCACATATCCGTCCATAAAGGAGGCTGTAAAATCGTTCGGTCAGCGTAACAGTCTAACAGATTCCGTGATCTTATTTCATTGTGACATTCACCGGATGCTTCTTGACATCGACAATAAGTCGTTTGTCGATCTCGACGTTGCCACTACTGGACACCCAAGCAAACCAAAACACTCGGACGCTCGAAACGGTGCCAGAAATTCGCTTGCTGCGTTTTTCATGCACAGTTTTTGACACCCGATTCCATGGGTTAATGACTGTTAGCAGCTGAGAGTACCCTCTTCTTGCCACATCCTGTCCGACAAAAGACAGCAGTTTTTTATAGACGCCTCTGCCGCGCGCATCACTATCAACGAAGGCACAATACAACCACGCTTGGTCCTTCGACAAAACGAAATTGAGTCCTAAATCCTCTTCAATGAAACTGCCTTGTCCCACCCAAACACCGCCAAGCAACTTCTCGGGATCTTGAGGGTCATAGATTGCGTAACCAAAATCATTTTTTGTTGTTTCTAGGGGAACCGAGTTCCAAGTGAACTCTCGGAGGCGTTCCCGTTGGCAGGTGCCGGATTCATCTGAAGAATCATTATTGACCAAGCATTTCGCCACCAAGCCATCGCCAACATCTTGCCCCGGTTGCTCGTTCAATGCGGCCAGTTTGTTCAGATCGAGATCGAAGACCTCCCCTTGGCTGTATCGGAAAATCCAGGGCGGAACGAACCGAGTGAACAATAGTTCGAATGTTCGAATGTATCCCTGCGCTTTCGCTTTTTCAAATTTTGACCGTAACGACATTTTACTGACCTTACATTGGAAGTTGACTGCTTAGAGCTTCCCCATTGAGCACCGCTCTAACCAAATGTTTTTACCGAAGCCTCACAAAATTGAGAACTCGTTTGCAGGCGATAACCTGCCGAGTAGCAGAGTGACCACTGAACGGAAAAGATTCAGCGATGGGTTCTTTACCGTTGGCAGCCAACGCAATCGAAAACCGTGACTTGCCATCCCGAATGGACGCTTCGGAACGATCTACGTCTCCAATAACCAGAGCGCGGTCGACTCCCGATTGCTCAAGCATTGACCGGGCTTTGGCAATAACCTGTTCGGGGGTCAAAAGTTGCACAGTGCCCGGGATCGCTGCGCCAATTACTGGGCTGCCTGATTTCAGCAGCATCGCGGCAACGTCGCCATTAAGCCCCGCGTCGTGAATGGCCAGCGTCGCGTTGGCGACGCGCAACTGATGGGCAACGACCGTCTCGAGAAGATCGTCGTTATAGCCAAACACTAGGTCGCCAAGCAACGATTCGATGGTCGCTTGGGTTTCAGACATTTTTTCCAAACAGCGTTCCACCGATTCAGCGCGCGTTGTCAATCGCAAGGAGATCGTCCCACCGCTGGCGGTGATCCCGACCAAAGGATCACGACCTCGTTTGACCAAGTCCGGCAGCAGAGACTCGATATGACTTTCTCCTGATCCAAAACAACGGATCACATGATGGTGGATCACACTATTGTCACCTGTCAGGGCTATCAGTTTTTTCTCCACGGTGGCAGCCCACATTTGCTTCATCTCAGCCGGCACACCTGGCAGCGCAAAAATTGTCGCCGGAGTCTCGGTGTGTGTCGTTTTGAATTCAATCCCCGGAGCAGTGCCTTCAGGGTTGGGGATAACAAGCGCTCCGTTTGGGAAATGCGCCTGAATTTTGTTTGACGGCGTCATCTTGCGGCTCCTCCGAGCAAAGAACGCCTCGAGATGTTCCAACTGATCTTCGTACAGTTCAAGTTCCACACCCGCCATTGCGGCGATTGCTTGCCGAGTAAGATCGTCTGCGGTTGGGCCGAGCCCTCCTGTGCAGACAATTACATCGGCGCGTTTCGCTGCGATGGCAAAGACATTGGTATTGGCCTCTAAATCATCTCCAACGGTACTGTGATACATAACGGTGATCCCGAGATCACATAATCGTTGGCTGATCCAGCGGCTGTTAGTGTCGAGGCGGTAGCCTGTTGTCAGTTCGTCGCCAATAGCAATGACTTCGGCAATAATGGGCGGCATTTTGGTCTTTATTTGAATCGTGAAATGATATGGGAGATAGGTTTTGGCATTACCGCGATGGGACTAAGTCCCTAAACCAAGAAATTTCCTCAGCAATATCGTCAGTCAGAGTGCGACCGCGATGTGCCGCCGGTAGAACGTTCCAAGCGTAGGTTTCAATTTCAAAATGCTGTGGGAAAACAAAGCCGTCGTGGTCGGATTCATTACTCGTTTGTGATTGGAGCGCTTGGACGCAATCGGCAATCGCGGCTTGTGTCGTGCCCATTCTTCCAAGTGAAGAAGCGAA
>CAYTPS010000061.1:0-7234 GCA_964439245.1 uncultured Pirellulaceae bacterium | reverse complement strand
CGAAAATGGGTACGTGGAAGTGAATTCTCCAGACACCATCGGGTTCCCGGTGAGCTTCAATCGCTTCTGCGAGATCCTGATAAAAGATTGTATCGCCGTCGATTTTGATGCAAGTCTGATGAAGGTACTTGGGTTCGGAGAACTCCCCCAGGGCCCGCAAAGACTCGAGTTTCTCTTCAGCGTCCAACCCTGCAAAATTCGCCTCGATGGCTGAGGAAACTTGGACCTTGCCGACAACAATGCCATTACGTGCGTACGCTTCAATCGCGTCGGCTTGGTCTTCAAACATGACCGCCGAATGACAAATGTCATGACAGACCCCGATGTGAGCGCGAGTGGTTTGAGCGTCGCCGCCGGTGAGGAGGTACTCATCAAAAAACTGGCAGACGTCTTGTGCAGTGTCTAGGACGCAACCCGGTTCGGGCTCAATGCACACCATACAATGCCGCCCGGTTCGAGCTTCCAGTTCAGCCAGTGCGACGGCACATGAACGCAATTGAGCAGCGCAAGATGTCAAAAAATCTTTGTTTGCCTTTTGGTGCAAAGGTAGACGTTTTCGAGAATATGAGATGGCCTGGCCGTCTTTGTGGGGCCAACCAAGTGGAAGCGTTGAGATCGTCGAGGGTTGGCCCGAAGGCAGCAAGACATCATGCAGTTCGGCCAGCTTCAACGTGTAGTCCAAACGCTGATCGGTGGACCAGTCGGGTTGGTAAACCGAATGTTTAACCACCTGTTGATGAAAGTCGCCAAAGGGAAACCCATTGACCGTGAACGGGGTCACGCTATGTTGCTGCATTGCGTCACTCAACCGCCGAAGGTTATCTGCGTTTTGGAGTTGATCGAGTGCCGTTTTACTGACCCAAATTCCAAAGGGCAGGTTCTGCTCCGGGCAACAGAGGTTGCGAACGGTTGCCGCATAACACTGCAGATTATCCAATACCTGATCGACATCTAGGGCAGGGTGGACGTTACCACAGTAGCCGATTTGAATATCCAGAGTCAATTCGATGCCTCGTCTGCCGTATCGTCACCCCACGCGCGTGTTGCACCAGTGGCGGCAATAGCAAAACAAGTCCAAGCAGCCAACATGCTTACGCCGCCGACGGGCACAATGGCGCCGAGGATTTTCACGTAGGTCAGGGTATACGCATATAGCACGCCAGAAAAAACTAGAATGCCGACCACCATCAAAATGCCACCTAAAAACTGTGATTTTGTTTTTTTCGTTGGCATCAGCCCCAACGCGATCAAGCCAAGTGCGCTGAAGAATTGGTACTGAGCGGCCGTTTTCCACGCGGCCAGACGTTTGGGACCAGCTTCGGCGTTCTCCATCGCAGCTTCGAGCGCGTGGGCGCCGAAAGCACCTGCCGCAACGGCCAGTGCCGCAAAGATTGCTCCGAGGACAATCCAAATTCGTGCTGGATTGAGCTCGGCACGTTGAAGAGTTGACATCGTAGGGTGACGTGCGGAAAGTTTAAGAGGTCAGCTGTAAGGCGGCCCAAACCTCTCTTTGGTCCGGCGACAAACTCCCTACAGCAACGAAGCTTTATTCTACGGCAATTTGGTTATTTGGCACGGGCTGATTTGCGAAGATTTTCTCGCTGAAAATATCTGACACTAGGTTACCCAATTCGCAACATAGTGATTCAGTGCGCGAATATCTGACGATTGAATGTCGATGCCCTACCTCGGAGCTCAAATCAACGTGTTTTACCTGACCGAGATAAAGACGCTGTTCATCGACCAGCTTTTTGAATGAGATAGATTTCTGTGGACATTCACGTCGAATGATAACTCTCAACGCTTTGACGGCTCGGTCTGATCGGTTGTTGAATACTCTCGTCTGGTCAACCAACGACGAGCAAACGGTGCGATCCGCTGCCGCACAGGCGTAGGCAGGGTCAAGGGCGGGTGCGATTAGTGCGACCTTGTACTTTTCACTATAACCGCTGTCACACCCCAAACACCCCTGCGAACGTGACCAATCCCATCCGTCAAAAGAGCACGCTTGTTGCTCTTCCATTGAATCAAGCGCTGACAAAATCACCTGTGCACCTAAACTGAATCCGACTAAAGCCACACGTGAGTCACCAAGCCGCTCGAGGGTGGTTTGGAGGGCGGCCCCCATCTCAACGGCGCGTTTTGATTTGGTACGAAAGTCTTTGTATAAACGCACAGATTCTTTTTCGCTTTTCCATAACCACAACACCATTCGGATCGGGCCATTTAACTCCTTACAGGAGGCGAGATTTCGATAAAACTGAACGCCTCGCGAAATTCCAAAGTCATAGTCTGTTTGGTTGCCGTGCGCGTAAACCAAAGTAGTCAGCGGAGTGTTCGTTCGGTGGCAGTTGGCCAGCTCATCCATTGAAGCCGCTTGCCAAGATTTACTTGCCAGGCGCTTGACCTCAAGTGATCCAGCACCAGCGCGACACTCGCTAATGTTTCTCGCCGAAACAATCCAAAGTTCATCTTCTGGGCGAATTGCAACAGTCTCTGTCCCACCTAAGGCACACTTGATTGTGCAAATCGACCTGTTTTCCTCGAGCGCCGCGGGTTCTAATGTCTCCGGACAGCAATCCGAATCGGCAAGACCGACCTCAACAAAGGCAGCTTCCCCTAAGTGCGGCGTCCAGTTCAAATCAGATTCAGCTCCAAAGACTGAAACAAAATCTCCTTCAATCGAATCGGTGCTCAGTTGCCCCTCGACGAAACCTGGAAATTGAAACGTTACGAGGTAAGCAGCAAGTGCAAAGAGGAAACCCAAAGGCCGCAGCTGAACCGGGTGTTTGATTGAGAGGGATGGGCGTGCAAAGGCGCAGGGTGTCAACTTCAGCATCTTGATCTGTTTCCGAATAGCCGTCGAGTGTCGCATTTTTGACATGAAGAGGACGAAGAATCGATATCTCCATCAAAGTCGTTGGCTATCCTTGCCCATTAAGGTCTTTGAACTGGCTGCCGTTTCAAACGTGCCAGACGAACAAGTTTACCACCTGATTAGGTAGAGGTTTGTTCGCGCCATGATTTTGAAAAAAATACAAACAAATCATTTGGCGCTTCTTAACAACCGGGTACATTTTCACATCCCCAAGTCTGGAACAAGTCTGTTCAGACAAGAATCCCGGATTGCTTAAGGAAGAATCCAATGAAACGTTTATTGATGATGGTTTTACTTTCTGTTCTCGTTACCGGCGTCAGCGGTTGCAGTTGTGGCGGACTAACGGGCGCCGGTTGCGGCTCACCGTTCAGCAACTTGGGAAGCGGCTTTGGAAACTCCCAAGGTATTCTCCCTAACCTTTCCGATGGCCCAGTTCGTCGATGGTTGCGTGGCGACTCGTGCGACAGTTGCAACGTGCCGTCTGGTCAAACCAGCTTTGACAGTGGAATTGGTTTCAACTGCGAGAGCGGTACATGCAATGCCCCAATTGGTGAATCAGTCTATGGTGCTCCGATTCCAGGTTCGGTAGGTGCTACCACTCCAGTAACAACCGGCTACGCTCCGGTTTACGGAAACCTTCCAGTGGAATCGACCGCTCCGGTACTGGATCAAGGCTACATGAATTCCCCGTACACTTCGCCAGACACGTACGGCGACACTTCAGACGGTCTGGTCATTCCGCCTCTTGGCAACTAGACAAACGAGAAAAGGACGCTGCCAACCCCCTGTAGTATTGGTTGGCTGACTTGTTCGAAGAATCATGTCACTCCCGGCAGATGTGGCAATAAAAAAATCCCGTCAGCAAAAGCTGGCGGGATTTTTTGTTTTATCAACATGCCGAAGCGGCAATGGTTCAACTTAGAATCCTGCACCTGAGAAGAGAAGCTCTTCGTTAGAAATCAGTGCATCAGCAAATCCTAAAGTGCCCTGGGTAATTGGGTTGTTGGTAGGAACGCCGAAGAAAAAGAAGTCTCCTACAGCAGGATCCGTTCCAGCAATCGTGAAGTCCCCCGGTGCATTCGCAAAGTCCTTGAGGACTATATTGTGCTCAAATGCGTTGCCAGAAAGATCTAGATTGATATTTGCGAATCCGGGATCAAGCCCGTCGATAAACACCGCATCAGCCGTTGGATCGTTGAATGACAGGTCGGCAATATCGTTGTCTCCCTGCATGCCCATCGCATCGAGATCGATGACACCATTGTTCGCCATTGAGGGATCAATCGCCAACGGGCTCTCATATAATCTTTGGAAGAACTCTTCGTTGTTGACGGCCTCGAAATCAAAGACCTGACTTTCAATCAACTCTTGCGAGTTGAATGCTTGATCCAATCCCGTTGGCACGCTCCGGAATGTCCCCCTTACAGCATCATTGCCACGATCGTTGTTATCAAACGCATTGGCAGTCACTTGTGCGTTGATCGTCGCGGAATCGTACGTATCCAGTGAAATGGCTCGTTCGAAGTTGTCTTGGAAGAAGTTGCCAACAATCCTCGTAGAGACAACACTGGTGTCGAGTGCATTGATTTTCACAGCATCGTAGAACAGAACCCTGAGGGGATCCTCCGCCGTTGAGACAGGCACTTCAAAGAAGAAGCCATCGTTATCATCGTCGAAGTTGTAGCCAGCTCCATTGTTCAAGATCCGGTTGCTCTGCACGGTCAGCAGCAAGTTTGCATCGCCGAAGGTTGCAACATCGACAGCTGCTCCCGGCAATGCTTCCCCAAGTCCGTTGAAGCCTGGTCCGCCGAAACCGACCGAAAATGGTCCTGAGAAGTCTTGAATAAGGGTTCGCTCGATTCGTACTCTTGTCAAGTTATCGACCGAGCTATTGGATGCGTCACCATCAGCGGAAATTCGAATACCAACATCTCCGAAATTGGTGCTTGTCGGATCGTTGAGCAGAGTGTCACGATCACCAGCCCTAGGGCCGGTGGCCTGGATAACAGAGTCTAAGACTAGAACGTCGGCAAACGTGTCGGCACCAGTGTTGATCTCAATACCGTTATCTGTTTCGATCGTGGTGTCGCGAACGGCAACCCTATTGATATCACCAGCGCCATTATTGAAGAAGTTCAACGAAATGCCGAAATCACCGCCTGCGATAAGTCCAGTGTCGTTTACATCAAAGTTGTTCGGGATCGCATCGTCGCCGACGATAATTCTCAGAATTTCGACGTCGTCAATCTCTACGTTGGCTACCGCGTTACCGTTAGAGTTGACCTGAATCCCATCATCGCCGTTAGCGTTTCCTGGCAACTGAATGAACACGTTGTCAATGTCGGCGTTAATCTGTGAGGCGTCGATTCCGTTCACATCTCCGACGGCACTTAAAGAGATCGCCGCCTGACCAATGATTCCATTGTCAACAATTTGCAGCGGGAAGGCTGCGTTTGAGCTGTTGATGTTCGTGTTGATCGTGCTTCCACCATCAGCCGTCATCATGATGGCTTCATTGTCGTTGTCATTAATTGTGATGGTGTCGATGATGTCGATGTTCATTGTCGTGTTTTGGCCATTAGTATTTGCAACTACACCGCGACCTCCATCGTCTATCGTCAAACCGGTAACCAAAACGTTTTGTGTTTGCCCGTCGCCATCAAGTTCGAACTTTAGGTTCGCACCAACGCGATTTCCCGAAATACTTGACACTCCGTCTTCGCTTGTTCCCACAAATGTTTGGCCTGTGTAATTGAACGTGCCTATACCGTTGGTTGTGTTGTTGAGGACTGTCGCATCAATTACGTTCAGGTTTCCATCACCGTTGGCAACCAGAATTCCGTTAATTGTGTTTCCGCTGGCCTCCGCCTCGATGATATCGATTGAACCACCCGGGTTCGTGTCGTTCTCTAGGAAAATACCGTGCCGGCTGTTCGTGTTTGTCGTTATTGAAGTAAGCGTGACTTGATCTGACGCAAATCCGTTCAAGTGAATTCCATCACGTCCATTGAGCGACGAATTGACGTTAGTTAAAGACCAGTCTCCGGTTGAGTTAGTCACGAGGATTCCGTCATCGCCGGCACCCGAGACATTGGTTGACTGAATGTTAGCGGCTTCGATACCGCTACCCGAAATACCATTGGTCGCGCCGGAGGCATCTATGTTGATTCCACCGATAAGGTTTCCATTGGCCAATCGAACGACGTCGAAGCCACCTGGATTGCTGATTGTGGCTCCAACACCGCCGGGTGGGATCAGTTCTACGAGTCCACGGTTCGCTGTCGGAAGGATGATCTGACCACCAGTACTCAACAGGAGCTGATCGTCCTTGAGAGTAATGCCTTCGTTGTAAAGGTTGGTGGTGCCGTCTCCGGTAGCCACAAAGATGACGTCTCCCACGCTGCTTGCATTTTGAGCGTCAATCAACTCGTCAAACGGAAGTTCTGCAGTACCGTTGCCGATTGTGCCATCGGCCGTGTTGTTGACATGAATGACGTTGTAAGGAGCTCCGGTGTCTGGATCGATCGCCAAAGCAATGTCTTGATTGAAACGCACGATGTGGTCGTTCCTAACCGTTTGTTCAAGATCACGTCCTAAACGCGAGTACTCGCCACCGATTGCACCGCTGGCCCCGAACGAGTATCCCAGTCCTAGAACGCCAGTTGTCTCGAAACGGTCATCATGATTGACTTCGACAGTCAGCGAAAGACCGCGCCGGCTCTGCATGCCCAGTCGAACGCGCCCACCGCCAAAAGAGTTCACAAGATCAGAGGAATAACCGTATCCGCCAATCTCAAAAGAACCATTTACGAAAGCCAATTGTTTTGGTTTCAATCGTAAAGTCACATCAAAACCAGTCAGCGCGGAGTCGATTCCCGGCTGGAACTGAATGTTGTTTCCAATGAAGAAACTTCCATCTCCCGGCAACCCTGACGTATAGTCGGTAACGCCCACTGGGAAGTAACCGTTTCCGATCAAGTCCCATCGCCGCGTCTTGATAGATGCGTTCACACCAACTTGAGAAAAGTCATTTCCGAAATTGCCTTGTTGGTCACCGTCGAAGTCATACCATGCTCCGACAACAAAATCTGCTTTCGCAGCGTCGATGGAGAAAACACGCTCGAGTCCAACGTTAGCAAAGAAACCACCATTTTCTTCAATGGAATGGTGTAGACGTGCCTCTGTTAGCCAACGACCGTCCAAAGCATCTTCAAACAGACGCGCCTTACCGCCGAGAGTCGCGTAAGACCCAGAATAACCGAAGCCGTTGTCAGCAAAATTTGTCTCAACCCAAATTCGGCCGGGCATGCCAACCTGCACATCGGCGGCCACACGTCGAAATGTATCGGGTTGATA
>CAYTPS010000060.1:12919-18024 GCA_964439245.1 uncultured Pirellulaceae bacterium | reverse complement strand
CTCTGTGACTGTGCGGTACTTAGTAGAAGTAACAGGAACTTTAACTGTGTAGTTTTCAGTTCGCATGCGTGTCTCTGTGACAGGCTTGCTTACTTGGTAGCTAACAGTTCGAGACTTGTTAACAGTAACTGCACGACGAACGTGAGTAGTAACGGTACGCTGACGCGTTTCTGTTACAGGACGCTGTACGGTGTAGTTAACTGTACGCTGCTTAGTCTCAGTAACAGGCTTGCAGACTGTGTAGTTAACAGTCTTGTAAGTTGTTTCTGTGACAGGACGGCTTACCTTGTAGCTCTCGGTCTTCATAACAGTAGTTGTTACTGGACGCTGAACTTGGTAAGACTCTTGACGAGTGCGAGTTTCAGTAACAGGAACCTGAACTTGGTAGTTCTGAGCTTCCATTACAGTCGAAGTGCGTGGAACTTGAACTGTGTAGTTCTCAGTTTCCATAACAGTAGATGTTTTAGGAACTTGAACTGTGTAGTTCTGAGCTTCCATAACAGTCTCGTTTACCGGAACCTGAACTTTATAGCTCTCTGTGCGGTAAGCGGTAGATGTTGTTGGAACCTGAACTGTGTAGTTTTCAGTTCGCATCTTTGTCTCACAAACATTGCGAGTCACAGGAACCTGAACGTTGTCATAAACAGTGTTTGTGACAGTTCGGTACTTAGTGACTTGCTGTTGTTCGTTGACAACGCGCGAGACAGTCTTCATGACTGTGTAGCTACATCCGCATCCAGATGCAGGGGCAGCAGTGGAAACTGCGTCGTAGCTTGCGCCACCACAACATTGTCCAAAGCTGAAGCTGGCCGACATAACTGCCGCAGCGAAAGCTGCAGAGGTCAGCAGACTTCTTACCAATTTCATCGTAACTTCTCCAAAAATTCTGACGTTTCAAACGTTGTAGGCGGCATCTGGTCTGACGAAACCATTCGCCATGCCAACCGATCATAAAAAAGAATCCGTTCTCCCTTGATATGACGACCCCACAAACGATCGCCATCTAAGTGGCAGAGCAACGGCTAGACACAATCCCGTACGTCTAGCTGGAATGTTCCTCCGGACACGTTCTGATTCGGCGGTTTAGGTCATTCGGGTGAACAACGTGATTGGCTTTAAGTAAGAAAGATGAAAACGGTAGGTAGAATGTAACGGTTGTGATGGTTCCGGTTTGTTTTCCGGTGGATCCCAGCAGCCAAGATGCGCCTATATGAGTTTGCGGTTTGGCCAAATATTACAGATACAGTTAGGCAAACCAGACACAGCATTATGGTTTGAAAACCGATTCCGAAAGAAGAAGGAACTTGGATTGGGAGATGGCTGCAGATATTGCAATTGGTGAAGAGGTTCCCAAACTTTCGGAGTTTCACACGTGGGCTTCGATTTCGCTGGTTTTGCACTTTGGTCAAAACCTATGTTTTGAAGAGTATTTTGCTGGATCTAGGAGCCTACTCCCGCCAATGCTCCTATTGATTTCTACCTTTTAATCGCCGCGGCTCAGAAACGGTTGGGTGCAAGTAAAGTCCCTGCGTAGTAAGATAAATGGGTCACAATTTCCTTCCGGCTGGGGCTGCCTAATAGTAACCATTTTGTCCCAGCGTCAGTGGTTCTACCGCTAAGTAACTACTTTCATTGGCACTCAATTTTACAGAAAAACGTTGAGCATCGAAGACTCCATGACTGAAGACGGATCTGAACGCGAAGCACTTGTCCCGAAAGCGGTTGTGTCGCGTTTGAGTCTGTACCTGCGCGAGCTGCAGCATTTGCACCGTAAAGATCAGAAGACAATCAGCTCCAGTAAACTAGGCCGCGCTCTTGGCTTTTCAGCGGCTCAAGTAAGAAAAGACTTCGCCTATTTCGGCCAATTTGGCTATCCAGGGATTGGTTACCGTTGTGAGGAATTGATTGACAAAATCAAGCACATCTTGGGGACCGACAAGACTTGGCCCGTTGTATTGGTCGGCTGCGGCAACATGGGCCAGGCGTTACTGGGCTACCGCGGCTTTGCCAAACAGGGCTTTAATGTCGTTGCGGTTGTTGATGTCGATGAGAATGTTCTCGGCAAAACTTATGAAGGATTGGTTGTGGAGCACATCGATCGTCTTCCGGAGATCGTAAAACAACATTCCCTACAAGTGGCGATTCTGGCTGTGCCGGCTACTGCTGCGGCTGAAGCTGCGGAGCAGATTCTCTATGCGGGAATTACCGGTATTCTAAATTTCGCTCCGGTTACTCTAAGCGTTCCCAAAAGTGTCAGCTTAGTAGAGGTGGATTTGGCGATGGAGCTGGAGCAGCTTGCCTTTTCGGTATTTCAGAACAAGAACCAGTAGCGTTACGGGTCTTTCTTACTGCACAGTATAATTCCAGCAGCTCGAAGGACGAGTATCCACCTTTACAATGCCATACCGGGGCAGTCTTGGGCACCGTTGCCAAATTTGACCAATCGTCATTTTTTTCACAAACCCCTATTTAGGCAGGTCGGGGTTTTTGATAAAACCTTCATCCACAGAGGAAGTGCCCGATAGTGTAATGGTAGCACCCCGGTTTTTGGTACCGTTAGTCTAGGTTCGAATCCTAGTCGGGTAACTTTTCTGTTTCTTTGTCTTCGCGCTGTTAAACTCGCCGCTCGCGAGGCTTTCTTCCCGAAAGAGTTCTTCCGGCGATTTTCCGGACTGCCCCCCCGTTCTCTAGTTGCAGCCTTGGGTTTTGCCTGGACTTTGCGGTAATTTGGGGCGATTTCCATCCGTCACGGTGCTTTGAAGGGATGACTGGCCCCGCGAATATCTCATCGTTCTTGTGCCGGATCGGGCTAGAGCGTTTGACCTTCGGTGCTTCATTGCAATCATTCCCCGTAAGGCGGTTTCTGTTGACCGGCCTCCGAATTTATGAAAAAACAAAAAAGCTGCAAATTCGTTAAGGTTTCCGTGTTAGGTGTGACCGCTTCTTATATTTGGAATAGGGGCACTTTTTTTGACAAACTCTTATGTTGGCGATGACTTTTGTTGGAAGGTCTCGTACGTTCATTCGTTAGTCAGACTGTCACTTGCCAAACTTTCTTCAGCTTGTCTGTTTGAGGAAGGCAAACGAAGTTGTTCTTTTTTCTGAAATACCTTGTATCGGAACTGTTGTAATGAAAACAAAGTTCATGCTCTCAATTCTGACCGTCGCAACACTAGCCTTTTCGCCAGCCACGGAAGCTCAGGTTTACTACCAGAACCCCGTACAGCAGGCTTCGGCCGTCGGGCAATCGTATCCTGTGCAAGGACAGGTTCAAAGAATACCGGGCGTCCAGAATTCCCCGCAGCCGACTCAGTTTGGTGGCACGTACTCCTACAACGGTGGGCTGCAGCCAGCAACTTCCATCCACGCAACCAACGTTCGCATTCCTTGGTCTCAAAAACTGCTGGATTCTGTAGCAACCAAACATGATTTTGGCGCAGTACCGGCTTTGTCAAAACAAGAGCACATTTTCGAATTTGTTAACACGACCAACGACTATCTGAATCTGATCAATGTGAAAGCTTCCTGTGGTTGCACGAAGCCCACGATCCTGACTCACTCGGTAGCTCCAGGGGAAACAGCGAAGGTTCTAGCCCAATTCCAAACACGCAAGTTTCGGGGGGAGAAGAAGGCCACCGTCACAGTATCAATTGATCGCGTGGGCGAATACGCTCAGCGCGGTGAGGTACAGTTCTCCGTTCGAGGTAAGATTCGCAAAGACGTTGTGATGACTCCCGGAGAAGTCAATTTCTCGAGCATCAGCGCTTCTCAAACGGCACAGCAAATTGTCAAAATGAAGTACGCCGGTAGCCCACTGTGGCAGATTCTGAAAGTGAAATCAACCAACCCGCATCTCGACGTCGAGGCTCGTGAAATCTCCCGTGAACAGACTGGCCGCGTGGCCTACGAGTTAGTCGTTAAGGTGAAAGATTCGATGCCCGCAGGTTCGTTCGACGAAGAGTTGACTGTATTCACCAATGACAAGAACACGCCTCGCATGCCAGTGTCGGTAAGCGGTCGGGTAAAGCCTGCCTTAGAGGCTTCTTCTATTCAGCTTGGCATCATCAAACAGGGCACCAAAGTCGCCAAGCGATTTGTGGTACGTGGAGAGACGCCATTTTCGATTAAGGAAATCCGCATCGGAAACGAAAAGGTCAATTTTGCACCGAGCAGCGGTGAAAAATCACTGCATGTAATTCCTTACACATTGAACACTCAATCCGCTGAGAACATTCGTGAAAAAGTGACGATTATCACCAGCGATCCCGACAACCCACAAAAAGTCGTCGACTTCAATGTGCGTATTGTTCCTAACGTTGTCGCCGACAGTAACTAGTCGATCGATCTACTGTCCCTCGAAAGCGTAGAGCGCCTTTGCGGTGCGGATGTAGACTCGGCCGTCAGCGACTGCAGGAGACGCCACGGACTCTTCGTTCAGCTTGAGCTCAGAGATCAATTCAAGATCTTTGTCCGCTCGGAGGACTGAGATCGTTCCGTCGCGTCCTAAAATAATTAGTTTCCCGTCGAACACGACAGGGGTGCTTCGGTGTCGATCGGCCAGCAGGCGTTTCTTGCTCAAAACTTTGCCGCTGGATGAGTCGAGTACTCTCATTACTCCGTTTTCACCCGCAAGAAAAACAAACTCCTTGAAGACAACCGGCGATGCAACATCGGGAGTCCCGCGGCCCAGTCGCCAAAGCGTCTTGGGTTTGTTGGTGCCAGAGATCTGATACCCCATCACCGGCCCATTCTTTGCTGTCGGCACAACCAGCAGGCCCTGACGCTCAACCGGCGAGGCGACCAATCTAAGCGTCCGGTTGTAGTCTTCTCCTTGGGGGTTGATGCCGCCGAACCTCCAGAGTTCCTCACCGTTTGAGACCGCATGTCCGGTGGTGTAGTCCGCACCATGTACTACAAGTACGGCTGATGCGCCCAGGCCGCAAATGATGGGCGAGGTGTAGCTGTGCTTGCATTCAAATACAGCGTCCGTGTTTCGGGCCATACTCCAAACCTCTTCACCACTGGCCGCGTCTAGGCAGACCAGCTTTCCCTCAGAAGTTCCCTTCTTCCTCATCGGACCATGTATCAGCGACAGGTAAAGCTTC
>CAYTPS010000060.1:0-12909 GCA_964439245.1 uncultured Pirellulaceae bacterium | reverse complement strand
GTGTAGAACTGGTGTCGACGACATACCAAACTGTATGGAAAATTTTCCGTAGACGGCCTGAAGATCTTTGGACCAAACTTCATTTCCTTCGAAGTCGAAGCAGGCCATCGCGCCGGTGCCCACCATCACCCAAACGCGTTCACCGTCTGTCATGGGCGACGGAGAAGCGGAATTACTGTTGTCGATCGCCGACTTGCTGACACCCAGCAGCCGACGTCGCCACTGTTGGTTCCCACTAATGTCCAAGCAAATTAGATGCATCGAGTCACCGTCGGTGGTAGATACAAAGATTCGGTCCCCCCAAACCACCGGACTAGCACCGGCGGATCCCGGGAGATCGAATTTCCAAACTTGCGTCGCGATTGGGGAGACCTGCGAATCTGCGGCTGATTCACTGCTGACACTGTCCAAACTACCGCCTCGCCATTGCCCCCAGTTATCAGCGCTTGCATCTACAGTCACCAAACAGGTCAGCAACGCCACGAAAAACGAATAGCCAAGACAAGCGGCAGCGCAGTAACCAAAACGTGTAAGGATGGGCATAGATGACTCTTGACGATCAAACAAAGGGAAAGGGAACAGTCGCCGACGACTCGAATTGTAACAGTTGACTGTTGCGTCATCAAATTCCGCCGCGAAGCGTTCGATACGTTGGGCGTTTGTGCGTTATACTATTGGCAATGTTCTAACCACGCTTGCAATTTCGCCACTCAATCTCCCAACGATGAAACCCACTATCACGTCTGTGCCTCAACTCTATCGCAATGCCATGCGATGGACCGAGATTGCATCTGTGCTCAGCAAATATGGCCTAGCGAACTGGATGAGTCGCTTCAATATTGACTTCATCTCCGAGCGACTCAAATCGCCCGACGGAGAGAAACTCAACTCCCTGACACATCCAAATCGTGTTCGGCTTGCGATGACCGAATTGGGGCCAACATTTATCAAATTCGGCCAGTTGCTTGGTACGCGCCCAGATTTGATCGGCACCGAAATGGCCAATGAACTTTCTCGTCTTCAGTCCGCCGCGCCGGCGGATGATTTTGACAAAGTCAAAGAAACGATCGAAGCAGAGCAGGGGCGTCTGCTGGAAGAATTGTTCCACGAGTTCGATCCGACACCGATTGCCTCTGCGTCTATTGGGCAGGCTCATCGCGCCACGATCAAGGCGGCTGATCACCCTGCCTACGCGCATCTTGCCGGTGAAGACGAAGAATTGATCGAGGTGATCGTCAAGGTTCAGCATCACGGCATCGAGCGCGTTCTTGAGGCCGATCTGGACATTCTTGCCGGGTTGGCTCAACTCGCCGAGCGAATCGATGACTTCAAAAACTATCAACCGTCCAATGTAGTGCGTGATCTGCGGCAGACGATGCGGCGCGAGTTAGATTTTGCTCGTGAGCAGCGCAACTTGAGTCAGTTTAGGGCGATGTTCGCCGAGGATGCACGAATCCGAATTCCGCAACCTATCACGGCGTTGTGTTCGGAAAAAATGTTGACGATGGAGCTTATCGACGGAGTACCGCTCAAGCAATTCGCGAAAAACCAAACCACTGAATCGCGCTGCGACGCCATCGCGCGTCAGGGGGCAGAACTATACCTGAAAATGATTTTCAACCACGGCTTCTTCCATGCTGACCCACATCCCGGCAACATCATGATCCTTCCGGATGATTCGATTGGCTTGGTGGATTTTGGCATGGTCGGACGCGTCAGCGAGGACTTGCGTGAATCGATTGAGTCGATGCTGGTCGCGATAGTCAATCAAGACGTGAAGCTGCTGAGCTCTTTGATCAAGCGTGTAGGAAAATGCCCGTATGACCTGAACGAAGCCCGACTGTCCAATGACATTGCGGATTTTGTGGGACAGTATTCGACGCAAGCGGTCGGCCAATTCGACATGAGCGGTGCGTTGAATGACTTTATCGATATTGTCCAACGCTATCAGATCTTGCTGCCCAGTGAGGTATCACTGCTGATCAAGGTGCTGGTGACGCTTGAAGGTACCGGCAGATTATTGAATCCCAATTTTTCGCTGATGGAGATTATGAAGCCGTTTCACAGAATGATGCTGATGAAGCGCCTCTCGCCAGCCCGACAGATGAGAAAAATGCAGCGGTTCTACAGCGGGCTGGAGCAGCTGGCAGAAGTATTGCCCAACAAGCTTACGTCCATTCTTGACCAAGTTCAGTCAGGGCGATTTGATGTAAATCTGGAGCATCGACGGTTGGGGCCATCGGTTAACCGCTTGGTTGTTGGGCTGCTGACCAGTGCTCTATTTCTGGGGTCATCGCTGATGCTTAGCTTCAAAGTGCCGCCCGTCTTGTTCAGTGAAGGCGGATGGATGGGTACCAAAGACCTGTCTTTGGTTGGTTTTTTGGGGCTCATTGCAAGCCTGATGTTGGGTTTTCGGTTGGTCTGGGCTATCAGAAAATCTGGCAACCTTGACGAAGCCGAATAGCTCGGCTCGATCCGACTTCCGTTGAACTTATAAGTGCCCGCTTTCCCATTCAGGGCGCCAATTCCCTGCTGATTTTGAGTCGTCCCCCCCTAAAATTGACGACATGCTGCCACTCGAAGGAATTCCCTGCCACTAATGGCAGCTATTACCGAATTAGCTCATCGGAAAGGTTCCAATTGATCTATTCCCAGTTGCATATAAGATAGGGACCTTGGGACAGAGAATTCTTTTGAAGATCGATGCTATTGAGGCAAGCTCATCGATCTTGGATCGGCCCATCATCGTCAATTTAAATGATCTTAGAACCGACGGCGGGAAAACAGGATGAACGAGAATCATAGCTGGAGTGCTAGTGTGGGCCGCTGGATGGGTGTGAAGGTCTGCGTCCACGTTCTGTTGCTTTTGTTCATTGCCGCGATATTTTGCGTTCAGTATCAACATTTGCATGTGCTTTCCCGCGACATGATGGGTACCGCGCTGATGACCAGCTTGGTCATTTTGGGAAGCGTCATCTTTCACGAAATCGCTCACGTCTATGCGCTCACCAGCCTCGGCGGTACAGCGCGACGAATTGTTTTGACGCCGTGGGGAGGTAACTCCATTTTCCACATGCCACATGAGCCGATCGCCAAACTGATCGTCCGTGCGGCAGGTCCTTTCGCCAATATGGTCGTCTTCTTGATCTGTTCTGTGCTGCTTCTTCAGGGTGGTCACAGTGACCTATTGAGCTTGATGAACCCGTTTCAACCGCGTGTTTACATGTTCTCCGATGGGGCGGCTACGCTCATTGGGATCATTGCTTGGGTCAACTTCCAACTCTTTTGGGTCAACTTGATTCCGTGTTTTCCGTTCGACGGGGCACAACTGGTTCGGTCAATGCTTGAGCTACTACAGTTGGACGACTCAAAGCTGAGAAGTGAGTCGGCAATCATGGTGATCGGCAACGGATGTGCGTTTAGCGTGATTGGATTCGCTTGGTTACTTTACGGCCAAGAGACCGGTCCGATTGAGCCTGTTTGGTTCATTATGTTGGCCGCAGGAATCTCGATGTATTTTGCTGCAAGGTACTCGCTGGATCAGGAGACAGCCGAATTACGCGAGGACCAAGAAATCATGGGCCACGATTGGGATTTTGATCCTTATATGCCGCAAGAGTCCTCATTTTTCGGACTCTCCCCCGAAGGCGAATACCAAGATCTTGCGGAAACACCTCTTGGCGATACCGAGAGCGTGACGCAATCCCAGTGGATGCTTGAGAATCAACGTGCTCGCGCAGCCCGCGAACGTGAGCAGGAAAATCATGAGGCTCACCAAGCCGATAAGATCCTAGCGAAGCTTCACTCTGGTGGCGGCGGTATTGCGAGCCTTTCAGAGGACGAGAGAGCGGTGCTGAACCGAGTTAGCCGCCGCCTGAGGCAACGGCGTGAACTTGAGACTCAACAAGACGCCCAAATTCTTGGCGACTAGCGGCCGCGCCCGTCCTCATCTCGCCCTTGAGCGGCAAGAGCCATTGGATTCGCACATGATTTTTGTCATGGTGCGCTGCCCAACAGGGTGAAACGACTGCCTCGCGCCAGCATCGTCACCAGCCAAAAACTCCTATCCCCCGCACCTCTCCAAACTGGTGTTGGTCGTCGGTTGCCGCAATGCTACGATCGGACAACAGATCGATTTAATAGAACGCAGCAACCTTTGGGGAAATCCGACATGGATCAGTTCATGGACAACCAGCTCATCGCTGAGTATTGCAATTTAGCACTCACATGGATCGGATTTGGAACCGTGGTCGGACTTGCTGCCAAAGCGATCATGCCGGGACGAGATCCCGGTGGGGCAATCGCAACTGTGATGATGGGAATCGCAGGAACCTTGATTGGATGCGCTGTACTTCAATATTTTTCGACATCAGGAAATGTCGTCAAACCGGTCAGCCCTGAGGGTTTCGCAGTCGGATCCGCAGGCGCTCTAGTGTTGCTGATTTTCTACAAGGTCCTTGGAGGTTACTGGTTCGTCGAAGGCGAAGGAACGGCTCGACGGCGACGTCGTCGAACGCGATATCGCAGTGCCTACGACGACTAGTGGTCCCGTCAGAGCTTGATTAATCGACGGGTGACAAGTTTAGGCTTACGTAAGCCCGCTCACGCAGGGGTGAAGCACGGTTCCCAGCTGTCCAATCATTTCCGTTTTAGAGGACCACGAGGTAATTTTGAAGCCAAAGCCATGGCATCAAAACACTTGCGGGCTTTCGGCACAAGATCATCTAGCTATCTATTGGGTCGTTCTTACCGACAATGACCAGTCCTGAATCGGTAATCGTAAATCCGCGACACAAGTCCTGCTCGACGCTGTAGCCTATCTCTGCATTGTCAGGAATCACAACGTTTTTATCGATAATGGCTCGACGCACTTTGGCGTTCCGCCCCACTACGACTCGATTGAACAGAATTGAATCTTGGACCAGAGAGCAACTGTTCACGCGCACTTGCGGTCCGATGATCGATCGTTCAACTCGCCCGCCAGAAATAATACTGCCAGGGCAGACAATACTGTCGGTCGCCATGCCCAGCCGATCTTCGCCTAGTCCCTGATCGTTGAAGACGAATTTCGGAGGCGGAAAGTTACCTTGGAAACTGCGGATAGGCCAGTGCTGGTCGTACATGTTTAGCAGTGGATCGACCTGAATCAGATCCATATTCGCTTCATAGTATGCGTCGATGGTACCAACATCACGCCAATACGCCTGATTCTTTTTGTTTTCATCTCGAAACGGATAGGCGAAAACACGGTGATCGTCAATGATCGCAGGAATAATGTTCTTGCCAAAATCGTGGTTGCTGTCCGGGTCATTAGCGTCTCTCAACAATTGCTCGAACAAGAACCGAGCGGAGAATACATAAACGCCCATACTGGCCAGCGCCACATTGTCTTCACCTGGCACAGTCTTGGGATGTTCTGGCTTTTCTTCGAATCCGACAATCCGTTGCTGATCGTCGATTGCCATAACGCCAAAAGACTTGGCTTGCTCTACCGTCACTTGCAGCGCCGCCACCGTCAGGTCAGCATTGTTAGCGCGATGCGCTTTGACCATCGCCTGATAATCCATCTTGTAGATATGGTCACCCGCGAGAATTAGCACCTCTTCCGGGCACTCTTTTTCAATCGCGTAAATATTCTGGTAGACGGCATCGGCGGTCCCCTTGTACCAGTTTTCGTCGATTCTTTGTTGGGGAGGCATCACATCAATGAAGTCGCCCATCTCACTGCAGAAGTACCTTCGCCAGCCATTGTTGACGTGCCGATCTAAACTCATCGCCTTGTACTGGGTCAGCAGTATCAGCTTCTTTAGTCCGCTATTGAGGCAGTTCGAAAGGGCAAAGTCAACGATTCGATAGTCGCCTCCAAAAGGAACCGCTGGTTTAGCTCGGTCTCTCGTTAGCGGCTCCAGTCTGGATCCTTTGCCACCAGCCAATACAACAGCCATCACATTTTTCATCGTTAGCCTGACTCGTCGCCGGAAGGGAGTTAAAAGAGGACGCCTGTTTCACCTCGGAGACCTCAATATAAGGACTCCGCCTGCTCCACAAAAGACAAACACCGGCAATGCGGCTACCTTTTGCCCACAGAAGCCCCGAAGCGTCGTGAAAGTCTTCCTATTCCTCCCAGAGGCCTTCTACGAGACGCATGTTGAACGTGCAGCAATCACGATAACGTTGCAAAGCAGATCAATCACGTGCGCTTTGGGAGAATTGATCCGGCGCTGGCGATACAACGACGATGGTGTCTCAAATGGCAGTAGGCACCAACCGCAAGAAGAAGGGCAATCCAGCGGACGTCTTTACACCCGCCGCACCATTGACGCGCTGTTCAAAGAACCAGAGAGATGGTCTGCCTAGGCAGAACTAGAAGTTACGCTTCCGGTGGAAGCATTAGCGGTAAGCGTGACATGTTTTCCTTGAGAGTGGCTGCCATTGTCCGCGTACTTTCTCGACACCAAATGAGCGGTGAAAAAGATGACGCCCCAAAACGCGATGAAGCCACAAATACGAACAAGATTCGAAGGAGAGAAACTTGATATGTTCGACGTCAAGACGATTCTCGGCATCATCTCAGCAGAGCTCTCAGGGCTTGTGAAACTGAGTTGCACCTCTTCTTTGCTTTCGGCTGAAAAGCGTTGCATGAAGTCGTAACCTAGATCAACTTCAAGGACAGCTTCGGGCTTGAAAGATGTGATCTCAGATTCATCCAGTAACAATTCGGCATCGCCAAAACCGGCATCTGTCACCAAGTTTTTGGCGGCATCTTGAATTTGGAAGCTGAGTTCTGTTAAAGAAACAGATTTAGAATTATCGGGATCGCAATCTACATCCACATGGAACGATAAACGATTGAGTTTTTTAATGCCACGCGACTCGAAGTACTTAAAAAGTTCACCGGTGGTCAAAGAGTTGGACGCGATGTCAATGGAACCGGCATCGGCAAGAATCGGTGAGTAGCAAGGGGAGCAGGAAAAGTCACCAGCCGCAATTCCGTCACCGGAATTTTCGTCGATTACTATCTGCTCGCCAATCGCTCGATTCGTATTGAGCGACGCAAAAAATATTGCAGCCAAAATAAAAGGCAGAACTCGAAACATCATTTGTTGTCCAGACTTCATGGAAGTTTTCGTCAATGGAACAATTCGTGGCAGTCTTCAGAGTCCTAATGTATCCGACGATCGAGTAAATTCAACACTTTTCGCCCAAAAATGCGTATCTCCGTCTCTCTTAGTTCGACCCATTTCTACGCAAATACGCCGTTTACCCGTGTAAAACGCGTGTAAAGTGCCAGCACAGGTCGGATTAGCCCGCCTTTAACGATCATCTTCATACAGCAACTCCAGGCCGAATCGGCTTCGCAGTGGAGCCCGTTTCAGCAGCACTGACAAGGGAAGCACGATAAACCGAATAAGCTGGCCGGGCGTGTAATTGTAGAATTTCCTTGAGGACGTAATCACGGGAAACCTCACCAGCTGAAACTTTCCCAGCCGCTTCAGCTCCACGCTGAAAAACAACTCCTCAGCAGCAAAATACTGTTCGTCGAAACCGCCAAAGAACTCAAAAGCGTCTTTGCGGCAAAACATGTAGCATCCCGCTGCCCAACGCCCCAAGGTCTGCCATATCAGGCTTACGGCGTAGTAAAGCCCCATCTTGAACCATCCAACCGGCTGGATCTGGTCAAGCGAGACGTAGGCTCCTCCTCCAACGGCTCCTTTGGAAAGAGCCTTCAACGAACCGACCAGGGTCTCCTCCGGCACGATTGTGTCAGCATCAACGAATACGATCCATTCAAATCCAGCCTCTTTCGCACCAGCGTTTCTTACGGCTCCAATATTGCGAAGGTCGACGTTGATCACTCTGGCTCCGCTGTCCAAAGCGATCTGCGGCGTTGAATCAGTCGAAGCATCATTAACGACGATGATCTCAAACTCTCGGAGCAGTTTTGACGCGATCTTGTTCAGTTGCTCCAACGTCGGCCCAAGGTAGTTCTGCTCATTGTGGGCCGGCACGACAAAAGTCACACCTGAAAATTCGGGCTCGCTCGACGATGTTTTTTTGGGCTCGGCAGGGATCATGATCTGCCCATTATAACCACCCAAACTCCCACTCCGGCAGGCTACACTCCATTTTGTCGCAATGCCTCGTACATCACGATGGCTCCTGTCACAGATACGTTCAGACTATCGGCCACACCGTGCATCGGAAGACGAAACGGCTCCACGGTGTCGGCTGGCCATTGATCAGAAACACCAAAGGCCTCGTTGCCAAGCACGATCGCAACCTTCCCGGTAAGGTCTTTCGCATAAAAGGCATCTTTGGCGTCAGGAGTCGCGACCAAAATCCTATATCCGCGTTCAAGCAGCCACGCTTGGACAGCAGCAACCGACGCCGTCGCCAGTGGCGTACAAAAAACGGCTCCAGCGCTATTGCGAATCGCGTTAGGATGAAACGCGTCGGTCAGTGCGTCAGCAACAATTACCGCCGAAGTCCCACTACCGTCGGCCGACCTCACGATCCCTCCTAAATTACCGGGGTTTTCCAAGCGTTCGCAGATAACAATCGTCGAATTCACGCTCTTACCGTCGATTTTTTCGGCAAGTGACGCTAGATCCGTGCTCGGTCGACTAGCCGTCATCATCACGCCGTCTGGGCGGTCGCCGTAACTTAGCGATTTGAACAGCTCTTCGGCCAAGAGATAGAAGCAGTACTCCGCACAAGAATGATCGGCCAGGAGGGTTCTTAGTTTCTTCAGCGGTTCGGCTTGCTCCACTCCATCACGCAGAAAAATCTCATCTGGAAGAACACCTGATTCCAACGACCTCAGTACTTCGCGCCATCCAAAAACTATGATTCGCCCCTGCTTCTTGCGACCGCGCGAGCGATGCAATTGGAGCGCATCCTTGAATCGTTTGCTGTTGGAGCTTGTAATGAGTTGCATGATAGTTTGATCCAAGGGCTATAGACTGCTCCAGCGGAAGCAATCCCCACTGTGCAGCGTTGCTCCTGATTTCGATTCCAAAGTCAACTCAAGTGCTTCGCCCGGTCCTTTTCGAACCGCAGGGATGTCCCGAGCGTAGTCTCTCAGGTCGTCCGCGTCGATTCCTGGTGTGTGGCACGAGATGACAATCATTTTCAGGTTTGCCCCACATAGTTGCCCTGCCAACTCCATCAAAAGAGCCATATCACGTTGAATCTTCCACACGTCTTTTCCGGGGCCTCGACCGAAGGAAGGAGGGTCAGCCACGACGATGTCGTATTGCCTGCCGCGTTTCACCTCGCGCCGCATAAATGAAACCGCATCATCGACGATCCAACGAATGGGAGCGTCGTCTAAACCAGACGCCGCGACGTTCTCGCGCGCCCACGCGACTGCGGGTTTAGCCGCATCGACATGCGTGACAGCGACCCCGCATTTGGCCAACGCCATCGTGGTACCACCGGTATAAGCAAATAGATTGATCGCGTTGAGTCCCGCAAGGTTATTACGCTGCCGCTCGATCCAGTCCCAATTGGTCGCCTGTTCAGGAAACACCCCGACCTGTCCCGACGGAGCTTGCTTTAGCAGGAACCGTTTGCCCGCGTGCTCAATTGACCAATCAGCAATTGGGCTTTTGTCAGACTTCCACTGCCCTTGGTTGGTTCGATAGTGCTTCTCAAACGCGGCGTCGCACGACCAGCGTTCCTTATTTGCCGATCCAGCATCGACCGACGGAGTCTCGCGACGGACAATGCGAGCGCCGAATCGCTCCAACTTCTCGCCGCCTCCAAAATCAATCAGTGCGTATTGATCTTCTTCAAACATCAATACCAGATCCATAAACGAGGCCGCGTTTGCTGCAATCGAAAAACGGCTTCGTGGGATACAGCCGTATCCTTGAGCACCAAGCATTGAAGGTCGTCGATGCGATAGAAAAAGCGAAATGCTTCGTCGGTGATCATCGTCCCTTGCAGGTCGATAACTGATGCCGCCTTCAACCCTTTGACTTTGTCTAGCTCCCGATCGGTCATCGAGGTATCACGTCCGTCGATGACGACACGGTTTGGTTTTTTGCCGTCGGCCCAATTGTTCTTGCGGCAGTACCACAGAATGCCATCCCAAAAAGGACGCTGAAACCAAGCGAGCTGAGCATACGGATCGCGGCGGAACTGCATCATCTTCCACACGGTAGCAACGTAAAAGAAGGCAACCGCCAATACAAAAGCTCCACCTGCAACCAAAATAAGCCCACCGGTGCCGGTACAAACAAGGAACAAGGCAGCCAGAATAAACGCTGCAAAAAGAACATGAACGACGATGGCCAAAATCCCGGGCGGTACTCCTTCTGCGACGACATTTGAAACCCACAACTGCATCCCGGTCGTTTTGATTTTAATGTCGTCAATCGGTTTGGCAGCCGACTTTTCACGCGACGCTGACGAGTAGTTGCAAGCGTTGCAATAGCCACGTTTGTCCGTCTTCTTACCGCATTTTCGGCATCGACGGGCGTTGTCTAGCGGCAGGAAGTTTGCGGTACGCGGGTTGGCGCCGGGGCTTACGTTCTTCCTAGTCGGTCTGGTTTCTATTGCGCCTGTTCTTGTCGCACCGTCGAGGACAGGGTCGTCGAAATCATATTGGGCAACTCGGAGGTTTAAATCTTCATTGTCACCGTTCGAAGAACCAGAAGCCTTGGGAGTTGGCACGTGCAAATCCGACGTAAACTCGGGGGCACTGCGAGACGGAATCATGACTTTGTTGCCACACTGAGGGCATTTCGCTTGACGCCCGGCTTTATCGCGCGGCGCACGTAGTTGCCTGCCGCAAAGACGCGAATTCCCCGAGGGGTCAGGAACATTATTTGTACATCGAAATTGGACGTGCATTAGACGTGACGAAGTATTGAAACCCTTTGATTCACACCAGCCGATGAGATTACGACATTGGCAAGGTTTTTCGGTCGTTGGGGGAAAACGGGAATTTTCCTCGTCCGAACCAAATTATAAGCCGCTTTTGATTGAAATTCGACATTGATCCGTCACACTATTAGCATCTTAGCCTAAGTATCTCCGCCACTTTCTTGCTCTGTTTGAAGAAATATCTCGATGCCAATTCAATTTGACTGCGAAAACTGTCACAAGACGCTCAAAGTTCCCGAAAGTGCTGCCGGCAAAAGAGGCCGGTGCAATGAGTGTGGACACCTGAACACTATCCCTTCGGTTGCAGCAGCAGAACCGGCCGATGACGTATTGGCACCGGTAGCACAAGCGGCGGCGACTGGCAGCGAGACCTACAACGTTAAATCGGCAGTCAACGGAGCCGTGTTTGGTCCGGCAGATTCGGCGACGCTTCAGCAATGGTTAGACGAAGGTAGAATCACTCCCAATTGTCAGCTGCAGCAGACGGGTACGGAAGCTTGGACGATGGCCAGCCAAATGTTTCCAGCGCTCGGTGCTACGGCGTCGACAGCGGCAGCGAGCGATCCATTCGCTCCTTTCCAACAGTCGTCTGAACCCCACACGCAGTCGAGTGAATTGAATCCTTATGCACCAAGCCTAACACCTCATGTAAAAACCGGTCCAGAAGTGCGGAAGGAGATCGTTCCCACCGCAGGAGATATCGGATTTTGTATTTCTCACGGTTGGAAAACCTGGACGGAGAACTTCGGACTACTGCTAGCAGTTTCGGCAACCATCATCGGCGTTAACTATGCCATGCAGTTTCTTCAGATGATGGTGCAGCTCGGTCTAGGTGCAGGCGGCAATATTTGGCTTGGAATGGTTGGGCTTGCGGTTGTGTTTCTAGTCTCAATGGCCATTCAGATCTGGTTGACATTGGGATTTGTGAAGGTGTGTTGCCAGCTATGCCGTGGAGAGCACACCGAGTACGCGACTTTGTTCGGAAGTGTTGGAAAAATCCCAATGGCCTTGTTACTTGTCTTTTTGACGTACTTGCCATTTATTGTCGTTGGCGGCGGTCTCTTTATGTTGATTGGCCCGGAGGGACTCAGGGCAGGCGACGATGCTAGCGCTGCTATATTTGCCATGACAATGTTTGGCATGGTCGCACTAATGATGTTGTTCCTGCTATTCGTCTGGCCTGTCTTTTTCCTGCTAGCAGACACAGAGTTGGGGTTCAGCGAGATGATCGGCAAAGGCCTATCAATTGGGATGAAGAATTTCCTAATCGTGATTCCAATATTCTTCGTTGCGAGCTTAGCAATGATGATGGGAATAATCGCCTGTGGCGTTGGCGTTATTGCAACAGTGCCTGCCGGATATGCGATGGTAGCAACCGCCTACCTAAATATGTCTGGGCAACTCAGCCCACAACGGTAAGTGCGCTTTTGGTTTCACGTGGAACTTAGTTTCGCCAATCCGATTGCCCGCACCGTAACCGTACTGCAGCTGACCTTCTCTTGATCCCTGGGCGTTGGAATCCACCGCCTGGGCGATCGAGCAACAACCGCGGGTGGCCCATGTCCTAGTGGCCCTTCAAACCTGAAATGAATAGTTAGCTGGGTGCCATGCTTCACGCTTGCGTGAGCATGCTTACGCAAGCGTAAACATGGCACCGGTCAATTCAGCTCTGACGGACCACTAGTGGCTCCACAACAATACAAGTTGAGGCGGAACTCGAGTTGTGCGCATTACGGAAAACGTCCGACGAAGCGCGTGAAACAATTTCGTGCGAAACATTCTTCAAGTTCGAAAAACCCTCTTCAGTTTCACGTGGAACTCAGTTTTAGGTGCGTTTTTGACAAAAATGGTCTGCTGGCGTCCAATCCTAGCAGAGCAACTTGGCATTTGAGCAATTCGCGAATCTGGTTAGGATTTCAAAACAAGCCCGTGAAACATTCTCTTTGGACTGAGGCAGTCCATTTCACGTGGAACGATTGCGACCAAGGACGGAAGCGTGAGCCGAACAATCTGTGT
>CAYTPS010000059.1:14067-18164 GCA_964439245.1 uncultured Pirellulaceae bacterium | reverse complement strand
GGACTGCAACGTGGACAACACAGAAAGCCAGATAAAGATTACCATCGTCCACCAAATCCACGCGGGCACAAGCGATTGAGCGACTTCGGTATTCTCTTGGTCGAGGTTACCGCTGGCGTAGATTAACGCCAGCAAGCTGGCCACAACGGCAATACACTGAAACCACATTTTCAGTTTGCCTGCCATGTTGGCTGAAAAGTCTCCTCCGCTGCCTTCGATCATTGATCGCAACACCGTGACCAACAGCTCGCGTCCTACCACCACTGTCGCGATCAACCCCGTAACGCGCGCCCACCAAGGGAACTGCGGATCGCATGTGGCCATTTGAATTGCCAGCAGTATGTAAGTCCCGCAGATCAAGATCTTGTCGCAAAACGGGTCAAGCACACGCCCCAGCTTCGTCACTTGGTCGTACTTTCGTGCGTACCAACCATCCACCCAATCGGTACCGGCTGCCAGAAGAAATAGGATCAATCCGGCCGTGAAAGCCCCCATTTCTAGGCATATGAAGACAAAAACCGCCAAAACGAGCCGAGCGGCGGATATTTTGTTCGGGACATTCCAAATTTGCTGGGCTTGAGAAGAAATAGGCTGATTCACTTCATACATCCGTAAGACATCTAACAGTGGCGGCGTCTGACCGTTGAATTTATGGAGCATTTTGTTCATCTTGAACAGATGGAACCGGAGAAAGCGAAAGATTTATTGAGATCTAAGCTGTCCTACCATCATTTGAGTAGACTGGATGCACCCCGAATTGGGCTCAAATCCACGGGGACAAAATATACCTCGGTATAGCCCGCCCCGAATTAACTGACCACGCTATTGATCCTGTCGGAGCAGACATGGCTGAGAGTTTTTGGTATCTGAAAAATTGCAATCTATTTCACCAGCTGGCGGGTGAGGACCTTTCATGGTTGGAAAGTCACTCGCGCGTGCGGCGGATGAAACGTGGTGAGCCGATCTACCTGCCGTCGCAATCTGCCGACGGCGTGTTGTTGGTTGCCTCGGGAAGAATCAAGATCTGCCACACCACGCCCGATGGCAAACAATCCATCATCGACTTTGTTGACGAAGGTGAGATCTTTGGAGAGCTTGCCTTGCTGGATGCCCAGCAACGAGACGAGTATGCCGAAACCGTTGAAAAGACGGTGCTGGTCCTAATCCCCAAACGGGAAATGCAGACCATGATCCGTAAGTATCCCGCCATTGTCTTGGGCGTCACGAAACTGATCGGCTTGCGGCGTCAGAAGATCGAAAGACGGTTGAAGAACCTTCTGTTTCGCTCCAATCGCGAGAGGGTCGTCCACCTTCTTCTGGAGCTATCTGAAAAATACGGTGTGCCTCACCCCAATGGAATTGGGCTCAAGATCAGACTCTCCCATCAGGAGATGGCAGCGATCATCGGTAGCACACGCGAGACGGTGACGGTTGTCCTCGGCCAACTTCAAGCCGAAAACTTGATCGAAATCGCGCGGAGAAAGATCGTCATAAATCACCTGCAAAAGTTAGCAAAAGAGGTCAACGAACCCCTGCCTAAAGTGGTGGCAGACAAACGGCAGGTAATTCCGCCGCACGTTTTGAGGACCTCCACCAACCCGATCAATTAGCAAAAAAGTGTCTTTCGTGGCAAATCATACAGTTCTAAGGTTACACATTTCACTGCAGCGAAACGAGCTGATGGCTAGACTCTATACTTCACGATAAGGCATTAGACGTCTCTATACCTCCTACTTCAAATAGTTTCGGTTCAATCAAGATAAAGTCATGGACAACAAAAGTTCAAATCAAGAGCAACACTGGAAGCAATGCCCCCAAGGCGTGTTGCAACGTGTGGCCGATCGCACTGCGAAGCGAGAAAGTGGTAGAAAGAGTCCTGGCGGTTCCAACCAGTTCGACCGTCGGAGAATGTTGCAAATTGCCGCAGCTGTTGTGGTTACCACGGGAGCGGGCACCGTTGCCTACCAAAGTCTCTTCCCGCGGGTAGAACATACTCCTTTCCCACGAGCCCATTCAGATGGCTATGGTGGAATTAACTGTCGCGAGTTTCTTAAGAACATGGAAGCGTATATCGAGAAAGGCTTGGACGATCAAAAATTAATCGCCGCCATGGATGAGCATCTCAGGCTTTGTGAACCCTGCCAAGCAAAATACAACAGCATGCGAGACGCTCAGACGTAAACGGAGTTTCGTTCCTTGATACCGACGACAATATTGCACTGAGCTTTCTGGTCCATTAGATTGTGCGAAACGCACAATCATTCAAAGGGATCAAAAATTATGGCTCAACTAACAATCGTAGCCAACATTAAGGCCGCCGCTGATAAAGTTGATTTGTTGAAGGCAGAGTTGCTGAAATTGATCGAGCCGACTCGTGCGGAAGAAGGATGTGTCCAATACGACCTGCACCAGGACAATGAGACTCCCGCCCATTTCATGTTCTTTGAAATCTGGGAATCCCGTGAAGCTTGGCAGACTCACATGAACGCTCAGCACCTAAAAGACTTTTTGGTCGCGACCAACGGGGCAGTGATTGACTTCGCGGTCAACGAAATGACAAAGGTCGAGTAGCGGTTGCCAAAAGTTGAAGTTTTGGGGAAGCCGCTCTAAGGCCAACCCCACCCATAGTGCCGCCGCCCAAAATAGTGGCCTCGCCAAAGTGTATACGTTCATGGCACACGGCACTTACGTTCGGGGACTAACTCTTTACTGCTGCCCGTAGACACCACCCGGTCGCTGCGACCACCCCGCCGCAAAACAAAAAGCACAACCTGCCCTCGAGACCGTTAGGAATCAAGGCCATCAGCATGATGCACCCGCCGTAGACCAAGCATAACTTTCCCAGCAACATGCGCTGCTGAACATCACGCTCGCTACCATCGGCCGTGCCTTCGGAAGTAACCAAAACCGTACTCATCCGCTCGAAAAATGCTGCGTCACGCTGCTGAGAATCGGCGGATGCCTTCTGGTAGAACTGCGTCGTGAAGAGATACCATCCCCCGGCGATCACTAAGTTTCCCAAAACGCTGGCTGTATAGAAGTAAAAGCTCGTTTCGTTTGCTGTCAACTCACCCTCCATGGCCATAAGCTGTCGAAACAGGTCCGGGTCTATGACGTTCTTCACCAAGTACGAAACGCCAAAACCGATCAACATAGTGCTCCATGCCGCCCAAGGCGGAACGCGTTTTACGAACATCCCCAGAACAAGCGGAATGCTGTACGGCAAACCAACGAGCGCTCCAAATTGCAGCATCAAATCAAAGATCGGTAACTCTTCGAGCGCGACAAACCACAACGCGGCGCATATCACCAAGCCACCAAACAACAGCGTGACCACGCGTCCGGCCCACAAAAGTTCTCCGTCACTAGCACGCTTACGTAGAACGGGGTAGTAAAAGTTCTTGACAAAGATCCCAGCGTTACGATTGAGGCCGCTGTCCATCGACGACATTGTCGCGGCGAAAATACCGCACAGCAGAAGGCCCACCATGCCTTGTGGCATCGTCTCAACGGCCATCGCAACATAGGCGCCCTCAAATGCTTTCGCACCCAACTCGGGAAAAACGCTGCCAAGGTCAGCAAACACAATCGACGCCGCCAGCGGCGGGATAAACCAAATGGCGGGCCCGACGAAATTCAAAAAGGCGCCAAACAATGCTGCCTTACGGGCGTGAGAAGAATCTTTGGCGCTAAGGTATCTCGAAGAATCCAACATGTTGTTGGTACTTACAAATTTTTGAATAAACGTGGCAAACACCCACAACCACACGATCTGGGACCTTGCCACCAATGACCAGTCGAAATTGTTTGCAGGCAGTTTCTCAAAAAAACCCGCTACTCCGCCGACGCCAGGGTGCTGCAACGCAAGCCAAGCCGCCACCAAAGTGATCGGCATCAGCGTGAGCACCTGCATAAAATCGCTGGCCACCACAGCCCAGGCTCCACCAAGGGCTGACATCGACACAACGACAACTCCTACCGCAATCAACGTAAATTCCAGCGGCATCCCAAATGCGGCTGTTAGAAACACGCCCAAACCATACAGCCAAATACCCGCATAGAGAATGCGCAACGGTATCTGTATCCACGAGAATATC
>CAYTPS010000059.1:10744-14057 GCA_964439245.1 uncultured Pirellulaceae bacterium | reverse complement strand
ATCGGTCCCGCACTGCTTCCATCGCCGTGTCGACTCGCATTTGGCGAAAACGGTGGGCCGTCCAAAGCCAATTGAAAACGAATCCCAAGAAATTCGCTACGTAGATCACCAGCACGATACTGCCGTCCACGTAGGCCTTGCCCGCCATACCAGTAAACAACACGGCACTGAAGGCAACCATGAATGCTGAACTGCCGGTCATCCACCACAGCATGTTGCCCGAGCCACGAAAATAGTCACTTGAACTTTCGTTGAAGCGACGCACGACCCAACCAATGGCAATCATGAACACAAGATAGAAGCCAACGACGGCGTAATCGTAGATCGTCAGTGCGTTCGAGGATCCCAAAACCACTGACGAAAAAACCATATTCGCACAACCCAAACATTATCAAAATGAAGCGGTAACCATTGCCAAGTGTGGTCGCACCGCCAAAAATCTCAGGGCCCCGCTATTGAGGTCCTCGAACGCAGACTAACTGAAGTCTCCGCATGCTCAAACTCAACTGCGCCAATTGCATTGAGCCCAACGCCGGCGTGCAAGGAGCAGCACTGAATCGCGCCGCCAATAAATTGGAAGCTAATCGGTACTAACACTGCCAAGGCCCCTCGACTGGTGCGTCTTGTCGCGCGTCTGACTAGAGCCATTCCGAAAGTTTGCCGAACTGGCAAGTTCCTCTATCAATGGCTTTACTGCTTCGGCAGCATGCTTTGCGATTATCACGTTTCCGGCCTTACTTGGATGCACTCCATTCTTGGACAGCCAAGACGGTTCTTTAGTCAAAAGCTGGTTCAAATCCACTAACGACACCTCAGCTTCCTTGGCGACTTGCAACGCGACTTCGCGATAACGTCCTATCATTTGATCTAGTCCACCTTCGGCGTCAAACAGCTTCGGATCGTGACGCGTAAAATACGCTTTCAGTTCAATTGGCGGCAATGTACATAAAACGACTTCCGCGTTCTACTTTCTACACGACTTAACTATCGCTCGCAAATTCGCCTCGTACTCGTCGACCAAAACATACTTGTGAGGAGCATCGACACGCATATCGTTGGTGCCAAAAAACACAACGACAACATCGGGGGCATGAAAGAGAACATCCTTTTTGATGCGTCGCAATCCCTCTCGACTGGTGTTGCCAGCCACTCCTGCATTGATCGCATCGACACCAACTAGAGTTCCTAGTATGTCCGGGTAGCCACGTTTCGTGATACTGTCACCGAAGCAAACGACTTTTGCCGGTAATTGTGCGTAGGCCGACGTGAACCAGTTGCAAATAACAAACAGAAGACAAAACGCCACGACAAAGGAGGCAATTTTGGAGCGCATTATTCGACAGATCTCACTCACTGCTCTTGTCGATCTGAACAAAATAGGCGCCGCGTATCTTTTGATCGCCCTCTGAAATCCATGTCTGCAGCGAAGTGGGACCAGATGGCAAATCAATCGATAGCGTGATTGAGTCTTGGCCTTCAGCAACAGTGACTTTCTGCTCTCGGTCGCCAACCTTTACTCGCGCTTCGCCGGTGTTGAACTTGTATTTGACGCCCTCTGGTCGAGCGCGGAGGGTCATCTGATACTTGCCGGCTTCTTTTACATCGACCGCCCAGAAACCGTTAGATGCCATATCGGCTTTGATTTTCCCTTGGTTCCAAGGGACTTCGCCTTCGGTCACATGCCAGTCGTGACATGTCAGTAGAACATTCGGTGCGGCCTCTGCCCCCAACGGTATCCTTACGTATTCCTCGAAACGCGTCGAAACACTTTTCCACCAAGTCTCATAACTTTCTCGAAGTTCTTTGACCATTTCCGGATGTTGGCTTGCAATGTCTTTCTCCTGTGCTCGATCAGACTCCAAATCGTACAAGTATTTGCCATTGATCAGCCGCCAGTTTTGCTTCATGACCGAAGAGTTTCGCCACTTCTCCGGGTTTTCTACCCGTTGGGAGTGAACAATCAGTGTGCGATCAGACAGATCTGTTTCCTTTTCTGGGTCCATCAAAATCTTTGAAAGCGATTGACCATCCAGTTCAACCTCACGAGGCATATTCAACTCGCAAAGATCTACAAACGTTGGGAGTAAATCGAACTGCGCTCCGAGTGTGGACACCTCTTTGCCGCCCTCGATTTTTCCTCCGGGCCACCGAATGAAAAACGGAACACGATGACCACCATCCAATTTGGATCCTTTGGTTCCACCAAGGCCTCCATTGAATCCAATCCACTCATACCCTTCCTTCTGCGCATTGGGTTTGAGCATCCCGCGCGCCGTCCCATTGTCGGACATAAAGATCAGAATCGTGTCCTTCTCCAAGCCGAGTTCGACAAGGCGCTTCCGCAGCTTACCAACGTTCTCGTCGATATTCGCAATCATGCCATAGAACAATGACATCGTTTTTTCGACACCTTGATCCAGATATGGTTTCGAGTACTTCTCCTCGCATCGATACGGCCCGTGTGCCGCGTTAGTGGGAAGGTAAGCAAAAAACGGCTCATCACGGTGTTCTTCGATAAACTCGAGCGTGGCATCAAAGAACACATCGGTGCAGTAACCCTCTTGCTTCTCCGATCTTCCGTTTCGAAAATAAGTATCATCAAAATAGTCGTTGCCCCATGCATCAGGCGTTTGTGTGACTCCACCTCCGCCGTGAATAAGGGTTGTCTGAAAACCTCGATCACGCGGCATGTAAGGGTAGTTATCGCCTAAATGCCACTTTCCAAAGATCCCAGTCGCATAGCCGTTGCTGGAGAAGACTTCAGCCATCGTTAACTCGTCCTCTCTGAGGATCGAGCGTCCCATAATCGTATGCCACACTCCGGTCCGACAACTGTAGCGTCCCGTCATCAATGCGGCACGCGTTTCGGCGCAAGTAGGATCGACGTGAAAATCAGTCATCCGCACGCCTTGCCTGGCTAGTTCGTCAAGATTCGGCGTCTTAAGCATGGTGTTGCCGTTGATCCCAACATCCCCATAGCCCATGTCGTCGGTCATAATCAAAATGACATTTGGCTTTCGCCAAGATTCCGAAGACAGATCGATTGCACGGCAGTTCTCAGTTTGGAACGACAAAAGTAAGACGAAACAAAACGAAAAAAGTAAACGAGGCATTGGATACATTCTTGCTAAGTGATTTTTGGGTGGTTGTACGTTTGAAAATTCTCTTGGTTACTTTGCCTTCAATTGAAGCTCAACCCGCCGAAGGTTCATTGGCTTCCATTCCGATGCCTCAGGCTTAACACGAACCGTATAGTCACCGGCCTGATCAATCTTAACCGTGCCAAGTGACTTTTTCTTGTACTTTCCGTAGC
>CAYTPS010000059.1:0-10734 GCA_964439245.1 uncultured Pirellulaceae bacterium | reverse complement strand
CCAGAGATTGTCCCGCCACAGCAACATTGAATTTTGTCTTCGGTGCCTCGACTGCAAATTCGGCACGAACCTCGTACTCTCCCGGCACCATAGTGCGAAACGCCCATTCGACTGACGCTTGATTGTCTACCCAGTACGCAATGTGAGGAGTGTCGTCATGGGTTTGCACGGACGCGTTCTTGCTGCCTTCATTGTTGTTGATGTAGGCTTCATCGGCAGTCAAAACTAATTTTCCGTCAGCACCAACAGTAGGAAGCACCGCTTCAACGTCCAGCTTTCCGCTAACCTTCAGGGCGATGACGCTGGCGTATTCGTTCGGTGCTTGGGCCGGTACTGAAATCGTACCACCCTCGTCACTTGCTGCGACCTGCAACTTCGCGCCTCCATCAAGCAACGTAGCCTCCTGAACCGTATTCTTCAGCCCCGGCACCAACAGCTTTCCATCAGAGGGCCAATCATAGACATGAAAATACAACGTGGTCTCGCCGCCTGACTCTTTACGTGTGCAGCGCCCCACTCCAATGCGCCCATCGGACTGGCTTGGCTGCCATAAATTGATTCTCCGTTGGTTTTCATCCAATCTCCGACCGCTTCGAGACACTCGATCGCCTGCGGCAACAAAGTCCCCTCGCCGGTTGGGCTGACATTCAACAAATAGTTGCCACCCATGCTAGCGATCTCGATCAGATTGCGAATCAACGTCGTCTTCGATTTAAATTTTTCGTCGCCAATTTTGTATCCCCAACTTCCACTGATCGGCATGCAGACCTCCCAGTCTTTGCCAACTGGTGCGCGATCAGGAATGTGTCGTTCAAACGTTTTGTAGTCGCCGGGATAATCTTCTCCCAATCGATCATTGGTGATCACGTCACTCTGCAGTTTGGTCAACGAGTGCAGAGCATCGAATGACTCTTTGGTCATCTTGCGGGGCGTGTCCCACCAAAAGATTCCAATCGGGCCGTACTCGGTCAGCAGCTGCTCCACCTCCGGAACCGCCTTGTTCATCACGTACTCATCACTACTGACACGTTTGATCGTCTTGTCCCAGTTATTTCCAAAGCCACCCGGATGGTGCCAGTCTTGGGCTTGAGAGTAATAGAAACCGAATTTGATTCCATGTTTTTTGCACGCTTCGGCAAGTTCCTTCATGATGTCACGACCGAACGGCGACCTATCGACGACGTCCCAATCGCCAGCCTTGGAGGCAAACATTGCAAAGCCATCATGGTGCTTGGCCGTGATCACTAGATACTTCATCCCTGCCTGCTTGGCCAAACCGACAAACTTGTCGGCGTCAAATTTAGTTGGGTTGAAGTTGGCCGCGTACTGTTCGTACTCAGCGATCGGAATTTTTCCACGGCACATTATCCATTCGGCGCTGTTAGGAAGCTTTTGGCCTTTGTACAAACCACCGGTGGTCGAATAGACACCCCAATGAACAAACATTCCAAACTTGGCCTCGCGCCACCATGCCATGCGCTGGTCACGTTCCTCTTGAGATTCGGCATGCGGTTGAGCTTGCTGTTGCGCGACGGCCGGACTGGATAGTGTTGCCAGCAGCAGGGTGGCTAAAGCAAGAAATTTGATTGCTTCTTTCATCTCTTCGATTCTCTCAAGTTTAGGTGGATTCTGCTGCAAGACCAATTTTGCCGGGGACTCTTGGAAAGCGTGTCAGTTTTCTTTCTGCTTCAACTCATGAACACGAAAGCGATAATAAATATGATGGGTTCCGACCATGCGGAAGCCAAAATAGCCTTCTCTGTAAATCGGAAATCGTTCCAAGTCGTAGGCGTGTTCTCGCATTTGTTTTGTACCGTCACCCGCGCGTGTTTCGACCTGAACTTTGTCACCTTCTGCAATTTCGTAGACTAGTTCACCATCGACAATGTACTGGATCAGGTCGTCAAATGCGACAAGTTGAATCGACATAACTTCATCTGGCGAAATCATGTAGTCCGCTTTTCCGTCCTTGTCCTTAAGCGCCAGATGATCGGCAGGTTTGGAATCGCTTTCACGCGGATACCGTCGCATACGGGTAGTACGATTTTTCCCTCCGCCAGTGCTGGCGTAATAGCCTCGCATTTTGTTGTACGTTGCAAAAATCGCCCGTATATCGATTCGAATCGAACAAACCGAGATCTAAATCTTCTTCGGGATCAGTCGCCATCCAAAAATTATTTATGTCACGTGGCTGGACGCCTTCGATCGCCGGATCAGCGGTCGGGCACAGAACGTCATAAGTAATAGTCACTCTGGTGGCGAGCTTCTTTTTGAACCAAACGGTACATCCACGTCCGGGCAACATACAGTCGAGCGTGTTCTCACGCGCCTCAACTTTTGCCGGTGGAAACCCTTCGCGCTCCTCGACCTGGACAACCCAATCATCCAAGTTTTCAAAATCATCTTTTGCGATCAGCGGCCCCACCTCGAACAGGTCAATTCCTCGCCCAAGCACCTTTGGCTCGGAACCCGTAGCACTGGATGCAGCTTCGCTGATGCCGTAGTTCTTTTCGATTGGATTCAGTCCGTTGGGCAAATTACCGAAAAGCAAACTACCCCACGACATATGAGTTGCCGAAAACCCCTCTGGTCGCCGCTGTTGAGCTACCTGGCGACTGTACGGCATCTCCAGTCCGGTTCGATCATGGTAGTGGTGAACGATACGTTCATAGATTGGCGCGAAACGCCCGCGCGAATCCGAAGAGAGTTCTTTGTAGTAGTATCGACCTTTGAAGCTTCTGAAGGGCTCGTACCGCACATCCTCACCAAGATTGTATTTCGCCGTGTACTCGTAACCAACGGCCAGACGGTTGTCAGCCGCAGAGTAAAGATCAACGCCCTGCTTCCAAGCGATCTCGCAGGCACAGCCGAGAAACCCAAGCCCCATTTGAGTGTGAGCTTGATCTCGACCGCTTTCCTGGCACTCGCGAACTCATTAAAGTAGTTTTCAATCGCCCCGTTGCCTTGACCATGCAAGAAATACTCGACCGCTCGATCAAACATCACTCTATCGTCAAGATAAACTCCCATGGCGAGCATCGTCTGGATCATGGAAGCATCCCAGTTTCCATTGGCAGTCGGATGGAAGTCCTTAATCTCTGGATAGAAAATCGTTCGCAACATCTTGGCGAAACGGTCTTGATCTTCGCGCCTCCACGAAGCGTCGGAATGCCGAATGAGCTCAGCGGCATTACAGAATCCGATGCCGCCCATGCCGATCAACAACCGTGCATCGTGACCTGAAATGGTTTCAAGCGTGGAAGACCATGAATTTAAAATCTCTATGGCTTTGTCCGCATGTACTTCTTTTCCTGTGATCCACCACTGCAAAGCATGCGAGTAGGCAGCCATCGAATCATACGAAAAATCCGAACTGCCAATGTTAGGGTCGTTGTAGGGACCGCGTACCACATGTGCCGCAGGTTCAGGTTTGTATTCCAACGCGGACACGCCCACCCTTTGTGAATCGTCGTCCCGAGACCTCTGGCGGCGACGCCGACGGCGAGATTTGTGGCGTCGAGACGACTGCAATTGTTCCCAAGCCGACTTCCAGGGTTCCTGCTGTGACGCAACTTTCTCCTTGATGTACTCAAGCTCGGCTCGACTGTGCAACAACCCGGGATGAACAAACGGCTTCAACTCCCGCTGAGACTCAGAAGGGTTTTCTGCAAACACAGATGCCAAAAAGCAAGAAGCAATGAGCAAAGGAAGAAGGTGTTTTATCATGGTGGGTATTAAAGCAACCGGAGTCGCTAGGCTTGAGTACGGCTTAGCGCCGACTCCAGAAGCGATGTCCCGACCGGCCGCGGCGACAAGAAAGGCTTCAGAAGCAATTTGGTAGATTTCCCAGACGAATACAAAAAGGTTTTCGCGCGTTACTTCCAGCGGAAAGTTAAGCCTCAAGTCCGCGAACTATTGACCGAGCTCGGGCCCATCGGCATCTTCTGGTTTGACACCTATGGTTTGATCAGTAAAGAGGAAAGCGCTGAACTCAAGCAGATGATTCGAACGCTGCAGCCGGAGTGCATCATCAATGCTCGAATCGGCCACAATCTTGGCGACTACAAAGTATCAGAACAGAAGATTCCTGCAGACGGTTCGTACGAGCCGTGGGAATCTTGCATGACTATGAACAAACACTGGAGCTACAATCGTGCTGATGATCAATGGAAAAGCACCAAAACGTTGCTTCAAAATCTGATCGACATTGTGAGCAAAGGCGGAAACTTTCTGCTGAACGTGGGCCCCACGGGTGAAGGCGAAATTCCCAAACCCAGTGTCGATCGTTTGTCAGAATTGGGGGCATGGTTAAAGGTAAACGGAGAAGCAGTCTACGGATGTGGTCCAACACCTTTCGGTAGGGAACTGAATACAAAAGCGTCAGGAGAAAAAGAAGTCAAAGCGTGGAAGTGGCGTGCAACTACAAAACCAGGTCTGATTTTCGTTCACGTATTCGATTGGCCCGATGGTTCTTTACTCATTCCACCGATCAACGAGAAAGTGATTGATGTCTCGTTGTTAACTGGCGGTGCTAGACAGCTTGAATTCGAACAAACCACTGGCTTCCTCAAGATCAAGCTTCCTAGGTCGGCCCCCGACGAGATGGCTTCTGTAGTGCGGATCGAACTTGACACGTCTACTCCATAACGCATCCATCCTCGCGACGAGGCTGAAGCGACTTATCCCTGCTGCTGTTTTCAGCAACCCTGGAGCAATAGCTAAGCAATAACGCTTATTAGGTCTGCGTGAAAGTTTCCTTGCATCTTTCATCTTTTCTTAACAGACATCCCTAAAGTGACTTAACGTCACCTTCGTCGATAGCTTTGGGGCATTAGTCGTCCGGCTCTTCATGTCGACAAATCGCCTAGCGTTTGGCGTGTTTGTGGCATGTCGCTTGCTTTGCCGGGAGGAAGTTTTTCACCGAGAGCCCCCTCGGACAAATGACCCTACCAAGATGGAGTATCTTAATGCGTCTAACCACAAGACTGGGACTATTCGCCGCCATTTCCCTAAGCACGTTGCTGAGCGGATCCGCTGAAGCTCAACTGTTCCCCATTTTCAAGTGTCGAAAGAAGTGCTGCTGCGAAGCACCGGAACCCGAACCAGTTTGCTGTCCTGTAGCCGAAGAGCCGGAGCCATGCCCGGAACCTGAGCCCGCGCCGGTCTGTTGCCCGGAACCGGAACCTGCTCCGGAACCAGATCCCGTCTGCTGTCCTGCGCCTGTTTGTGAAACTGCCGAGCCTGCCCCCGAACCCTCCGCACCAGTTTGTTGTAGCGAAACTGCGGGGACAGAAGTTACGACAACGGTATCACCGACAGACACCGCCGTTTCCGAGTATGGAATGCCTGAGTTGGCTGAAGGAGAAACGTTAGTGTCAATTTCACCCATTGAGGTGCCAACGGACGATGCGGCAACGACGACCTCAACTAGCTCCGAGTGAGCGATTGTTGCAATCCACAATCAGCCAATGGCCAGTGTCAAATGATGCTGGCCATTTTTTGCCAGCAAAAGACTGTACGTCAAATCGCTTGTGATTGTCTTGATACCGTTAGACTTCGTCACAACGCAGAAAGTAAATCAATAAAGAACGGGATATCAGCGAAGTCAACAACACCGTCTCCATTGATGTCAGCTTCGTCAAGGAAAATTCCATTTTGCAAGAGCGAGATGAACGAAGGGATGTCAGAGAAGTCAACGACTCCATCTTGGTTTGCATCGCCAAGCAGGAAATCACTTTCAAAACCCCCAGGGGTCGCTGCCGCCGCCAGCCAACTCGACGCCAAGCTTCCACTTGCCGCCAAAGCATCGCGCTCAAGCACTTGACCAGAACCGTCAGCTGAAGGCCATGGGGAAAGGTCATCATAGACAACTTCGTCAACAACAACGCGTGGAACAAATCCTAACGAGTCGGGTGTATCTGGTTGTTGCAACGCAATACGACCACTGCTGTTGGATAGACCTCCTGTAAAACCACCAACAATCGTCACGTCAGGCGATAAGCCGTAGTGAGCACGAAACGCTGCAATCTTGAACGTATTGGCAAGCGCTGATGGATCAAACGAAACCACGATCAAAGCCGCTCCTGCCGCAAGTGAAGTACCTGCGGCAAATTCATAATCCGATTCACCACGAAGACGCCAATTCGTCAAATCGACCGTTCCCGAGGTCGGGTTGGCTATTTCAATGTATTCAAGATCGTTGTCAATCAAACTCGCATCGAGCGCTAAAGCGGCAGCATTGGGATCCTCGGGATGGTAGTTGATCTCGCTGATCACCAAAGGGCCAACTTCGGCATCGCCGTTGGCACTACCAAACGAGTTGCTCCCAAAACGCGTCAAGCGACCAGAACCGTCAGGCAAACGACCAAGAGACTGGCCGTTAAACGTTGCATCAAATTCAACGGTATCCTCTAGCCCAACAAACGATCCGCCAGATCCTTGGCTTAAATAAACTTGATCACCCAAAGAGCCACTAAGTGCAAAACCCGTCGCACCCACATTGAAATCGGATTCGTCAAATACTAGATAACCACCGGCGGCGATCACCGAGCCAACTGGAATCTGATACTTCTGTAATTCGTTTCCTTCGTCACTCAAATACCAGCCACCAATGTCGATGGCAGAGGCTGTGGGATTGTAAAGCTCAATCGAATCGGACTGCGGTGCATCGGTATGTGCTAGAACCTCGTTAATCACCACACCAGATGGATCAACGGAGGCCGCCCCGGGAGTACCACCAAGTTCCGTGCTGGCACGCCAACTGTAGTACTTACCAAGCTCTTTGGCGGGAGTACTCGCCGCATTATCAAGAACCAGAGAGAACCCGTGACCGTCGGCGGCGTGATGCCAAGGATCGTTGTCGCCGAAATTGACTGACATGATCTCGTTTTGATCGCTGTCGATCAAAGTAAGCTGCTCTCCACTATTGTTCAGAGCACCCGACCACTCACCAAGGACCCTGATGCTGTTTCCATAACGCGCCACAAAGGCATCGGCGTCTTCAACGACAACCACCCGTTCTCTAGGCAGAAGATCGACATTACCAAAGTTATAGATAACGCCATTAGATAGCTGCGCACCTGAAAGATTGATCGCACCGGTTGCCGATGGGTTGTACAGTTCAAGGAACTCAAAATCATCGTTGTCGGTGAAACCGCTCGCAATCTCAGTTGCTGAAGGATCACCCGGATTAAAATGAATCTCGGAGATTCGAAGATCGGATTGCAACGCTGGAATTACAAACGTCGCGTCGTGCAGCGCCGACCACTGCCCGTTACTTAACACTCGAGCTTTAACGTTGGTGGAGGTACCAAGGGTAATTGGCCCACTCGGTGAGGTTGACTCCTCAACTATAAGCTCAGCGTCAAACGTGAGGTCGCTACTTGTGAGATTCGCTTGATGAACCTCTACAGCCAATGTGTTGACGCCGACTTTCAACAACGACAGCGGAATTTCGAAAGGGACCGGCGTCGTCTCGTTGGCGCCGCCTACGAAACCATTTGCGAAAGTTCCATACCCAATTGGACCTGAAGGTAGATTATCCCGACCGATTTCGGTTCCATTGAGATAGACGACTGCTCCGTCATCGAGCTGCAAGTTTATCGCCGCACCGGTGTAGTTTCCGGCTGGCAAATTGAACGTCCTGCGAAAGTAGGTCGTAATGTACTTGTTGCTCGCATCGGGACCAAAGCTAACCGTATTGTTTGTGGTCGGTTGGCCGTATCCAAGCTCAGTTGCCGCCGCGGACCAGCTTGAGTCATCAAAATTTTCGTTTTGCCAGCCGCTATCAGCAGCGACTCCAAGATCGTAATAATTCCAAACCGAACCATAATCAAAGATTTGCGTTTGCGTCGTCGACGCGTCGTACGCAATCGCAGATGGATTGAGACTGCCACCGACCTCTCGCGGGTCAGTTCCGTCAGTTGTGTAATAAACTGTTCCTTCATTCCCAGCCAGCGTCAGAGAGTCTCCCGCCGCAACTTCTCCCCCGCTTTGAGTTGTTCCGTTGACCGCGAATTCAGGTGCGTCCAAATCTGGAAACAATGGAGCCTGCACAACGTTGTTGTAGTTGGAACTCCCGGGATTGGTTTTCAATTCCAATACAGTGTTTCTGAATTGCTCGACGACCACGTTGTTCCGAGCGTTCAAAAAAGATCGCAAATCATCGACCGCGTTGAGCCAATCGCTGCGCAGGCGCGGAAACGAGACTTTTGAGTCTCCCCAGCGAGCCGATTCGGCAATAATTGCTTGATCGATTTCAGCGGCGTTGCCATCGACTCTGGCGATCTGTGCTTCAACTGACATTGGGCCGCCATTAAAAAAGGCCTCTTGGACTTTATCGGCAAACTGAACTCGATACTCTTGATTGGCCATCAACTGTTGATGTAGCCATTGCGGATTAAAATATTCCACACCGGATTCGAAATTCGGATGGTTATACGGTCCGTTTCGGTTAAGCCCACGATTTTCGTTTGACCTGTACGAGTGCTCAGAGTCGTGCACGAAGAAACGAAAGCCCTCATCACCGGTTCTGTCGCGTACCGCAAAATAGTTGTTAATCCTATTGTTTTGAAGAAAGTTACTAATTGGAGCGTCAAAGTTACCACTTTGAAGAATGACCAGCATATAGGCGGTCAAATTTTCGACATCCAACAACGGCTCGTAATTAGGATTGTTCGTCCCATCAGGATTGAGCCCCTGAGCTTTATAGTAGGCGGCATTGTCGGCAAACGCTGGGGTCACACCATCAGCACCTCTGGCTAGGGCTTGCTGGTACAACGCATCATAGGCGGCAAAATTCCCGTCGGTTGCGATATTTTGATAAGGACCGCGCTCTGGTTTGAGGACATCATAGTCTTCGGCGTCACCACCGAAATAGCTTGCTCCAAAGTTTGCATCGGCCCTTTCTTGTGACTGAAAAAGCCCCCAGTATTGCCCGTTGAGATACAAGTGAACCCAATGACTGCGCGTTGCCTGCTGCCCCAAAGACGCTTGGTTCTCTCTGGCCAACACGTCGGCAACAAAGTTATTGGACGGGTCGCCGTAAAAGCTCCACGAGTAGTTTTGCGCCGTTCGCAGGTCGATTTTCTCAAAAGACTGGGTGGCCGATGGATCGTCTTTGAATAGATCGTATTCGAGCGAGGAGTCGCCATATTCACTACGGAAAAAGAACTTAAATGCGTGTTTCGGATTATTGTCATTCCGGCTGAATCCGCCGCGAATTCGAATCCCCGCGTTAACCTGAAAGCCCTCCGAACCGTCTGGGTTTAGCTGCTCTAAAGATGCCGGTCGCTCCCAAGCGATTCCGTCATTATTTGCATTGACGTAAATGCCTGTCGACGCGTCGAACAAATTGTCTACGTCTGTTGTAACTGACCAAGTTGGAATAGCTAACAGAGCATCTTTGACCGCCTGCGCACCTTGAAGGGAAATCACATCAGGGTCAATCCCGTAGTCGATCAACTGCCCATTAACATCGTTCGAAGGCCAACCGGAGGATGGAGCATTCGAATTCTGTTGAAGCACGTCATCGAGAAACAGGTAGCTCCAAGTTCTGTCCGGAACCGACAGATAACCAAACTGAGTCGCAACGGCTCGCAGATTCGTCGTTCCGTTAATGGTGATTGGCCCAGTGTACGTGATACCATTGGTTGCCGTCGGCGTGCTGCCGTCAGTCGTATATCGAATGGTCGCGTTAGCGGTCGTGGTCGAAAGTGCAACGGGAAATGGAGCGTCAAAGAATCCAGGCGTAACTGAAGAAGTCACGCGTTCGACAACTCCAAAGACAGGACTTTGATTGGCGGCACCGGGAGTTGGAACAGAGAAATAGCTTGGTTGACCGAAGCTGCCATCGTCTACAAAGCCATAACTTATATCCGTGAGTTGCGTGGGGTAGTCCCCGCCGCCGGCTGCGAACTCTGAAACCACCGTTCCACTTGGATCGTAAAGCCCAACGTATTCTCCAGAACTGCTCAGACTGAATCCAGTGTACTGATCGTTTCCGGCGTTAGGGTTGGCGTCGTCATCGGCATAGACAACCAAATACTGTCCCGGAAGAAGATTCAGATTGGGAAATACGAACTTAGACGTGTTGGTCGGATCATCTGTCAGTGAGTAATCTTGCAGATTGACCGTTAGGTCACCCGCATTGTAGATCTCGATCCAGTCAGACCTGTTGCCATTGTCATTAACCAAGCCAGAGCCATTGGACGACAAGAACTCGTTTATCACCGGCATGGCAGCTAACAGATGACGGGGCTCCAAAGCCTCGTACCGTGGTCGAATAGCGGGCCCTTTTCGACGGCCGGTTGCGTGAGGGCCCCGTTTCATAAACCTCGAACGGGAAAACGAAGAAAACATCGGCATGGTAGAACTCAAGAGTGTACGGAAAATGCACCTCTGGCTCGTCACGATACAACGTAGCGCAGAGAGAAACGGGCCGCTATTGCCGGCCGAGGAGGGGCGCCATTACCACCTTATTATAACAGGCATTCACTTGGGCCGCTACATTCAAATGTAGCTCGCACCGGGATCAAACGGGGCTTGATCCAGCCAATTTGCGAGACGATCTGCCTCTGTGGTTGAAAATCCCCAACTATGCCCTGCTCGACTACTGGTTCATAAGCAAGTTGATAAAGAACGGGATATCAGCGAAGTCAACAACACCGTCTCCATTGATATCAGCTTCGTCAAGGAAAATTCCATTTTGCAAGAGCGAGATGAACGAAGGGATGT
>CAYTPS010000058.1:0-18220 GCA_964439245.1 uncultured Pirellulaceae bacterium | reverse complement strand
GTCTGGCCCTGATTAAAAATCATGGGGGCAGACTTAGAAAAGGTGCGATAAACACTGGGTAAGACCACCTGTTCATCTACCTATGACTTACCGGAGATAAAATCGAATGCTCGGGCGAATCCCATTTTTGGCAGCTCTAATGTTCCTTTCGGCCGTAGCTCTGTCGACTCAACCAATCCTTGCGCAGAACGGCGGAGACGATGACATTGATGACGCCCCCGGTGGCGTAAGAATCGATGCCGAGGGTTTTCTGACGGCTCGTGCCAAGGTTGACCCAAACGGTGAACTGACAATGCGTCGGTTGAACGAAGCCAAGGTTAGCGTCAATCAAGAACTTCAAAAGCCAAGCAAGCTTCGTAAGGTATCTCTGATTCGACTTGAGAAGCAAGTCAGAGAACTATTGGATTCGGGCAAACCTATTCCCGACGACATGCAGTACCTTGCCGGACTAACGCGTATCACGCACGTATTTTACTATTCTGAAAACAAAGACATCGTTGTCGCCGGGCCTGCCGAGGGTTACTTTCGCGCCGGCAACGACCATGTCGTTGGCATGACCACAGGCCGGGCTGTTTTGCACCTTCAAGATTTGATTGTTGCTTTGCGAGCATTCAGTCCAGACAACACAACACGCGTCATCTCGGTTTCGATTGATCCGACTGAGGAAGGTTTGCGAAATTTGAACGCTGCCACGCGACGCACCGGTGCTGTTGGTCGCAATCAAGCGATGGATGTCGCGCGGTACTACCGAGATGCACTCGGCTATCAAGAAATCACCATCAAGGGTGTCTCGCCTAAGACTCACTTTGCTCAAGTCCTTGCGGAGGCGGACTACAACATGAAGCTGATCGGCATTGGCCTCGAGCGTCCTCCGGTCGGCATCACTAGCTTTATTGAAGTTGCGACGACACGTTCCGCGGCGGCGATGCAGCGTTGGTTCTTCCAACCGAATTACAATTCAGTCACCGTTGCCGAAGATTCGATGGCGATGGAACTGACTGGTTCTGGCGTGCTTTTGCTTGGCGAGAACGAGACAGTTTCAAGCCAAGGAAAACGCACTCGAACGGGTAAGCTGAACAAAGCGAGTCAGAAGTTTACCACTTCCTTCACCAAGGCCTACGATAAACTGGCCGAGGTTAGTCCTATCTACGGCGAATTGAGAAACCTGATGGATTTGTCAATCGCGGCAGCCTTCATCCAGAAAAAGGGCCTCTACGAGAAAGCCGGTTGGTCGATGGAGTCCTTCGGGGACGAGTCGGTTGTTTCGGTCGAGCGTTTCCGGGCGCCGCAGAAAGTGGACGCCGTTCTCAATGCTGTGTGGCGAGGTAGTTCTCTGGTGTCGGCCATTGCAGGTGGCGTCAGTATTCAACCACGCGTTTGTCTCAATTCTGATCGGGTGACCGTTGATACAGAAGGCAAAATCAACGAGGTCAAGGCATCGATCGCAGTCGACAACTTGGCTGAGGGACAGTGGTGGTGGGACTAGGCGTCTCGCTTTTCGAAGAAATGCACATCAAGGGTGGCTGCAAAGCTGCCCTTTTTTTGTGGAACGAACCGCCGAGCAGGTCGGCGGCATTTTGAAACTGGATTTGCCAGTTTGATGTATCGTCTTTGTGCTGAGCACGGCCGGGCTTACGGTTGAATCCCAATACTGCCCAAACGACCTGCGCACATTGATGCGCACATTCAGCTTCCCGTGGGGGCATGTTTACGCGCGGCATGAGGGGGTCCAGCAATTCGACACTTTGAGAATAAAGGGCCGGGGGCGATGCTGCACGTGGCACGTGAAGCATCGCAAACAAAAATGAATCTCGATTGAGCAGCGTTAGGTTAAAGCCGGTACTGAGAACACGGTTGTGCAGCGGTCTCTACTCGATTTCGCTGGATTTCATTGGCCTCGAAATGCGATACAATCTGACAGCAACGTTCAACGCTGGGCGGATCGACGATCACGTTTTCTTTAGTATTTAAATCACGGGTCCATCATCGATAATAGCGGTTCAACTCGATCCACGATCAAACTGTCGGCCTACCCCGGTTACGGGTTTCAATTGCCCGACGGGCGTTGGAGCGTAGGTATTTCGGGGGTCGCATGGAAGTCGCCGGTGGTTCTCAATCGGCGACAGAAAATGTTGGTCAACATGCTTGGTGGAGTCATGCAGGCCACCGAAGAGGAGATGGCCAGCAAGCGGTTCCAAGAACGCGTCATGCCGTTCATGACAAAGTGTAAACCTCGTCCGCGCATCATGGTCAACATCGGTGACCAAAAATTCGAGTTCGAAAAAAGAGTCAAACGCTCCGGTAGGTTCGAGCAGAGGTTTTTGCTGGACGATGAACGAGTCAAGGCGATATCGGGGGCTGACACGGGCACTATTGAATATCGCATTTCGGTGATGGGAGGAGACCCGCTTGGGGCAGAGGAGGAAAGTGAGCTGGCCGTTTCCGGAGAGATCTGCTTAATTCCAAAACATGGAATCAGTGTCGTCTCCGATATTGATGACACCATCAAACATACCTGTGTTGGCAACCGGCGTGAGCTGCTGCACAACACGTTCGTTCGTGAGTTTAGATCGGTGCCGGAGATGTCCGAGGTCTATCAACATTGGGCAACGTTAGGGAGTTGCTTTCATTATGTGTCGGCCAGTCCTTGGCAAATGTTTGAATCACTGAATCAGTGGCGAAAGAACGAGCAGTTCCCCATGGGGACGGTGCACTTGCGAAATTTTCGGTTGCGTGATCAGTTGCTGAAAAAAGTGATTCTTCATCGAAAGGGAAAACGGTCGGCGATTCAAAAGCTGATCCGCAACCTACCGCGTCGGCGATACATCCTGATTGGTGATTCGGGGGAAAAGGATCCGGAGATCTATCGAAAAATCGCCAGTAAGTTTCCTAGTAATATTGTCGGGCTGTTTATTCGCGAGCTGCCAGATCATCCGCTTGAGCCCGAACGTTGGCAGAAAATCTGCGACGATGTTCCAGGGGCTGTTTGCGAACGTTTTACCGGGGGGAAGGACTTGCAAGAGAAAGTCGCTGGCCTGTTTGAAGCGTGAATCGGGGCAGTCATCTGTCTCCGCAAACGCTATGCTATGGGAGACCAATGGACGGCAATTCGATTTCATTGGCACCGTATCGCTTCCCCCGCCGATTGATCGAACCGACTGATCGCGTCGGCTGAAATCACACAGAGGACTGCTCCCTTGGATTCCATTGCTATCGATTCACCGGAAAAGAAAACCTCCGGCATTTGGACCCCTAGCTTTCAAAGCCTCCTCTGGACCAATTGGCTGACGGCGATCAACGACAACGCGTTTCGCTGGTTTGTCATCGGCGCCGGCAAGACATACGTCACCCCCGGCAATGAAGGACAGATCCTGATGTTGGGAACGATTCTATTTGTGGTTCCCTATTTGCTGTTCGCAGCGCCAGCGGGTTGGCTGGCCGACCGATTTAGCAAACGGCATGTGATCGTCGCCTGCAAGGTGCTAGAGATTGTTGTGATGGTGATTGGAGTTTGTTCGCTGCTGCTTGCCAGTTTGACGTTGCTGATGGTGACGGTGTTTCTCATGGGGGCGCAGAGCGCGTTGTTTTCTCCGGCCAAGATCGGGACGATTCCCGAGCTGCTGGACGAAACGGAAATTTCTACCGGCAACGGTATTTTTAACCTCGCCACGCTATCGGCGGTGATCATCGGGATGGGCGTCGGCGGTTGGTTGGCCGATATGGCAGGCGATCGCGGACAATCGAATATTTGGCTGACTGGTGCCACCTTGATTGGCATCGCGGTCGTGGGCACCGTGATCAGTTTTGCGATTCGGTCGCAGGGGGCGGCCAAACCGGACGCAAAATTCCCAACGAATCTGCCAGCGCATACGTTTGCCGATCTCTACAGTTTGTTCTCGATGGGGCGGCTGTTTCGTGTCGCCCTAGGCAGTTTGTTTTTCTACGCCATCGCCAGTTTTGCGCAGCTGAACATCGACACGTTCGCCGCCGAAAGTGGCAGCATCAATGAGACAGAGAAACTCCCGCTGCTGGTCTCTTTGGTGATGGGACTTGGCTTCGGAAGCTTGCTGGCGGGGATTATCTCTGGCGGCAGGATTCAGTTGGGGTTGGTTCCTTGGGGCGCGTTTGGAATGTGCATCTTCGGGGTGCTGTTGTTCTTCGTGCCGGCCGACTTCATCGGTGAGACCATTGGATTCAATTTCGTGCTTGCTTGCGCCCTGTTGGCGGGGTTGGGCATTAGTGCCGGGTTCTTTGACGTTCCCTTGGCATCGTACCTACAGCACAACAGCCCGCCAGAGAGACGCGGTGCGATTCTGTCGGCGTCAAATTTCATGACGTTTACCGGCATCGCACTAATGGCGGTGCTTTACGCAGCACTTACGTTCGGCAACAACGCCGGATCGTTGGATAAACTGTCGTCCGCATTTTATTGTTCGTCGGTGTCGGATAGTGACTGTGCTTTGATTCAAGAGCAGGTTGACCAGTACACGTCAGCGGTGTGTCAACAGTTATCGGCGGCGGACAAATCGACTGGTGGGGCAATTGAGCTCAAGGCCGACGGGTTTTTGGCCGCACTGCCGGAAACACTTCGCAGCACAGCATTTTCAAAAATGATCACTAGCGAGATCGAGCAGCGGAAAGAAGCCGACCTGCAAACCTCGATGGCCAGCTTCAATAGCAGTGATCGTTTTTCAAGCTCGCAACAGCGGCACATTCGCAAGGTGCTTCAGCAGTCGGGTAAGTTGCCGCTGTTTAGTTCCCGAAGTGTGTTCTTGATCATGGGACTGCTGACGGTCCCGGTTGTTCTTTACTCTATCTATCGGCTCTCACGTGAAATGGTCAGGATGGCTTGGCTGGTGATGCTGCGTGTGATCTATAACGTGCGAATTACGGGGCTGGAGAACGTTCCGAAATCAGGTGCCGCTGTCCTAATCCCGAATCATTCGTCTTGGCTGGATGCGGTGATCTTTCGCGTCTTTCCACCGCGCCCGGTTCGAATTATTGCTTGGGCGGGTAACTTCAAAAGTGGTGTGATGAAGGCTTGGGCGGATTTTTGTGGTGTAATCCTGATGGGAGGCGGCCCGAAATCGATCCGCAACGCCTTCAAAGTCGCTCGAACGGCTCTAGACGAAGGCGAAGTGCTGGGCATCTTTGCCGAAGGAGGCATTTCGCGTTCGAACCAGGTCCGAAGCTTTAAGCCAGGACTCTTAAAAATACTTGGCGACCGGAAAGTGCCCATCGTCCCAGTGTATTTTGATGAATTGTGGGGTAGTATTTTTAGCTATTCCGAAGGTAAAGCCTTCACGAAATTTCCCCGAACGTTTCGCCGTCCCGTTTCCATCCATTTTGGCAAACCGATCCAACCGCATCCTGAAACGATGCATGAGATTCAGAAATCCGTCCAAAGATTGAGCACCAAAACCGTGAATAATTACGCAAGTGAAATCACTCCGCCGATCATTGAATTTATTTATTCTTGTAAACGGCAGAAGAAGAAATCAAAAATCGGTGACTCTTTAGGATCCGAAGAGACCGGGGGAATGCTGCTGACGCGCGCCCTCGTGTTGCGTCGTCTACTTCGTCGAGAGGTTCTTTCGTCGGACGAAACGAACGTAGGTGTTTTGATTCCGCCAACGGTCGGTGGAGCGATCGTCAATTTGACGCTGGGCCTCGACAAGAAGGTCGCCGTCAATCTGAATTATTCTTTATCCGAAGATCTGATCAATCACTGCATTAAGGAAGCAGGGATCAAGCACGTGTTGACCACGAGAAAGGTTGCTGACAAATTCGGATTTAATCTCGATGCGGAAGTCGTTTTCTTGGACGACCTGAAGGACAAGGTCACCAGTGCGGATAAGGCCCTTTCGTGGTTTGAGGCTTTTTTGATGCCGGGGTCATTGCTGGTGAGGAAGCTGGGACTGCTCGCGCTCAAGCCCGATGATGTAATGACGATCGTGTTCACGTCTGGCTCAACGGGTGTTCCCAAAGGGGTCATGCTGACCCATCAGAATGTCTATTTTGATGTTCGAGGTTTCGAAAAGGCAGCAGGTTTCAGAAAGAACGAGGACACGGTGATTGGCGTGCTGCCGTTCTTCCATTCGTTCGGCTACACCATTACGCTTTGGGCACCGATGATGTGCGACATTCGTGGTGCCTACCATTTGAATCCGTTGGACGCCAAACAAATCGGGAAACTGACCAAGCGTTTCAAAGGCACAATCTTGATGGCGACGCCGACGTTTTTGCGAAGCTACATGCGGCGTTGTACGCCCGAGCAGTTTGCAACGTTGGACGCGGTGGTGACCGGTGCAGAAAGATTGCCGCCAGAATTGGCGGTGCAGTACCATGAGAAGTTTGGCGTCATGCCGGTTGAGGGCTACGGCGTTACTGAATTGTCTCCCGCCGTGGCAGCGAACATTCCCGAGTCGCGGCAGACTGGTAAATTTCAGGTGGATGCGAAATCGGGTACTGTTGGACGACCGATTGCCAATGTGGCCGCCAAGGTGTGCGATCTGGATTCGGGAGAAGAGCTGCCGCCGAATGAATCTGGAATGCTGTGGATTACCGGGCCGATTGTGATGAAGGGCTATTTGAACAATCCCGAGGCGACTAAGGAAGTGATCGTCGACGGTTGGTATAAGACCGGCGATGTCGCACTGATTGACGAGGATGGTTTCATCAAGATCACCGGCCGCATCAGCCGATTTTCAAAAATTGGCGGCGAAATGGTGCCGCATCTAAAGATTGAAGAGTTGCTTTCTGAGTTCCTTGATACAACTCCTGAAGACGATGAAGACGACCACTTGGCGGTCGCAGTGACCGCCGTCCCATGTGAGAAAAAGGGCGAGCGTTTGGTCGTGCTGTACACGCGCGATCACAAAACGGTTGATGAGATGACTGGCGTTCTGAAGGATGCTGGTTTGCCAAACGTGTTTATCCCCTCGGCGGACAGCTACTATCGCGTCGACGCGCTGCCAATTCTTGGCACGGGGAAGATCGACCTAAAGGGAATCAAAGACAAAGCGTTGGAGCTTGCCAATTGTTGATTGGCGTTTCGCCGACAATCAACCGTCGCTGTGCGGGGCAACACTTGCACTGTCAGGTTCTGCGCAATTATTGGGCCTTGATTCAATGTGGAAATGACGTGGTGCAAAACGTTGTTCCTCACTGGAAAGGTTTTGTGCCTTTTCGGATTTCGTGCGGGAATTGCGCGCGATTTAATGATTAAAGCCTGCCGACTTCAATAATCGGGGTTAAGCAAGGGTATACTTGCTGGCTCTATTCCATAACTTAAAAGAACTGTTTGACAGGCAAATAATGAGTCTTACAAAATTACCTCGTTTAGGCTTACTCGCATTGGGATTTTTGGTTTGGCTGGTGATGCTCTGTGTTTCGCCAGTGACCGCACAAGAATCGCCCTCCCCTGCCCCTTCTGCAGCAACTGCGCCGGCCGAAAAACCAACAGGCATCGGCTTGGAGAAAGCTTTTGAGCTTCTGCGGTTTGAGCGTCCTGTATTTCTAACGCATGCCGGAGACGATTCTAATCGTGTTTTCGTTGTTGAACAAAAAGGCATCATTCGCGTTTTTCAAAATGAGGAAGATCCCACCTCCTGCAGCGTCTTTTTAGACATCTCCGATCGTATCTCGCGCGAGGGCAACGAAGAAGGTTTGTTGGGCTTAGCGTTTCACCCAGACTTCAAGAGCAACGGGCAGTTCTTCGTTCACTATTCATCAAGCGTCGAGGACATGACCAGCATCGTGGCGCGGTTTCGCGTTTCTGAGGATGACTTTTCCACAGCGAATCCCGATTCCGAAGAGATTCTGTTGAAACAGAAGCAACCTTATCGGAACCACAATGGCGGCGCGATTGGTTTTGGACCGGATGGGTTTTTGTACATCTCGTTCGGTGATGGCGGTAAGGCAGACGATCCTCACGGCAATGGCCAAAACCTGAAAACGCTACTGGGCTCAATTCTGCGGATCGACGTCGATCATCAACAGGGCGACTTGAAATATGCGATCCCCGCAGACAACCCATTTGCTGGCGATTCGGTCGCCGCAGAAGGAGCGCGTCCAGAGATCTGGGCTTATGGCCTGCGAAACGTCTGGCGTTTCTCTTTCGATCGTAAAACGGGAGAGCTGTGGGCAGCCGATGTTGGGCAAAATCGATTTGAAGATGTGAATCTAATAGTCAAAGGCGGTAACTATGGTTGGAATCGCTTCGAGGCCGATGAAATTTTCAAAGAGGAAACCGATTTGGCGGCGGGCCAGCATGTGCCGCCGGTGGCCAGTTACAGTCACAAGTGGGGACTGTCGATCACTGGAGGCGCCGTCTATCGAGGCCAGCGTTATCCTGACTTGGACGGCGTTTATTTCTACGGAGACTACATCTCGGGCAACATGTGGAGCCTAAAGAAGAACGACGACGGCGACTACGAGAGTAAGCTTGTCAGGCGGACGGGACGAAGCATCGCCAGCTTCGGTGAAGATCAACAGGGCGAATTGTTCCTTTGTAGTTTTGATGGATCAATTTATCGGATCGTCCCCGCGGATGAGCCAGAAGACACGTTTAAGGATTGGGCCGACAAGATTTCGGAAACCGATATTTTTGCGTCGATCAAGAAACAAACATTCTCTGACGACTACCACCGCTATGAGGTCAATGCACCGTTTTGGTCTGACAATGCGATCAAGCATCGGTATTTCTGGTTGCCCGAGGGTACGAAACTGGGGTACCGAGAGAATGGCACTTGGGAGATCCCGGTCGGCGGAAAGATTGTCAAACACTTTCAGCAGCCAAACAAAAAGCCAATCGAGACGCGTTTGATTCTCCGAACGGATGCCGGCTGGGAAGCGGCTACCTACGTTTGGGATAAAAAGGGAAAGGACGCGTTGCTGATGCCGGAAGGCAAACAGCTGGAAATTTGGCAGCCTGTCCCCGGAAGAAAAAAATGGGCGCCGATAACATGGCATTCGCCATCCTCATCCGAATGTGCCAGCTGCCACACCGATGCTGCCGGATACGTATTGGGAATGAACACGGCTCAGCTTAACCGTTCGCAAGAAGGAAAGGATGTCAATCAAATTTCGCAATGGTTGAACAGTGGTATCCTGGACATTGATCAGTTTGATGCTGAAGCGGCGCCCGAGTATTGTTTCCCGTTTGACGAATCGGCCGATCTTGAAACACGGGCGCGGGTGCTGTTGGAAGTCAATTGTGCGATGTGCCATCGCCCCAACGGCCCTGGCAATGCCAACATAGACTTGAGAATCGCGGCGCAACTGGAGCAAACCAAAATCGTCGGCGTGAAACCAGCTCAGACGGATCTAGGGATTGCAGGGGGGCTACTGATTGCCCCCGGCGACCCTGAGAGGTCTTTGCTGCTGCACCGGATGAAAACTCTGGGCCAAGGCCGCATGCCGACCATTGGCAGCAACCAGGTCGATCGTCAAGGGACGGATTTGATTGAGCAGTGGATTAGAGGGATGAATAACTAGGCAACTCTCGATTTGGCAGGAATGGAAAGTGTTTCTTTCGGCCGGTTGCCATGGCCGTGCGCAGCTTGAGGCATTCCGGTAATCGGATACGGTAAAACTAAAACCAAAGGCGATGGGTGTCATGGTCACGCGCAGCATGACCATGCTCAGTCAGAGATTCAATCGTGGCATCGAATTCAGACGGAGACCTTAGTTTTTTACATGCTCACGCGTTGCGTGAAGCATGGCACCCATATGAACCACCGGAATGCCTGATGTGCCGCTTGAACTGCGCGTGAACATGGCACGGCTGAAAAACTCAATGTGCGCAAATCGTCTGAGTAGTACTGGCCGTTAGGCGTTGGCTGCCAGTTGAAGCCGGCACTACAAAGACGGGTACTCACAGGCGCTCTAGTTGAAGACGATCGTCTTATTGTCGTAGGTGATCGTTTTGTGCTGGAGCGCTTTGCCCAACGCGGTTGCGAAGACTTTCTTTTCCACGTCGCGCCCGATGCGCTTCATGTGTTCAACCGAATCTCCGGGCTGAACGCGCACAACATCTTGCTCAATGATGGGCCCCTGATCGAGCGCTGGAATCACGTAGTGCGATGTGGCTCCGATTAGCTTTACGCCACGCTCGTAAGCAAGCTCATACGGCTTGGCCCCGACAAAACTGGGCAGAAATGAATGGTGGATATTGACGATCGGGCAACCGGCCGCTGCGATAAACTCTTTGGTCAATATTTTCATATACCGCGCCAGACCGATCAGGTCAGGCGAATACTCCGCGATGATCTCTAGCTGTTCCTTTTCGTGGCGAACCGGATCCTTGTAAGTTTTTACGTAGTGAAAAGGGATGTCATAACGTTTGGCATACTTTTCAATGCTCGGACTATTGGCAATCAAAAACGAAATTTCGGTATTGGGATAATCACCGGCCTCACATTTGTTCAGTGCCTCGATTAGCGTATGAGGCTCCTTCGAGGAAAACAGACCTAGCTTCTGCGGTTGATCAAAAAAATGCACGCGAAACGAAGCGTCTTTGAAGTTAGCGGCAACCGATTGAAACTGTTCGGCGAAATCAATCCCACTTGTCCACGGATGATCTCCTCGCCATTCCAGCCGCGTGAAAAAGTTGGAAGCGTCAGTGTATTCCTCGAACCGAGAAATCGAGACCTTTTGGTCTTTGAAAAATTCGACCAGCGCGGCGATGATGCCGACTTCGTCTCGGCAACGAAAAAGGAGGCAAGAAATAAGTTCCATAAGTTTCTGTCTGTGGTGTCGATAGTTGAAATCGAAGAGCAGCAAGAGCCAAAAGACTATGCCGCTCGACTGATTGATTCGCGTTCTACGATCCTATGGTAAACGCCTTCTACCTGATCGGTCAGGCGATCAGGATCAAATTCACGAAAAACGAACTCTTTGCCAAACTGGCCCATCTCTGCTCTCCGAGCTGGGGATTTGTAAAGTTCGATGATGGCGTCGGCAAGTGCGTTGGGATTCTTCGGTGGAACAACCAATCCACTTTTTTGGTGTTGGACGATCTCTGGCAAGCCACCTGTATCGGCGGCAACGACCGGAGTTCCAGCAGCCAGTGATTCTAATGCGACCAATCCCAACGGTTCTTCCACCGAGGGGACCACCGTAATTTCGAAAGCCGCCATGAAGTCTTGGATGTTGCTGCGCAAACCGCACCATTTGACTCGCCGATAAAGCCCATTCTTGATCAGAATAGATCGCAGCTTTTTCACATAAGCTTCCTCTCTGCGAAACCTTCCCAGCAACGCCAGACGGAAGTTAGGAATTTCATGACACAAACGCTCTAGCGCACGGAACAGGTACAGATGGCCCTTCCGCGCGACAACCTCTCCAACGACACCGACCAGAAAATCGTCCGGGGTGTTTTGCAAATGACGAGTCGCAATGCGGACGCTCTTGGGCGTGATCGTATTGAAGCGCTGCAGATCGGTGAAACAGTAAACGGTTTTTAACTTGTTGGGCGATACGCGATTAAGGTTCCGCTGGTACCTACCGGTTGCATTAGAGTTGGCGATAACAAAATCGTTAAACGTCCAGTGCAGCTGCAACGACCGGTTGTGAGCCGTTGCGACAACCGGAATTCCAGTGGCCATTTTCAACAACACCCCAAACGCATGGGCACGCGTCATGTGCGAATGCAGCAAATCAAATTTCTCAGCCTTGGCCCAATCACGGATCCGACCAATCTCACTTAGCGAACGGTTCATTTCACTATGAAAGATCTTAACGCCGGGGATCTTCTGCTTGTCTACCCAGCCGTCGGCGCGACAGAGAATCGTCACGTCGTGTCCGCGCGCGATTAGATGCTCGGAGAGAAACTTACAGTACGTCAGCGCACCATTGATGTGCCGTCCGGAGATGATTTGCAGAATTTTCAATGGAAAGTGTACCGGAATCAGAATCGAGTTCGCTGGCACATTTTGACAAGCATTGCCGTCGGCGACTATATCAATCTGAGGCGTTGAATTCGGGGGAATGTGGCCAAGTGAAACTCTAATTTTCGGCAATTTCTTCAAATACCGTCGTCAACAGCGTACGCGCGTCATCGGTAATGCCTGAGGACGTAGATTCACGGGGGCCGGCAACGTTGAGCGTCGAAATACCTTCCTGGATCAACCACGCGTGAATTTCTGCAACCTTTTCCGCCAGCCAGTCCTGTTCCAGGTCACGCGTTTGCATGGCAGCAATATCGATCGAAAGACAGGGCCGAACATGGCGGCGGGTAAAACTTGCAGTCAATGCTGTCCCACGCGACATTCGATCGCGGTATAGGATCAGCGTCCCATCGGAATCGGTTACGTTTTTCTCTGTACGCACCACGTAACGGGCTGACTTTGTCTCGGTCAACTGGTAGACGTTGGAGATCGTTCCGTCTTCGGCTTTGCGACCGCGCGGGCACCAACCGCCATGTGGAATTCCCAAAGCGATGGCAACGTCCAACGCTGCTCGATCAACGCCAGTTTGTCCGCCGGAGACAATTTGTGAAACTGAAGGAACAGACATGAGGCAGCGCGAAGAAGATAAAATGGATCCCAATTACAGATCAACTACTTCGGTAAGAGTAACTCAATTCCGCCGCCAAGGGGAGTCAGGTGGTTCGCCGTTTCGGGGATACGAAAACGATTTAGCTCGTAAATCTCGAGATAACGCGAGGCCTGGCCGAATCGCTGCCTCGCAATTTCGAATAACGTATCGCCATCTTCGGTAACGTAGAAACGCTCTTCCAACGGTTCCTCATCACGCCTGGGAACTGTGTCGGGGACATCTGTCAGATCCTGCGAACGATAGTTCACTTTGTCTTCTTTTGGACACAGCTCTGGATAGTGCCGCCGAAGTTCCTGTATCGTCGGCACGGTTAGAGACGTCCCCGCAGGAAGTGATTCAGATGAGGAAAGTCTGTCTTGGTTGACGCGATGTAACGCTCGAAAAAAACGGCCGTCGCCATATTGGGCTTGCGCGATCGTCCACAGACTGTCGCCCGCGCGTGTGGTGTAAGACTGGTCAGTTTTGTTCAATGGATTCTCAAACGCATCGGATGATTTCAGCACATCAGTTGGCGATTCTTCGATGGGTTCAACCGCGGAAGTCTGACCAATTGTCGCCGTCTTCTGTGGTTGGCTGAAGGCGGAGTTTTGCGGTTCTTCTTGTTGCTTAGGGGCGGCCGGTTCGGGCACGAAACTGCTGGTTTGATCCTTGTCAGACGCAACAGCCAATTGACGCTTTAGTATTTCGTCAACCTTTTCAGGCACCGGTTGCTTCGGCTTTGGGGGAACTTTCGCGACCGCACTCTCTACGACTTTGGGTGGTAACTTTGGAGTGGGCCTGAAGCTGGAAGTGTCGTTTTTGATTCTCTTCTCTTTGGTGGTTGGATTCGGAAGAAAATCTTTGCTGGAGGAGCTACCGAATTCTGATTTAAGGACCGGCGGCTTAATCCGCTGCGGCTTTTTTGATGGTAGCGTTTGAGTTGATTTCTTGGGGACCTTGTCACCGAATTGAGTTGATAGAAACTCATTTGGCTTACTGTTCGATGTCGTCCTTGCAGAATCGCGATTGGCGCTCGCCGCGAATCCAGAAGTGGTCTTTCCTGTAGGTGCTTGGTCGGTGAAGGCAGACTTGGCAACGAAGCCACTGGATTGAGTTTGCGGGGATACGTGGGTTGCTTGAGCAACGTTTTGATCGGCAAGTGACTGCCGCAAACCAACAGTGTGCTTCTCTACCCTCGAGGATGATTTTTCGATGGTTGGAAGGGGGCTCTGTTTATTCTCCTCAAGCCTATCCTCAAGTTTTTGTTCCGTTTTAACAATGGCATGCGCGCGATAGGGATCGCCATCGACTGGTTCTGCAACCGCTACATTGCGAGCGATTTCGTCAAACCGTGTGCTGCGGTTGGTCAGACGATAGAACGCAACATAAACCAACACACACAGCAACAGCCCGATCACGATCAAACCAATCTGTGCCTCGCGCATCAGTTGGGCATTGGAATTTGGACGAAATGGATCTTGCATGGTGAATCATGAGCCGGGGCTGTTAGCGACGCCGAAGCTTACCTATCTCCGCAAATCGGAGAAATAGCGACTTCAGAATCTCCTGTAGGCGTGCATCGATCATCCTATCGCAATGGCCCATGATTCTGGCACGAAATTACAAGAAATCGCAAGTGATTCACGGGCATTGAACTGTCTGAGAGAGACGCTCTCTATTGGGCAAAACTTACCGTTATACGGTACATGTCCGCGCTGCTAGCGTGCGGTAACTAACTAAAGTGCCAGCCCCGGTATGACAGGCCGGATATTCGTTACTCGGCCATTCAAAATCGCTGCAAAGCAGGGGTTCTGAGCAATTAAGAAAACGAATTTCAGAGTATATTGGCAATCGTATTTCTACCGATAGGTCTGCGCAAAAAGACCGCAAATCAGTATTTCTCGCGTATCGAAAAGAAGCCTGTCATCTCAAAACCACTTTCCATCGTCGATTCGGAGCCAACGGTTTCGTCCAAGTTAATCGCGCGATTGCCGTGGGCGTTATTTTGGGCGCTTTCTGGCCAGGCCATTTTAAGTGTCACTCGGTTCATTTCGAAAATGGTCGTCGGTGGAAAACTCTCCCCTGAGGGCGCGGTCGGATTGGGATCGAGCGCCGAACTTGGTTACTACGAGGCCACCTTCGGCTTGATGATGTTGGTGATTGGGCTTCATGAGGCGCTGATTACGACGCCGATGACGTTTTTCAATCACAAGGCCAAGACCACCGATGACCAAAAGTTCGCCGGAAAGATGTTGATGATATCTTTGGTGTTCTCGGTGTTGGCGTTTGTCTTCTTGATGGCTGTGTCAGGCTATCAGTACGCGAAGGTGTCTGAGAATCCCGGATTAACGATCACAATGCTGGTGGCAACCGTCTTGGTGCCATTCCAACTGCTGCGCGAGTTTGCTCGCCGTTGGTTGCTGGCTGATATTCAAGTGAAGCAGTCGGCATTGATTGAGTTTTTATTCGCCGGCTTGTTCGTGGCTTGTCTTTCAGTTCTTGTCTTGAGCAAAAGCGTCAGCGCTTCGTCCGTGTTTGGGATCACTGCGATCGCAAATTTGATCTGCTTGGCGTGCTGGTGGATGATCTACCGACGATCGTTTACTGTCGGTCTTGACGGTACCAAAGAGCAGGCCGCCAAGAACTTCGGTTACGGTAAGTGGATCGCGTGCGAAAATCTCTGTTCGGTAACCATGATCTATTTCTCGCAGTGGTTTTTGTTGGCGAAACTGGGAGCCGTTGGGGCGGGGGTCTACACTGCGTGCGTAACCATTGTTCTGCTGGCCAATCCATTCATGTTGGGCGTGGCGAGTCTGTTTGCTCCGCGCAGTGCTCAAGAATTCAACCGCCACGGTTGGCCGGGATTACTTAAGATGCTGTTCGGGTACTGTTTGTTTGTGGGAGCAGTTCTAATCGGTTTTTCGGCAGTTCTGTACTTTTATGGCGATCCGTTGACAAGTTTGTTTTTTGGCTCGCAGCAGTACCAGGAGTATTTTCAGGCTAACTTTGACGGGATTAATTCGACTACGTTTCTGATGTCGATTGCGATGCCGTGTTTTGGCGTCAGTTTTCTTTTCGCCTGCTGTTTACTTGCCGCAGACGTTCCCGTCTACAGTTTTTATGCGGCCCTTGTTGGTCTGATTGTCACGGTAGTCGTTAACTTCTCCTTTGCCGAACCAACGATCAACACGGCAGCGATCAGTTTTGTCTCAGGCGCCGTGGCGACAACGCTATCACGCGCGGTGCTGGTTTGGTGGGCTCATCGCCAACAAACACAGCCTGCGTGATTAGGTTGATCGACAACTGGAGTTGCACAGAACTCAAACGGTTGGCTCTCCGCATGCCCACGGTGACACTGGGAGACGTGCACGCAACATTGGCGCGAATCTGATTGTGAGTGGCCCGTTACACCGAGCAAATCTCGACGCCCTGTTTCAGCGACGCCAGTTTGTCTTCGCGTTTGGGAATGAATTCCTGTCCCAAGAAGGCGGTGTATCCCGTTTCTTCAATTGCGCGAATGATGGCAGGGTAATTTAGCTCCTGCGTATCATCGATCTCGTTGCGTCCCGGCACGCCACCGGTGTGATAGTGGCTGAAGTATTGATGGTTATCGCGAATGCACTTGATTACGTTGCCTTCCATGATCTGCATATGGTAAATGTCGTACAGCAATTTGACTCGCTCGGAGCCAATCATGTCGCACAGACCAACGCCCCAAGCTGTTTTGTCGCACATGTAGTCTTTGTGGTTAACGTGACTATTCAACAACTCCATCGTAATCGTGACGCCGTTTTTTTCTGCCAAAGGTAAAATACGTTTCAATCCCGTGGCACAATTCTTCATGCCTTCCTCGTCGCTCATCCCATCTCGATTACCAGAAAAACAAATGACGTTATCCAGCCCGAGCGCCTTGGTCTCCTCAATTCGTTTGATGTAGGCTTCCACGAGTGCATCGTGGTGCTCGAGGCGGTTCCAAGCCTTCTGAATTCCACCAACCTTGACTCCTTGGTCCGTTTTGATGGTGGGGTTGAATACCAAACCACAGGTGAGCCCATGCTTTTGAGCCACCACGATTTGGTCAGGGTGCAACAGTTCGATGGAAGCCAAACCGAATTCTTTTCCGGCAACACATAGTTCCTCGATCGAGTGTTTGGGGTAGCACCATTTGCAAACCGAATGCTTCACGCCTCCTTCTTTGGTTCCGCCAGTCGCATCGTCATGGGCGAACAGACGCTGCTGCATACCAGCGGCCATTGTCGCAAAAGCGGCGGAACCCGCAGACAACTTCAAAAATTGGCGACGATTCTCTCTTTGGTCAGTGGTCATGGTTGGGATCCTTGTTCGGTGTTCAGTAAGACGCGTTCACGCGAGAGTGGTTATTTTAAGTTTAGCTACCTAGAAATTTGCAGATACCCAAATGTACCATCTTGGAAATGAGAAAACACCAACAGCAGCTTGGTAAAACAGGCAATTTGGCTTTTGGGATCTGTATTGACCCAGAAGGCAAAAAACCTCATGATTTCTGGCCTTAGTAGATGCTTAGCTACCATCTTTTAATATCGATGGTTCAAGAGCAAATCAATTACTAGCCGGCACGAAGCCGGTCGAGAATATTCATCGCATGGACGGCGACAATGAGCAAGCAAATTTCATCCCTCTTTCGGTTTCAGCCCAAAACTACTTTGCTTATGCTGGGCATTGTTTGGACAGCCATCGGCACAGTGGGCTGCGGATCGTCTGAACCGGTGGCAAGTGAAAGTCCAGCCACGGTAACGCCAAGCGTTTCAACGCAAAAAACAGAAACGGTCACTGTCGCTAGCGAATCGCAGGTGACATCGCCGGCAACCAGTTCGGTAAAGCTTCCTGAAGTGGACGCGTCCCCCGAAAGTGTTTGCGAGATATTTATGCAATACCTCAATCGGGGTGAAAGGGTCAAGGCCGAACGCCTGTTGTCTTCGACCGCGCTTTCAACAACAGCCAAAGCGGGATTATATCTGCAACCCATCGGTGGCAAGGATGCCAAAGTTAAAATCAATCGCGCCGTCTACGCAACCGACAAACAGCAACTGGCTCAGGTCGAATGCGTGATCACCGAGGTCGAGGACGGAGAAGAGATCACCGACGAACTGACGTGGCTGGTCCGGAAAAGCAAATCAGGCTGGCGGATTTTGGGGTTCATGCTGCGTGATGATGAAGGCGTTGAGGATTTCTTAAGTTTTGAGAACGTGCGAGACGTGGATGCGATTCTTCAAATGAGCCAAGCACCTGATCGCCAGGCTGCCAACACTTCGTCCACCCCACAGAGCTTGAACTAGGAATTTCCGGCTCAACCACAATTCGGCCAGAGCGCTGGGTGCATATTGTCTGGCTATCGCCTAAACTGACAGACGACGAGAGTTGACCTGTTAGTGGCGAGGAACAAGATGCAAAAGTGGCCTGTTGGAGTTTTCACCAGTATTGATGCTGGCCTTGGTGTGGATCTTTCGGTCGCTAAAGAAATCGGGATTCCGACCGTTCAGATTCATGCCCCGCATCAAGGAAATCGTACGGCGAAACATGCTGAAGAGATTCTCGCCCGACTGGCGGAATTTGGGATTACCGTAACAGCCGTCTTTGGCGGCTTCGAAGACGAAAGTTACGCGGACATCCCAACGGTGGTCAAAACGGTCGGCCTTGTTCC